>JACMRM010000006.1 GCA_014376445.1 Bacteriovorax sp. | reverse complement strand
TCAACGTATTGTGGGTGACAATGGTCAGTGTGAAGTGCGATGAGCACATTATATTTTTCGGCCATAAGGTGTACGTGTTGAGCAATTGAGATTGCTCCCATTGCCATATCGGAAGCAGCACCTGATGCGAATTTACCGCCGCCTGTAGACACTTGAATGATACCGTCAGATTTTTTATCAGCAAAGGCTTTCAGTGCGGCATTGGCAGTGGACATTGATGTTACGTTGATTGCTGGATACGCATATCCGCCTTTTTTGGCGCTTGAGAGCATTTTTTTATATTGATCTGGTGTGGCGACAGGCATTATGAACTCCTTTGAAAAGACTTTGTTTGCAGAACTCTTTGGAAGGAGCTTATCTTTTCGTGTACTTTATCGCCATAAAAATGCACCTTGGGGTGCATTTTTTCTGCAAACTTGCTAAGATAAATTTCCTTATATTTTTTATGACTTGGGGTATCTATGCTGAAAAAAGTAGAAAAGAAATACTCGGCGAAAAAAACGCCGAAAGCTGAACTTAAAAAATGGTACGAACTCATGACTCTTGGGCGTTTATTAGATGAGCGTGCCCCAAATTATTTAAAACAAGCAATCGGTTGGTCTTACCACGCACCATATGCAGGACACGATGGAATTCAATTAGCAATCGGACAAACTTTTGTTAAGGGCGCTGATCATCTATTCCCTTACTATCGCGACATGCTGACGGCAGTGGCCGCTGGAGTTAACGCTGAAGAAATTATTTTAAACGGGATTTCAAAAGCAACAGACTTAGCTTCGGGTGGACGTCACATGTCGAATCACTTTGCTAAACCAGAGTGGCACATTCACAATGTTTCATCTTGTACAGGGAACCATACGCTTCATGCTGTTGGTGTTGCTCGTGCAATGAAGAGATATAAGCACAAAGGTGTGGCATTTTCTTCTCAAGGTGAATCATCAGTTTCTGAAGGATATGTTTACGAAGCAATCAACGGAGCCTCAACAGAAAAACTTCCTGTCATTTTTGTTTTTCAGGATAACGGTTACGGGATTTCAGTTCCAAAACGTGATCAGACGGCGAATGAAAGAGTGGCCGACAACTTTACTGGATTTTTAAATTTAACAATCATTCATTGTGACGGAAAAGATGTATTCGACTCTATGTCTGCTATGGAAGAAGCGAGAAGAATCGCAATTGAAAAATGCGAACCGGTTATCGTTCACGCAGACTGCGTTCGAATCGGGAACCACTCCAACTCAGACAAACACGAATGGTACAGAGACGACGCTGAGATTGCAGCAGCAAAAGCTCAGGATCCATACCTTCGTTACAGAAAAGAATTGTTGGATGCAAAAGTTTTTACTGAAGCAGAACTAAGTGCCATTGATAGTGAGCAGAAAAAAATTGTTCTGGATGCTCACACAAAAGCAATGAAAGCTCCAAATCCTGACCCTGCCTCAATCTACGATTTCCTTTATGCTGAACCATACGTTTCAACAAAATATCCGGATGGAACTCACAACGCGACAACTGAGCCGATGAAGTTCATCGATTCATTAAACGGAACATTGAAAGCAGAATTTCGTCACAACCCGAATACTTTTATCTGGGGCCAGGATATGGCCCACAAAGAAAAAGGCGGAATCTTCAACGTTTCAAAAGGAATGCAGCAGGAATTCGGAATCGAGCGCGTATTCAACGGGCCGATTGCTGAAGATTATATTTTAGGAACTGCAAACGGATTCTCTCGTTTCAGAGATGATATCCGCGTGTGTGTTGAAGGTGCAGAATTCGCCGACTATTTCTGGCCGGCAATGGAGCAATATATCGAGATGTCACATGACTACTGGAGATCTAATGGCGCGTTCTGCCCGAACGTTGTTATCAGACTTGCTTCAGGCGGATACATTGGTGGCGGGTTGTATCACTCGCAAAACCTTGAAGGATCTCTCGCTACAATTCCTGGAATCAGAATCGTTATTCCGGCATTTGCTGACGACGCTGCCGGATTACTCCGAACTGCCTTCAGATCTAAAGGGCCAACATTATTTTTAGAGCCGAAAGCTTTATACAATTCTAAATCTGCAATGACTCCGGTCCCTGAAGATTTCGAAGTTCCGTTTGGAAAAGCTCGCACAAGACGTGAGGGATCTGATTTAACAGTTCTGACTTACGGAAACACAGTTCATATGTGTCTTGAAGCTGCTGAGAAACTTGCGGGCGAAGGCCATAATGTTGAAGTGATCGATCTTCGTTCAATTGTTCCTTTGGATGTTGATGCCATTATCAATTCAGTGAAAAAAACAAACAAATGTTTGATTGTTCACGAAGATAAAGTTTTCGGCGGATTTGGTGGAGAGTTAGCAGCAATAGTGAACGAAAAAGCTTTTGAATTCCTCGACGCTCCAGTTAAACGTATTGGTTCAACTAATACTCCGGTTGGTTTCAATCGTATTCTTGAGAAAGCTATTCTTCCTAACGCTGATCGTGCTTATCAAGGTATGTTGGATTTACTAAAGTACTAGTCTTTTTTTTATTATTTCCCTTCTGCTAATCAGAGGGGGAATTCTTTTTCCATCACATTCTATTCGTGATTTTTTATAATTGTGATATTCTTTCTTAAACCTATTTTAAGCATTTTTTATTTAACTGGAATCCGCATGAGCAAAACACTGGTCGTCTGTGACAATGAATTTTTAAGCATCCTTTACGTCATGAACCTTGAAGTTTATCTTGCAACTTCCATAGAGCTTGTTACAACGACAGAAGCAGCAATTGCTATTCATAAGCAGAGAAAAGATTTTGATCTCATCATCTCACTCGATACAGTAAATAAAAAAGATGCCATTAAAGAAATTAATGAATACAGAAGCGGCTACGCTGTAAAAACTCCTTTGATTAAAGTTGGGCACGATTTTGATGCTGAAATAGACGCTAAAACTTTTGCTGTTTCTTCACGATATAATATCCAGTCGCTTTTAAAAAGATCAGCAGGAATTTTAGGTGTAACGGCAAAACAAATGTCTGAAATGCAGATGAGCGCTTATTATCCGATCTCAATTAAACCCATAGAAGGCCTTGCGAAGGCCCCTTGCAATATTTATATCGAAAAAAACGGCTCACATAAACTTTTAACAGCTGCTTCCGAGCCGCTGGAAGATAATATCAAATCGGTGAGAGCTTCCGGTGCTGACAAAATCTTTGTAAAAAGTTCTGACCGCCTGGTTGTTGTTAACAATGTCTCTTTGCTGTTGATTGAAAAGATCACGCTGGCATTAAAAAATAGTGATGGTGCAACCAATGAGAAAAAAGTTGAAATGCTCAACGATGGTTTTGAGTTTGCGATGGCGAATTTATTCACCAGCGAAGAAATTAAATCTGAAATGGTTTCGATTGCCAATGCTTCAGCTAAAGTAATGGGAGATGTTGTTAAAGACAATGCCCAGCTGAAAGGGCTTCTGGCCACGATGCTTAATAATAAAAGTGGATATATTTTTACTCATTCAATGATTGCAAGCTATGTGGCCAATCATATTATTAAAAATGTAACATGGGGTGGAGACGGACAGACTGATAAAATCAATTTCGTTCTGTTTTTCCATGATATTTATCTTGCACCAATTTTCATGAAGTACCCTCAGTTAAAATTTGAGAAAAGCCTTGTCGATAGTCCGCTGTTGAATGAAAAAGAAAAAGAAATTGTAATGAACCACGCTAAGCTTGCTGCAGAGCTGGTTGTAACTTATAAGAGATGTCCGATGGGAGCTGATGTTTTAATTAAACATCATCATGGCATGAAGAAAGGGACTGGTTTTGCCAATAAGTATCCTGAAGATCTTTCGCCGCTGTCAAAAGTTTTACTGATTGCTGAAGGTTTTGTTGAGCAGTTTATTGGCATGACAGATGCCAAGCAAAGGCCTGAGATGAAATTGATTATTCCTAAGCTGGTGGAGGAGTTTACTTCGCCGTCTTATATAAAAATTGTTCAAACGCTGGTGAACTTGCCGTTATAAAATAGTCATTTGTGCTTCGATTTCTGATACGCGAATTATTTTTTTACTTTTTCATTACATGTAGAAATGCTCCGCGGGAGCATTTCTTCTCAGCACTATATAAAAATTGTTCAAACGCTGGTGAACTTGCCGTTATAGCTTACAAAATTCTTCACGAAATTCAGTTTGAATTTCAATTGCATCCCACTCAAGACTTTCGTCATGAATGTCCCAGTTTAGGTATTTCACCTGAACGTAATGAACCAGTTCATGAACTAGAGAGTCGTCCATGCAGCGTTTTTTCTCTTCGTAGTATGAGGCATCATCCATAATATAAATTTCGTTATTATCAACCGCAAAAGCATTAGTGAAGACTTTGGGTCTCATATTCCATTGCTTTTCAATGGCGTCCTGGAATTGTTTTAGAGGGGTGCTGCTTTTATAATAAATATGTGGCATGGGGATCGCTTCATTTTTTGTCTGGTGTTTTTTCTCCAGAACTTTGGTAAATAAAAAATCGACCGGGTATTTTAAAGTCGCCGGAGTTTTGGCCAAAAGGCCGGTTGAGAATGTGCAGAGAAGAATAATAAATAATTTTTTCATAAGAAAACTTTAGGTCCTCGTTAATGGATTGTCGAGCGCCATAAATGAATCACTTCGACTTATGTGTATACGACCCGTCCCAATTAGGTAGAGGTGGCACTGCCATGAAGTCCTGGCACATATGCAGCATACGTTCAAAACTTTTGTCTTCAGGATGCCTGTTATGAAGCTCCTGAAATACTTCAGAGGCCTTCGTAAATTTTTCATCCAAATACATTTGAAAAGCATTCTCATACATATGCAGGTCATCCTTAAAATTAATCAAGTGATGATTAGGGTGAAGGACTTCATAAATTGTTACTGAGTTTTCTTTACCTTTAACTTTTACTTTATCGAGCGTTCTGAAAGTAAATTCCTTTGCAAGATTTTCCGGGATCGCATTTTTTGTGTACTCGGAAATATTCAACTGAACACCATAATACTTACAAAGAGACTCGAGACGTGCGCCAAGGTTCATGTTGTCACCGAGAGCGGTATAAGAAAAAATTTGATTCGACCCCATGTTACCGACTGAACACTCTCCGGTGTTAAGACCGATCCCGTGCTTGAATTGAGGAAAGCCTTCACGTGCGAATTCTTCATTGATTGCAGGAAGTCTCTCGATCATCTGAATAGCGCCTTTCACGGCCCAATAAGGATGATCCTGTAAATCAACTGGAGCTCCCCAGTAAGCAACCATCGCGTCTCCGATATACTTGTCGAGAGTTCCGTTGTGCTCAAAGAGTGTGTCAGTCATCATCGTCATATATTTATTCAGACATAACGTTAACTGCTCCGGAGTCAGCTTTTCAGAAATGCTAGTGAAGTCTCTTACGTCAGAGAAGAATACTGTAATATTTTTCTTCTCACCACCGAGACGGACTTTCTCAGGGTTCTTTAAAAGGTCGTTGACGATTGAAGGAGCAAGGTAGCGTGAGAATGTCCCTTTAATTTTTTTCTTTTCCTTATTTGACTGATAAAAATGCAGGAAAGTTGACCACGAGTAGCAGCTCAGCACAGAAAATAAACAAAAGAAAAGTCTGTTGTTATAGCCTTTGGGAATGAAGTAATAAGAGTCGAGATAAAAAAGACCGCCCATAATAAAAAAGACTGCAAAAAAATCTAAAATAGCATGGCCGAAAAGCATTGTAGTGACGATGGCCACACTTCCGCTGATCAGCATGATCCATGAAATTTTTGTTGAATCAAGTTCAGACACCAGAAATTTTCCTTCGAGAAGCATATGTACCATGTTCATGTGGAAAACGATCCCTGGTAAAATCGGATCGACAGGTGTATTTCTTAAATCGTTTGCACCGAAAGCTGTTGATCCGATAAAGACCAGTTTGTCTTTAAAAATGGCCATTTTTTCAGCGTCGCTGTCCTTCGCCGTTAAAATATCGTAGACGCTGACAGTGGGAAAATGGTCGAGTCCTCCAAACCATCTGATCTTTGATTCACCGTTATAGTTTACGTATAAATTTCCTTTTTTAGTTTTCAAAAAAGCCGTTTCAGAGGATGGAATATTAACCACAGTGCGATCGCCTGAATACATCTCATAGGCCTGAAGAGCAAATGACGGCAGATAAATAGAACTGACGTTCGCTGTAATAGGGTAATGGCGGAAAACCCCGTCTGCATCTGCTTCAGCTTCAATGTGTGCAATTCCAACATCGGCATTAGCGAGAGGCCCAATAGGATAAACTTTTTTTTCAGCAAGATATTCCTGAAGATTTGACCCTTCAGCTTGTCTGGCATCCATCATGTAATTTAAAAGCTGGTCAGGTGCTTCTTTAAAATAATTTTCCTCATCAATGACATCATTTTCTTTTTTTACAACTGAATAGGGAAGAATAATTTTATTTCCCGGAGTCGACTGAAAATTTTTCAAAGTCTGCGCGAGAAGAAGATCAGGGGACTCGGCATTGCATGCGAGCTCCGGTTCTGAAAAGAAAATATCGAATGCCACAACTTTTGCGCCGTAAAGATGAAGCTTATCCACCAGCTTTACGATTTGCGTACGCGACCAAGGCCATCTTCCGATTTTTGTCAATGACCTGTCATCAATCGCAGCGAGAACCAGACGGTCATCTTTTTTATTTCTATCGATCGTAAGCTTCATCCGCAGATCGTAAAAGCGGTCTTCGAAAAATGAAGCGTAGTTTACAAAAAAGGACTGGTTGCTGTAAGAGTTAAGATCACGTGCGCTGGTCGATAAAAAAATACTGGCCGCGCTAAAAGTAACAATGGCCATGATTCCAAGATACTGGAAGATTCTAAAAAGCATAGACTAAGTCTCCACTCACATTATGTATTAAAAACTAAAACGATATTCTGCTGTAAAAATATTTTTATTATAGGCATAACTTGTATCGAGCGATGTTGTTTTAGTGTAGTCGTAGTTGATACTGATCTTGCTGTTTGAGCTCAGCTCTTTTGACAGGTCAATTGAAGGGTTGAAGCTTTTTTCAGTTCCTCTGGTGGCTTTCTGTTTTAGAGTGTCAGTAAGAGTATAGGCAAGACCAAATCCTAAAGTATAGGTTGGAGCAATTTCAGGAATAATATAGTCCAGACGGAAGAGGTAAGTATTAGTATTGGTCGTTGAGTTGTTATAGTTGTCGATAAAGCTGGCATCAAAAAGTGCAATCAGAAGGTGCTGAATAGGAAGGAAAAAAGTCTGGTCACCACTCAGCGATGTTGTGTGGTTGTTAATGGCCTCGTTTTCTCCAGCATAATTTTTTCTTTTTATCTTAAATGTCGTATCACCGACCTCAAAGTAGCTTAAGCTTTCTCCAAAAGTGAAAGTTGTTGAAGAGGCATAGTGCTCTATCTTTTTCCTTGTATGCCAGTCTTTAGATGTACGTGAGTGGTCGATATCAAAAATCATGCTTGCAGGTTTGTCTTTATAAGTATGCTCATACTTGTTTTTCAGGTCAAAATTCATGACAAAAGCGTCGTTTTGATATACTTCAGGACTGGATCTGTCACCGTGTTCTGTAAATGTGAAGCGTGCTTCCGGTGAAATAATAAATTTCTTTTTTACAATGAAGTCATATTTTGCATAAGCTTCTGTTTCAAAGATATAAGATTCTTTTTTTGACTGCTGGATATTGTTTTCTTCATTTGTTAAAGAAATGTTGTCATCAAATTTAATTTTCTGACTGACATAACCAGAATAGTGTTTTGGAGAAACTCTTCTGCCATTGGCAAGAACATCCGGGTCAAGATTAAATTCTTTTTTAAGTTCAAAAATTCTCTGGCCAACATCATTGGCCAGAGGAGTGCTCTTGTCCATCTCATAACTTTTCTGCATCATCGGAAGAACGAATTTCTCCACTCTTCTGTTGATGTCTTCCTTTTCTTTTGATTTTTCTCTGGCGATTGATAAAAGTGTTTCTGCAACCTGAAAAGTCGCGATCTGCTTCATTTTTGAGTCAGCAGACTTATCTTTCAAGACCATCATGTAATAATCTTTTGCCGTATCGTACTCTTCAAGAATTTGCGAAATATGAGCTACGTAGTAAAGAGACGCTGTTTCATTGAATTTTTTTCCTGCGGAAGTTTTAAAAGCTTCACGGGCCTTCCTTAATTCATTGGCAGCATATAAGGCCTGCCCGTATTCGTAGTATAGATCTATGCTGTCATTTTTTAATTCAATCGCCTTGGCAAAATGCACTGCCGCTTTGTCGTATTCCTGCATTTTTGAATAACTAAGACCTGAAAGATAATCCTTTGATGAAAGAGTGTTTTCTTCAACACTTAATTTATCGAGTGCTTCAAGCGCTTGAGGGTAATGTCCACTCTTATAATGTTTATAAAATTCTTCGAGTGAATTCGCATTAACAGCAGTGCTCAACAATACAATGGCAGCAGGCACAGCGATTTTTAATCTAACTCGATTGAGAATCATTTGTTACGTCCTATAACAAAAAAAGCACCTTCTGAGAGGTGCTTTTTAATTTTATGTTCTCGATTATTATAATTGATTTTATTTACTGTGCATCAAAAATAAATTTTACTTTACTAGTAGCACTGCTTGTAGCTGCTGCTTCACTAGTCGTCTGTCTGAGTATTTCAGTTTTTTTCTTTTGTTCATCAGCGACGGCCTGAAGGGCGTTCGTTGGTGAAGCGGCCTGCTGAAGTAATGCTGTCGCTGCTGCCGGTACAACAACTGCGTTGGTTGCCACAAAATTGGCCATCTCTGGTCTTCCGGCAAACATATTTGGTGGTGCTACCACCGCAGATGTCACTGGAGCTGCACTTGCTGGAGTACGGTCATCGCTTTTTTTATCTTCAACCGGTGCCTGAGCTTTTTGGTATGCCGCCGGGTCTACCATTTTAAACTGACCATCGTTTCCAAGTGACAGACCTGCCGGTGCTTTGTATGCCCCAGTGGCCTTGTCAATTTTTCCGAAAGATTCAGGAACAGTAAATGTACCTGAGTTTTTATCAAAAACAGCGTTCGTTGGAGGAGGGATGATATTAACTGTCGCTAAATCGACAATACTTCCTGCCGGTAATTTATATTCACCGGTCTTCACGTTGAAGAATCCTTCAGGATTTGCAGTAGTCGTTTTGTCTGTGGCCGTTATCTGAGGCTGCGACGCTTTTACATCGACACCCATTTTAGAAATTTCTTTATCCATCGCTGTAGATGTATTCGAGAAGGCCGCACCGTCTGCACCCGGTGGAAGCGGATTTCTGAATTGTTTTGTACTTTCTTCAGCTGAAGCAGTTTTTAATCCTGTCTCATTCCCTTCCAGTGCTTCAATTTGTTTTGTTCCCAGCTTTGTCGGAACCATGGCACGTTCTGCAACGTTTAAGTTAACAGCAGAGATTTGCCCTTGAGTTACCATAACTGCTTTATCACTAGAGACAACTTTTTCAAGTATAGTCTGGTCGAATTTTTCTTCTCTTGTTTCTTTTCCAATATGGGCCATCGCGACTTTACCTTCAAAAGTAATAAGGGCCGTATTCTGATTTTCCGGATTGTAGTTAACCTGAAAGTCAGTTCCACGAATACCCATCGCTGCTGTTTTAGTTTTGATATAAAGCTTACTTTTATTTTTGTCATCCATTTCCATGTAGTCTTTTGTAACCTGAGATCTGATCTGCCCTTTTACAAGAGTGATAATCCCTGCCTCTTTTTTTGGAAATGCATTAATGATCATCTGTGAATTTGGCCCGAGATTCATTTGAGATTTATCTATGAAAAGCAACTTCACAAAACTTTTATCAGCTGTCTGCAAAGTAGCGCCTTCAGGAAGCGACTGATCGGCCTTGACATCGACAACTGATCCATCAGAAAATTTTGCTTTAACTTGTCCTCTCATGATCACGACTTTCGCAACATTCTCAACCGCAAAAACATTTGTGGATACGAAAAGAGTCGTCATGATGACAGTGAAGAGTGCATTTTTTGATTTCATAAAAATCCCTTATTTTAAAGCGCTTATCAATCATCTCATCGTTAATTATAGAGCACTTCTTTAGAGAACTTTTATTGAGTGGCAAATGGCTGGAATTGTGAAGACCCAGAATAAAGGCCCTCCAAAAATGGCAGAAAAAATTGGATTAAAGGTCCAATATCCTCTAATTAAGTGAACATTTTAGTCCACTGCCTTACAAGTGGTCTTCAGCTATTCCAGGACTTTTAAAGGTCCTTGTGATACCAATTATCCAATTAAAAATACTCCCGGAAATACAATGACTGATTTGGAAGCAAAAAAAAATCAATTTCACCAATATGTAAAATCACTGCAGAATGAAATCACTGCTGAACTTTTTAAAGCAGATGCAAAACTTAGTCTTGAAGAAGATCTTTGGGAGCGTAAAGATCACAAAGGAAACCCGGGGGGCGGGGGAATCACGCGTGCTTTTACAGGTGATGTAATTGAAAATGCCGGCGTCAATACTTCACTTGTATTCGGAGCGATTGATCCTGCATTTGCAGGGAAACTCGGTGGCACCGGCGATGAAATGTGGGCCGCAGGTATTTCACTGATCATTCATCCAAAAAATCCAAGAGTACCTACAATACATGCAAATTTTAGAATGATTCACGCTGGGGAAAAATTCTGGTTTGGCGGCGGAGCAGATCTGACTCCTTATTATCCGCATGAAGAAGATTTCAGGTATTTCCATTCAACATGGAAAAATGCACTTACTCCTTATGGGTGCTACGAAAAAATGAAAAAAGAATGCGACCAGTATTTCATGAACACTCACAGGAATAATGAGATGCGCGGGATCGGGGGATTTTTCTTTGATCACTTCAATACACAGGATCTGGAAAATGATATTGCGATGATAAAAAACATTTCATCGTATTTTATTCCCTCTTATTTTCCATTGGTCGAAAAAAGAAAAGATGAAAAATATGACTCTGAAGATGAAGATTTTCAGCTTCATCGCCACGGCCGTTATGTCGAGTTCAATCTGCTTCATGACCGAGGAACGATGTTTGGTTTAAGAACAAATGGAAGAACAGACTCTATTCTTATTTCACTTCCTGCACGTGCAAAATTTTCATACAAGTACAAACCGAAGACCGGATCAGTCCACGAAAAAATGATGGAATACTATTTTCCCCGCGAGTGGAATTAGATGCTCATTAATATTCTCCTGCTGCTTTTTTCAACTTCAATCTGGGGTTTTGGATTTATTGCGACAAGGTGGTCACTTGTAGGTCTTGATCCGTTTTGGGTTAATGGACTTCGTTTTGCAATTGCAGCGATCTGCTCACTGCCTTTTCTTATTTATAAAAAATCTTTTACGAGACCTGATAATATTCTGAAAAAATCTTTTATCAGCTCGGTATTTCTTTTGGGAATTATGCTTTTTCAGACGATCGGCCTTACGATGACTACAGTGGCGAAAAGCGGATTCATCACGACTCTCTATGCTCTAATTATTCCCATTATTACAATGATTGTATTTAAGAAAAAATACAAACCGACATTCTGGCTACTGATTTTGCTGGCAATGGTCGGTATGGCACTCATGTGCAACCTCGAAGTCAAGGATATGAACCTCGGTGATTTCCTCACTTTTATCTGCTCGGTTTTTGCGGCCGTACATATTATCTACGTAGGGAGAGTGGCCAATCACATCAAGTCTCCGGTTGAATTTAATTTTCTACAGAACTTTTTTACGGCGGCCTTGTCTATCCCTATAGCTTTTATTTTTAGAGGCCCGGTAGCTCTCTCTGTGGTCTTTAATCCTGCCAACAATGTTTTGATGGGTCTTCTTTATCTGGGAATTATTTCCAGCATGATTTCCTTTACTGCACAAATCATTGCCCAGAAACAAATACCGGATCATATCGCCGGACTTATCTTTTTAACTGAATCGCCGTTCGCAGCTTTTTTTGGATTTATGATTTTTGGTGAGCTGCTGAATAAAATGAATTTTTTTGGAGCGGGTCTAATTATTATATCTGTCGTTCTGGTGCCTGTATTGGGAAGAGAAGTGACTGCGAAGGTAAAAATACCTCGCAGTCACTAGAATCACAATTATAACTATTGGTTAAACTTTTTGTATACGTTCATCATTTGAGACTTAACTTGTCCTTTCATATCTAACATAAGAAGAACACCAGCATTTTCACCTGCAGCATCGTTACCAACAACTGAGATTGTTCCGGCACGTTTTTCACCAATATAGTATCTGAATGAAGCGATAGCTCCATCAACACCAATTGAAGCTGGAATGAAAATACCAAAAACGTCTTTACCTAAATAAAGAGACATATTGTGGAATTTTTCGATTGAGAAAGCTACAGCTGGTAGAGATCCTGAAGTTACACCTGGAAGGTTTCTTCCACCAGGAAGTTTTGCTGGATCAAGTTTATCGAGACCACCATTAATGATATCTTTTAGTGAAACTGAAACTTGCATTAGAGTTCCGTTTGACTCAAGATCTGGAGATATTTCAAGAAATGAATATTTGTACTTTGGAATGTTGTAACGAAGACCACCGTCTAGTTGAACATTTTCGAATACCAACGAGATCATCATGTTGTCTTGAAGAAGAGAAACCTTTGGCCCCTTTATTCCTGCAATTTGAACATTTGATGTTGAGTTGTTTCCGCAAGAAGTTGCGAACCCCAAAGTAAGGACAGTTGCTACAGTCAATAAAGACGTTTTCCATTTTGTTAACATAAAAATGTTCTCCTGTTAGTTTTTTTGGTACAGACTATTTTTATATTTCTTCGGAAACGACTAAAAAATAATTAGGATCTATTTTCGATTGAAAATTTAATTTTTAAGAATTCGATGATTTCTTCATCATTTAAGTTTGGATGTTGACCTTTTTGCTCGGCAATAAGATTCTCAATTTTTGAAATAATCACTAACAAGAGGTTACAATTTTGAACGATCATCAGATCCTCCTATTAGTAATCTATTCCTGAAGTTTGATGTGTCAAACTTTTTATTTCATGATTGCGATTAGGTTTTGGCCTCTAGAATTCAGGTGCAATATAAACTTCAATCTCAGGATTAAATTCATCTCTTAAAATAGCTTTAATGGCCTCAAGAGTTCCGGTTGCTGAAGAGGGACAAGTCCCGCATGCGCCCTGATACTTCACCATTAAAATATTTTCCTGATAAGTCAGCGCCTGAATATCACCGCCATCACCCTGAAGACCTGGTCTGATTGTTTTATCTAAAATACTTTCAATCTGCTGAAGTTCCGGCGAAAGATTTTTTCTTCTGTCTGCTTCAGGATTTGGATCATTATAGTTCGGATTGTGAGTCGGCATAAATTCTTTAAGTGTTTTAGTGATGCCGATTTCAACACTGTTCCAGTCTTCATAAGAAAATTTTGTCACAGCGATGACGTTTTCAAAAAAGTGCAGCTGATCAATTCCTCTGACTTTGAATAATTCAAGTGCCAGCTTATTTTCCCCGCACTCACCTGGAGACTTGTATGTAGAATTGCCTACATTTTTTACCGGATAATTTAAAATAAATTTAAGTGCATTCGGATTTGGTGTTGGCTGGATATCAATATCAATTTCTGTGTTGGTATATTCCGCATTCATATGAACCTCTTATAATAAAAATTCTTTTGCTTTTTTTATGGCCGCAATAAAAACATCCACATCATGAGCGGTGTTGTAAAAAGAAAAGCTCGCGCGTGCTGTTGCCGTTACACCGTAGCGTCTGTGCAGCGGCTGGCAGCAGTGGTGGCCTGTTCTGATGGCTACCCCTTGTTTGTCAAGGATAGTGCCCAGGTCCTGAGGGTGAACGCCTTCAATAACGAAAGCGAGTACACCTGCTTTATTTTTAGCAGTGCCGATTAAACGGACTCCACTGATTTTTTTTATCTCACTCGTCGCATACTCTAAAAGTTCATGTTCGTAGAGGGCAATATTGTCCAGGCCTATTTTCTGAACATAATCAATCGCTGCTTTGAAAGCGATGACTTCTGCAATGGCAGGAGTTCCAGCTTCAAACTTATTCGGCAGATTGTGATAAGTCGTTTTTTCAAAACGAACTTCTGAAATCATCGATCCACCACCCTGGTAGGGAGGCATCTCATTTAATAATTCTTCTTTTCCGTATAAAAATCCCAAACCGTTAGGCCCGTACATTTTGTGAGCTGAAAAAACCATGAAATCACAGTCCAGATCCTGCACATCAACTTTCATATGAGCGATAGATTGTGCAGCGTCAATGCAAATTTTTGCGCCGGCAGCGTGAGCAAGCTTTGTCATTTCCTTCACCGGGTTTGTTGTCCCGAGTGTATTTGACGTGTGCACGATTGATATGATTTTTGTTTTATTTGACAGAAATTTTTTAAAATCTTCAAGTGAAATTTCTCCATTGTCATCAATCGGAAGAACAATGATTTTTGCACCTTTTTTTTCTGCGATCATCTGCCATGGAACAATGTTCGAGTGGTGCTCCATTTCAGAAAGAAGAATTTCATCTCCGGCAGAAAGATATTTATCGCCAAAAGAGTTGGCTAACAAATTAAGTGAGTCTGTAGTACCTTTGGTGTAAATCACTTCAAAATCATGACGTGCATTGATTAATTTCTGAACAGCGATTCTGGTTTCTTCAAACTGGCGCGTTCCCATTTCTGAAAGAGTGTGAATCCCACGGTGTACATTGGACACGTCAAAGCTTAGATGTTTTGTCATCGCATCGATCACAACTTGTGGCTTAAGTGTCGTAGCTGCATTATCTAAATAGACCAGTGGTTTATCGTTCACCTGAGTTTTTAACTGAGGGAAGTCTTCTCTGATTTTTTCTACATTCAAATGACTTTTCATAATGTCATCTCGCTTAAAGCTGTTTTTTCAAAACTTTCATCAAGAAGCTTGATAGCGAGCTTCTGAATTTTAGGATTTTCAATTTTAAAAAGAACATCCATCGCAAAACCGTGGCACAGCATTCTTTTTGCCTTATCTTTTTGAATCCCTCGAGACTCCAGATAAAATTCTTCATCTGGAGACAGCTGGCCGATTGTTGCCCCGTGAGCACATTTAACATCATCAGCTGCAACTAAAAGCTGCGGACGTGTATCAATATGAGCTTTTTTCGAAAGCATCAGATTTTTATTCAATTGATTTGAGTTCACCTGCTGAGCGTCTTTTGCGATCTGGATTTTTCCGGTGAAAGCACCACGGGACTCTCCGGCAAGAATTCCTTTAAACAGCTGGTCCGAGTTAGTATGAGCAGCATTATGATGAATGACCGAAAAAATATCAGCATGCTCAGATTTTTTTAAAGCGTAAAGACCGTTCACATGAGCTTCTCCGCCTTCACCGTTCACTGAGACATCAATATTGTGGCGTGAAGTGAAAACTCCCAGGTCAATTGTCATAGACTTAAATTGAGCGTGACCAGCAACAACTGCTTTTGTTAATCCAATGTGTGTTGAAGCGGCTGCCTCAATCTGAATTTTAACATGCTCAACAAAGGCCCTATCCTTTAAGTTAAAGTTTACTGAACTGTTTGTCGTGTATTGGAAAATCGAATTTTTTGTTGAAGTAAAGATTTCAACAATTGAAACTTTCGTAAACTCTTCGGCATTCACTGTAATTCGTGGCGAAATAATTTTATTAACACCGGCATCGTCCACCAAGTGAACTATCGTAACCGGAAAATCTAAAATAGTATTCTTTATGATTTTTATAAAGAGAGGTGATAGAGACACTGAAAAATTCAGAGTATCAAATGAATCAAAAAAATCAGTTGAAGCAACCTGCTGGTCAATGACTATTCCTTCAGGAAGTACAGACTGATGACGGTTAAACACGCCATTGTTGAAAATGATCATCCCACGGCGGTCAATTACCTGGGCAGGAATATCCTGAACGATCTCAGAATGTCTTGCAAAAAATCTGGGCGCAAGATTTTTCGAAATATTCGTGTAAATCCAGTCTTCATTTTTCTTTGTAGGAATTCCCTGAGCTTTAAATTTTTCGAGAGCATTCTTCATGGCTTCGTTATAGCTCGCCCCAAGTTCACTGGTATTTTTGTAAACTTCGGCGGTATTCTTAATAAGCTCGTTTAATAGTACTTGTTCCATTTATTTTTTCTCAGAGTGTTCTTTAATTAACCACTCATAACCTTTTTCTTCCAATTCAAGAGCTAGCTCTTTTCCGCCGCTTCTAATAATTTGTCCCTGGTATAAAACATGAACATGATCAGGAACGATAAAATCCAATAAACGTTGATAGTGAGTCACCAGAATCGTTGCATTGAAGCGACTTTTAAGTGAGTTAACACCTTTAGCAACAATTTTCAGTGCATCGATATCAAGACCAGAATCTGTCTCATCTAAAAGAGCGAGACGTGGATTTAAAACCGCCATTTGAAGAATTTCGTTTTTCTTTTTTTCTCCACCTGAAAATCCAGTGTTCACCGGACGGTCAAGGAAAGCTTCGTTCATTTCTAAAAGTTCTAATTTCGGTTTAAGAAATTTTCTGAAGTCTTCAGAATTCATTTCAGGGGCCCCGTTAAACTTACAGATCTCGTTGAATGATTCAAGAAGGAAAGTGAAGTTTGAAACTCCCGGGATTTCTACCGGGTATTGAAAGCCTAAAAATATTCCGCTTTTTGCACGCTCATCTGCTTCAAGTTCGAAGAGATCTCTGTCCTTCGAATTAATTTTGTATGTGATCGAGCCAGAAGACACTTCGTAAGAAGGGTGCCCTGCAATCACTTTTGAAAGTGTGCTTTTACCAGAACCGTTTGGCCCCATAATCGCGTGCACTTCACCGGCATTAACTGTTAAATTAATTCCTTTTAAGATTTCTTTATCGCCGATTCTGGCATGAAGATTTTTAATTTCAATCATAATTTCCCTTAGCTATCCGATGCTATTTTCTAATTTCATTTCAATTAATTTTACTGCTTCAACTGCAAACTCTAGTGGAAGTTCCTTGAAGACATCTTTACAAAATCCATTCACGATCATTGAAATACATTTTTCTTCCGAGAGTCCTCGAGACTGTAGGTAAAACAACTGTTCTTCAGAAATTCTCGAAGTCGAAGCTTCGTGTTCAACGATCGCTGTATTATTTTTTACATCAATATACGGAAATGTATTCGCGCGTGCCTTGCTTCCAATCAACATTGAATCGCATTGAGAGTAGTTTCGTGCTCCCGATGCTGATGGACTGATTTTAACAAGACCGCGGTAATTGTTTACCGATTGTTCAGCAGAAATCCCTTTCGAAATAATTGTCGACTTGGTATTTTTACCAATGTGAATCATTTTTGTTCCGGTATCTGCCTGCATGAAATTATTCGTCAATGCTACTGAATAAAAAGCACCTTCAGAGTTATCACCAATCAAATTACATGATGGATATTTCCATGTGATTGCTGATCCGGCCTCAACCTGCGTCCAGGAAATTTTTGAATTTTTTCCAAGACAGTTTCCGCGTTTGGTAACGAAGTTATAAATTCCGCCCAATCCATTTTTATCACCGGCGTACCAGTTCTGGACTGTAGAGTATTTTATTTCAGCGTTGTCCATCGCCACTAGTTCAACGATCGCAGCATGAAGTTGATTTTCATCTCTTTGTGGAGCTGTACAGCCTTCGAGATAGTTCACGAATGAGCCTTCTTCAGCAATGATCAATGTTCTTTCAAATTGTCCCGTTTCTTTGGCGTTGATCCTGAAATAAGTCGAAAGGTCCAGCGGGCATTTCACTCCTTTTGGAATGTAGACAAATGATCCATCAGAAAAAACGGCTGCGTTTAAAGCTGCATAAAAATTATCTGAGTGAGGAACTACTGTGCCGAGATATTTTTTGACTAATTCAGGATGCTCTTTAACTGCATCTGAAATCGAGCAGAAAATGACACCAACTTTTTCAAGCTCAGCTTTGTGCGTGGTCGCAACTGAAACTGAATCAAATACTGCATCAACGGCAACACCGGAAATACGTTTTTGTTCGTTAAGTGGAATTCCTAATTTTGCAAATGTTGCCAGAAGTTCAGGGTCGATTTCATCGAGACTGCCGACTGCATCCACTTTTTTCTTCGGTGCTGAATAATAATAAGGCGCCTGGTAATCTATTTCCGGAATTTCCAGATGGGCCCATTTTGGAGTCGCCATCTTCAGCCAGTGAGCATAGGCCTTCAGTCTGAAATCAAGAAGCCATGTGGGCTCTTCTTTTTTAGCTGAAATCATTCTTACGATGTCTTCGGAAAGTCCCTTTGGGAAAGCTTCAGTTTCGATATCTGTAAAAAATCCGTATTTATAATCAGAGTTTAAAATGTCTGTGCTCATACACGCACCTCTAAATTTTTAGGTTTGTTGAACTCAGTGCCTTGCAGGAGTTCTGAGAGAGTTAAGTTTTCGAGAAAAGAGTTTAACTTCTTATTTAAATTTTCTACAGGAGTAGAGATGTTACATTTTCCTAAAAGCTCGCAAGTCCCTTTGTGGCCAGTGCAGACGCGTCCGATTTCTTCACGGCCTTCGATCATCTGAACCAGTTCCATATACGTTATGCTTGAAAGAGATTTGTTAAGCGAGTAGCCGCCCTTGATTCCTTTAACAGATTTTAAGATGTCGTGGTTGTTCATAACCTGCATGACTTTTGCAGTTGTATCAAAAGGCGTATGAAAGGCATCACAGATCTCTCGAGCTGAAACCAAGGGGGTCAAATCGTTTTTGTCGGCCATAAATTTTAATGCCATCAGCGCGTATTCAACTTTCTTATTAATCTTTAACATAGGAGAATTTCCTGTTCATTTCCGCTATATATTAACTGTCTGGCGTGAGCGTATCCTAAAATACGTCAAAAATAAACCTATTTCGCACCCACTCAATGAAAAAAGAAGTTTTGCTCACAAATTTATCTGAAAAACCGATAAATTTAGCAGTAACAATATTGTTCCCGAGTGAATCACTTATGAATGCAAAGCTGAATTATTTAATCATCCTCTTGATTGCGATTTTTTCGCTGAATGCAGTGGCCAATTGTCCACAATTTGAAACGGCGCTTGAAGCGGCAATGCGAAGAGTGGCGGCAAATGATTCTTCCAAAAATACAGTAAAAAATGAAGCGCCTGAAACATCACCTGTACTTACAAGAACAGAAAATGCAATAGCTAAGAAACTTAGCGACGAACCTGTCAGTACGCGTTGGGGTGCCCGCAACGCTCAAAAATTTAAAGTTAAGTATCAGGCCGAATCGACAACAGATTTCAATAATAGAACTTTTGTGACGTTGATGGAAACAGATAAAACTATAAAACCAGATGTCATATACTTTGATGTTGAAAATGCTGTTCAGAAAAAACTTAATGACTCTCTCGTTGATGATAAGGCCATGGTGGATGCAATCAATAATTCATTCATGGATAATCTTTTAGAGTATCCGGATTTAATGAAGGTCATGAGTACGTGGTTTCTGGCAGGTTCCGGAGATACTGCTCTTGAAGCGAACATGGCCGCCCGTGCAGCTAGAAAGGCCGGGTACAAAAGTGGAAATTCTCGCTCAGTGAATTTTACCGAGCAGATTGCGAGTATTCACGCCGATGTCAGCGAGATCGAAAAAATAAGATCAATTTTAGTTTTTTACAATTGCTACAAACAGTAATGCCAACCCGACCTTGAAGCCTAGATTTTTCGATGATAATGGTATTTTGATGTCAAAGTTAAATTGGGAATCGTCGAAGCACTTAAACGCTCTCTTGCTACAAAAGACGGTGAGATCTCAGGAGATCTGATCGAAGCTTATAATTAGGAAAAATTATGTTAGTTGTCGGCGAACTTCGCGATAAAAAAATGATCCATACAATGAAAGATGAACTGCAGGGCATGGGCGTCTTTGCAGAAGTTCGTCATATCGAAAAAGAGGATATTTATTTTCTCACTGTCGAGACAGCGGAAGATCTGCCGAAAGCGCAGGATTATTTCCGCGTAAAGATGGGTTTCAGAAAGCCAATTGAAGTGGATCAGGAATGGGTGAAGATTAAAGAACTTCCGAGAGGGCCTGTGACTTATGCGATCACTATTGGGTGCGCAGTTCTCTATGTCATTACTGCTTACACAGAAATGGGAAAACATCTGCAGTCAGTGCTTTTCATGGGCAGCCCTGAAACAGGATTTCTCTATGAAGTTTCTCACGGGCAATTATGGAGATTAATCACTCCGATTTTTGTTCACTTGAGTATTTTGCACATTTTATTTAATATGCTCTGGTTTAAAGACCTGGGTTATTTAATTGAAAACCGTTTTGGTAAAAATAATCTTTTTGCCTTGATTGGCATAAGCGGAGTGATCTCCAATTTATTCCAATACTGCGTAAGCGGTCCGGAATTCGGAGGAATGTCTGGTGTCCTGTATGGCATGCTGGGATTTGTCTGGGTTTATAAAAAAATTCATCATGATTTTGAATACGCTCTTCCCGCTAGGGATATCACCATCATGGTTGGATGGCTTTTGTTGTGTCTGACAGGATTTTTAGGACCGATTGCCAATGCTGCACACGCCGGCGGGCTCTTCGTCGGGATGCTTTTTGCCATCTATAAAGCTCCTGAAAAGTGGGGACACCTGCACACCAAGTATTTTTCTCTCGCTTTCTTATTTTTAGCTTTCACAATTGGCATCGAAGGTCTAAAACTGGGCGGAAGATATTTTCTACTATTATGGCTTTAAGATTTAAGGGATGAGAACATGGCAAATGACCGCGTAAAAGAATTAAAAGACAGCTTTAAGGAAAAGACTCCAAAGCAGATGAGAACGATCAGAAACAGTTTAAACAATCGTATCAAGTCTTTTGAAGATGAAATGAGTTTTGGAAAATCTCTTCCAAAAGTATCTGCTTCTCATATGTTTTTTGAACTTGAGCTAAAAGAATTAAAAGAGATCCGTGAGTTTGCGATGAAAAAAATTAGAGCTGACGAAAAAGCCGAGAAATAATGTTCATAAAATTTTTAGTTTTATTGACGGTGTTGTTTTCTATCCAGGGCCATGCTCAGGAAGATGAAGCACTGACGGAAAAAAAATCCAATTATCAGGTGAATGATGACTACAAGGCCGGTAATGATTTGATCTATGACTGTGCTCGCATTGCCTATGCATGTGTCGATGAAGACGGTTATAATAAGTGCAATGAAAAACGCAAAGAAGCGATAGAAAAAAAGATTGAGCCTTATCCTTGTGCGCCCTTGAAAAAATTCCCTACAAAAATTAATTGTGCTCAGAAAAATTATGAAGTGATCGAGTCTTTGGCTAAAAAAAGATTTTGTTACCCGAAAACATAAACTTTAAAAGATCTTCATCCGCTGTATGACCTGATTTCTTTCATTAAAGTAAACTTTTTCATGTCCATAATCTTGGTAATTTTTTTCAAAGTCACTAAAATCGGACCCAAAACCTACATCATGTAATTGTAATCGCAATTCATTGAATAAAATAATTGTGTCAATTTTAGGACTTGCTAAAAATTTTTTTAAATTTTTTTGTAGATTCAACTTTGATAACTTCAATAAACTGAGGGATCTCTTTTTCAAGTTTAAGATATTTAAAAATGTTTAATGAATCTAGATATTTTTGAACATTAGAATGTGCGGACCAATCCCTTCAATCTCAAAAACGTTTTCATCGAGTTTTTGAAATCCAACTTTTTCATAATAACCCACTGCTGTTGTGCGGGCATTACACCAAAGAAGTGTGCAGAAATTTTGCTTGATAATTGGGAAGGCCATGTTGAGAAGTTCTGAGCTTAAACCGCGTCCTTGGAACTCTGGAAGTGTTGCCATGCCGCGGAGCTGGTATTGGTGTTGGTCTTTGAACAAATTGTTTATTTCATAGAAAAATGAGGCCACAGAGACGAGTTTAGAATCTTCAAAAGCGCCCAGGTGAAAAGAAACATCGTCATCATCATCGAATTCGAATTTTACTTTTTTGGGATCATGATTCGGAATCAGAACCTGTTGTCTAATCGGGTATGTGTCCGAGGCATTTAATCTTAAAACTTTCATGAAAATTTTATAATATGCTTTATCGGCGTTGTCATTTTTTGTTTTGGTCAATGACTAAGCGTGGAAGAAATCCTAAACAGTTTTTCCATAGTTAATTTAGCAAGTGTTTGTGAGAAAAATTCGAAAATTATATCGGGAAAACCCGTTGATGGTCCCGCCCATGCGGCAGTCGAATAAAAGAGGCAGCGATTTTGATAATTAATGGCGTAGATTGTGCCCTTTAAATCTTTCAAAATTCCCTGCTCAAATACGAAGGGATAAGCACCCTCTTTTGTAATGCGCGGAAGTTTAAAAATAAGGAGCATATCATAGGGAAGAAGGACGTGTTTCAGCTGAAAATTTAACTCCTGTGTTTTCTCGTTATAAGTGCTTTCTTTGACGAAATCCAGAAGCTTTGAATAACTTTCGTACAGAGAGAGGGTTTTTAGGGCATAAACACAGCTTTTTTCGTGCAGACCTGCGATAGAGAAATTTAGATTCTGGATTTTTTTATTGCTAATAGTTGAACTTTTTACATGAGATTCGGAGAATATTTCCCCTTCAAAAATTTTTTCTTTTAATTTTTTTTTATATGGCAAAACGTTACGATTTAACTCCTCCGCACAGAGGGAAAATGAGACGATTCCCGTCAAGATAAGAGCGGTGCAATATGTAAGATTTTTTATGCGCTGTACCTTTTTAAGACCTTGTTGGGTCTTTAACCTAGTCGAGATTAGTGACTATTATTTCCCAATATTTAGAGATTGAAAAGGATGCATAATGAGTAGTGTAGGCCCAGTTGTCAGAAAAGGCAGCACCAAAGACGCTTTGATTGAAAGTAAAGATCAACGCTGGCACGTAAGAAACCGTGTCACATTAGTCTTCGGAAGTAACGACGTAGAAGACCTTGAAGCCTATATTTATAAGCCTAATGGTATTGAATTCAAAACCATTAAGTTTCACCAGGCAAAATCTAAGGCCGTTGAAGAGATTTTAGATAACAGTATCGACGAGTATTACCGCGGTCACGTTACTGAAATTCACACGAAGCTTTCAACTGATAAAAAGACAGTGACAGTCACGGATAACGGAATTGGTTTTCCTGTCGATAAAGTCGCGCAGGTTTACACTGAATTCAGAACTGGTTCTAAATTCAAAGATGAAGAGACGGATGAGAAGGGATTTCTTTACAGAACTCTCGGACAAAATGGTCTTGGAGCTGCGGCAACGTGTCTTACTTCAGACATTTTTGTCGCAACTGTTAAGCATTATAATTCTAAGATGGAGCAGACTTATGAATTCATCAACGGCGCGCTTACAACTAAAAAAACAAAACCAAAGCCTTTCAAAGGGGCTTCAGGTGTAAGTGTTACGCTTACACTTTCGAAAGAAGTTTATAAAAACAACGAAATTTCTGAGGATTTACTTAGAAAACGCATCATCGATTTAGCGTATAACAATCCGGGGTTAACGTTCTATTTTAACGGTGAAAAATACCACTTCAAAAAAGGACTTTTTGAGCTTGCTTTAAGAATCGACCCGAAAAGTGCTCAGCTTATCGGTGAAGATATCTACATTTACGAAGCAGAAAACGCTAAAGGGAAAAAAGTGAAAGGGAAAATCGATTTCCACTTATCATTAACTCTCGATCAGCGTTCGGAAGAGCGTGAGAAGTTCATTTCTTTCGTGAATTCGACCCCTACTTTTGATGGTGGATTTCACCACGATAGAGTTAAGAGAATTTTTATTAATACAGTTAAAGAAAAGATCGAACGCGCTGCTAAAAAAGAAAAAATTTCTGTCGTTGATAACGATGTTCTAACGGGGATTACTTTCGTCATGGGCATTACTATGCCGAATCCGCGTTTTGAATCGCAGACAAAACGCAAGTTGGTCCGTGACTTAAATCTTGAGAAAGGAATCGAGCATTTCATGGCCGACAATATCGAGAAATTTCTTCGCAAAAATAAGGAATTTTTAGAGCTGGTTGTTGAGCGTGCTAAATCTCGCCACCGTTTTCAGGAGCTAAAAGATGCTTCTCTAAAAGGCAAAAAAGCAAAAAGAATGAGAGTTGAAAAACTTCTCGATGCCAATGAAAGAAAAGACAGAAATCTATGTACACTATTTATTTGCGAAGGGGACTCTGCTATCGGCGGGCTTCGTTCAGCAAGAAATAAACTGTATCAGGGTGGTATCGCACTAAAAGGTAAACCGATGAACGTTATGCAGGCATCAATCAATGATGTTCTTAACAATCAGGAGTTCATGGATATCATGTCTTCGATCGGACTCACGATTGGAGTAAAAGCAGTAGTAGATGATCTTCGTTATTCGAAAATCGTTTTCCTGGCCGACTCGGACGTGGATGGCGGTCATATCAACACGCTTTTAGTTAATTTTTTCTTCACATTCTGGCCGGAAATGTTCGAGCAAAGAGCGATCCAGTTCGCGAAAGCTCCACTTTTCGAAGTTATCACTGATAAAGAAACTCTATTCGTTGAAAGTGAAGAGCAACTTGAAAAACTAAAAAAATCTGCAGTGAAAATTAAAGAAATTCAGAGAAACAAGGGACTGGGTGAGATGTCTCCTGAAGCCTTCAAGCACACTTTAAACCGTGAAGAGTTCACGATTATCCAGGTTGAAGACATGTCTTCAGCAAAAAACACACTTGATATTTGTTTTGGTAAAGATACAAATTTAAGAAAAGAGCTTTTACTCGATACAGAATCGACAGGTATTACTGCCAGCGATCTGGCCGAGCCAAAAAAAGGTGCGAAGGGAACGAGGAAATCCTCTGCATCAATGAAAGCGGCACAGTCTAAAGGTGGATCGAAAGCTCCAGCAAAAGCTGTAGTCAAAGCTATTGTAAAAGTTGCCAAGGCGACGATAAAAACAAAAGCAAAAGCAAAAGCTCCTGTTGTAAAAACTACCAAAAAAGCTAAAAAGAAATAATAAGGGACCAAAGGGATATAGAGAATGGAAGAAAGATACCTTCACTCACTTGAATCGGTTTCACTAACTGAAGTTGTAAAAGAAGAATATAGAAATTATCAGATCTATACTTTAATGGATCGTGCGATCCCTTATCTTCAGGATGGGTTAAAACCCGGACAAAGAAGAATTCTTTTTACTCTGTGGAAAAATCAGTCGAAAGGATTGATGAAAGTATCTTCAGCAACAGGTTTAGTGTTAACTCTTCACCCTCACGGGCCGGCCTCAGTTGAATCAGCTATCGTAAATATGGCGCAGGATTATACATTCTCGAACAACTATCCGCTCATCGATAAAAAAGGATATTTTGGAGAGAGAATGGAGACAGCTCCGGCAGCTTCCAGATATATCGAATGCAAGCTTGGAAAAGTTGCAGACTTTATTTTGTTCGATGACATGAACCAGGTTGATATGGTTCCAAACTATGATGAAAAAGTTATGGAGCCGGTTTGTCTTCTTCCAAAACTTCCAGTCATGCTTATGAACGGAGCTGAAGGAATTGGAACAGGTTTTTCTTCTGTTATTCCTTCGTTTCACCACAGTGATCTAATTGCTTCGATAATTCAATTCGTCGAAACAGGTAAAGCAAAAAAATTAAAAAGTTATGTTCACACATACAAAAATAAAATTGAAGTAGATGAGAAAGGCCGTTTTGTTTTCTCTATGAATTTTGAAGAAATTCATGGATCGATTTACATTACAGAACTTCCCCGCGGTTACGATGCGACTAAGATCTATCGCTATTTAACAAAATTCCTTGATGAAGATTACATCAAAGATTTCGTCGATTCTTCTGTTAACAATGATATCAAGATTGAATTAATTTTCAAAAAAGGTCAGCAGCCAAAGCTCGCTGATGTAATCGCGAAGATGTCGAACTCTTCGACGTTAGTTCCAAACTACACACTAATTTCTGAACGTGGCGTGCGAATTTTTAATGCTCCGGAAGAAATTATTGAAATCTTCGGCGCCAAAAGACTAGAAGTCGTTAAACGTCGTTACGAATTAATGGTAGAAGATTTAGAAAAGAAACTTCGACAGAATAATGAGATTATTAAATTTATCAGAGAAAAAGAATATGAAGTAGCAACAAAATCGACGAATAGAAAGTCGTACGTTGAATATCTTGATAAGAAAAAATTCACATTCGCAGAGTATCTTGCAGATATGCCGATTTATCGTATGACCAAAGAAGAAGTTGAAAAACGTCAGCTCATGGTAAAAGACGATACGAAGTCCATGGCCGATTATGACAAGATTGCAAAATCAAAAAACCTGGTTGAAAAGAAGCTGATTGAAGAATTGCGTGAAGTTGATGAAAAATTAACTTCGTGGATGAAGTCAAAAGACGCTGAAAAGGCCAATTTACAGAAAAAAATTGAAAAAGAGACGATTAAAAAGAAAGTTAAGCGCAAATAGTTGAGTATCACGCTCTCTTAAATGTAATTGCTTGAATATTTTTATAGATCAAAATGACTTTCTAAGTTAACCTATGAATATATGGTTTAGGCGCGCTTAGTTTTCATGGAGGAAAGTAATGAGTCTTACGAAGGCCGATATTGTCGAGCGAGTATACAAAGAAGCTGGTTTCTCGAAGAAGGAAGCTGCTGATTTAGTAGATCTTGTATTCAAAGTTATCAAAGACACTCTCTCGAAAGGAGAGAAAGTAAAAATTTCTGGATTCGGAAATTTTTCAATACGTGACAAAGCAACACGAGTGGGGAGAAATCCACAAACTGGTGAAGCTATGGACATTTCTGCCCGTCGAGTTCTGACATTTAAGCCTTCACAAGTGCTTAAAGAAGATGTCACAATTAGATATGCTCACCGGCTTGATGAAAAAGGTAATGAGAACAAATCACTTCCACCTAAAGAAGGAACGGCAAGAGCTCTAAGCTCATTTATGTCGAACACTGATGAAGGTGAAGAAGATCATGGTTTTTCTCCTGAAGATGACGACAACGATTAGAAAAAGTATCAGGAATAATTAATGTTTGGACCGATTGAAATTCCCAACAAATCTTCCTTCAAGATCAATGAAGTTTGCGCGCTCACAGGTGTAAAATCTTATGTTTTACGTTTTTGGGAATCGGAATTTACAGAGATTGCTCCGATCACTTCTTCTTCGGGGCAAAAACTTTACGAGCATCGCGATATCGAAGCGATCCTTCTTATCAAAAAATTATTATTCGAAGATAAAATGACTATTGAGCGCGCGAAGGCAGAGATGAAAATTCTTATGCCTCGCGAGTCTCTTGTTGAAGCAAATTTTGCCGACAATTTTTCATTCGAAGATGAAAGAATCAACGAGGATGAATTTTTATCTTCTGATGAATCTGTCTATCCGGCGAGAGAGTCTGAAAAGTCCCCAGTTCGAGTATCTATGACAAAAAGAGTGTTGATTGAAACTGATTTTCAACGGCTTCAGATGGCGAAATCGAAATTGGCGGAAATTTTAAAGATTACTGAAACTCTTCATGACAAGAATCACTGGAACTAAATCTAATTTTTCATTTACATGTTTATTGATGTTATCTACTCCAGGTTCAATCACAGAAAGCATTTTTTTATAATAGTCTGAAACTATTTTATTCGTGTTTGGCATTTTTTGCCGGCCGGATACAGCTTCAAAATCTTTCAACCCCTTTAAAGTTTGTTTTAGCGCTTCTGCGGGGAACTTTAGCCATGGATTCACATCCAATTCATGTGCTGAAAGTGTAGCTTCAGCAAGTTCACTCAAATCATCAATCAATTGAAAATTAATTCCAAGAAGACGGGAGTACTTCCAGAGATTTTTTTCTGCTTTGCGATTTTGTACATTCGCAATCAATGCGCTTCCTAAAATAGAAACCTGAATCAAGCGGGCCGTTTTTAGCTCGTGAGTTCTTAGGGTGTTAGAAAAAGATTTTGTCATTTCCTGCGAGAGGTCCATGACCTGTCCGTGAATCAGCCCTTTTGGACCTAGTGCCCAGCCGAAAAATTTTAAAAGTTCTAATGCGCGTTGATCTTTTATTTTTGTTAAAAGTTGATAAGAAATATTTAACAGGCCGTCTCCGGCCAGTAACGCCTGCCATTCACCGTAAACAATGTGCGTACAGGCCTTACCGCGCCTTGTGAGGTCATTATCCATACAGGGAAGGTCATCATGAAGGAGTGTGTAGGTATGGTGAAATTCGACCGCGCTTGAAAGTCTGGCGTGATCTGAATTTAAATTTATTTTCGAAGATTCATAAAGATCTGGATTTAAGTCTTGAAGCACTGACCAAACCAGGTGCGGTCTGAAAAGTTTCCCACCGGGCAGAACTGCATATGTATAAACGTCATGAACCGGATGGTTGGGAAGATTTCCCATCAGGTGATGTGTAAGCATTTTTTCGATTTTTTCTGACTGCATTTTTATTCTACAAAAATTGCGGAGCACCAGGATTTCTAAGCGGCCCGTTGACTTTTATTTTGTAATTACCACTGGTGTTTGACTCCGGCAAGAAGAGTTTCACGAAGGCGAAATTCACCAGAATAAATTGAGAAAGTTTCAGGTTTCCGTCGAGAGTCAATTGGGAACCCATAAAATCCTGAGGTCTCACGTGCAGCTGGCCTTTGAGATTCATCTCAATCGGGGCGTTCTCTTTCCCCAGCTGAATTTTATCGATCATCATCGTCTGTGCATCTGTAAAATGCGCAGAGATATTTAGCGTCTCAAGATTCAGCTGAGTGAGCTCAAATCCTTTGATATTTTGTGAAGGAAGTGAAAAGTTTTTTGAAACAATGGCAATTTCCCCATCGTGAACAAATCCCGATTTGAATTCAAAAAATCCCTCAATGCTTAATGTTCCTGATATCGGAGAGAGGTTTGTTTCGGTCATTGGCGCAAAGATTTGTGTATCAACAATTGTTTTTTCAATTTTTATATTTTGAGAAAAGATGGAAATAACCGGATATAAATTGATATGCGATTTTCCGCTGGTTGCTTCAACATGAAGTCTTAAACCAACCGGATAAAAACTTGGTGAATGAAATGCAATCTTGATGTCTTTAAACTCAAGACGGTTATTAAACTGGCCGAAGCATGCTCCGAGAATCACCGGCTTTTTCATAATAACTTTCGGAAGGAAGTAAGAAAGCTCTGCTTTTTCAAATTGAACAGGGCAGGCCGAATTGTTTCCCAGCGTAGTCTGAAGATATTTGTTGAGTTTTTCTTCCAATGAAAAATTGATAAGAAAACCGAAAAGTAAAATAAGAATCCCGATAGTAATCAGGCGTGCCTTCGTCCAGTATTTCGGAGCGTAGATCTCTTCATTTAATTCGTTATATTGAATGCGTTTTCTTTTACTCATTGACTATTGTGCCTGCTCCAGACCGATAGGGTTCTGTCCCATGTGCATTAAAGTAATAGAGCCTCTTAAAAGGTTTGTCTCTTTATTTTTTGTAAGATCGACTTTTAAAATTTTAAAGCGCTCACCCTCCATCAGCCCTCTCATAAAATTAGAAAAATCACTGGTTCCGAAATTTTTGAAAGTAATATCTGCTTCAATTTTTCCAACACTCGAAGAAGTTGAAGTCTGGTGGAAATTTGTAATAACAACTTTTGACTGGTCAATAGCATTTTGTGACAAAAGATTTCTTAATTTGTTGTCCATTTCATTCTGGCTGGCAATGGCCGAAGATGCCAGATAATTTGCACTGATATTATTTAACGCCGTTTTGTTTCCATCAAATAAAGCGATTTGTTCGATGATCTGTTTTTTATCGGCAATTGATTTTTTAGTAGCAGCATTTCCGAACCATAAAATTGCAACAAAAATAAAAGGGACAAGGATAAAAGTAAAAGTTGTCACCTGGGCAATAATTTTTTGCTGGTCTTCATCAAGACCTGAGATGGCATCATTAAATTTTTGCGAAATGCCTTCAGATTTTAAAAGATCCAGTTTTTGAAAAATAAATTCATCAATTTTTATAAATAAACTTGTTTTTTCCATTATTGTCGATCCTCAAACTGAATCGTCAGTACTTTTTGGCCGGATTGATAACTGACTGATAGCTGTGGAAGTCCGGAGCCACGCAGAAGAGTGCTCATCTTTTCCAATTCTGCAGCATCGTCAGATGAAAAAACTGCTTTCACATTGTATCCGTCGGCAGTGAAGTTCTCGAGACTGACTTTCGAATTGTTGCTGATTGTTTTACTTAAAACAGCAAGCGGCTTCAGGGCATTGATGGACTGGCTTGATAAAATCGAGCTTACTTCATCAGTCACAAGTTTGTTTTTCTTTTTGATGATACTCAGAACTCGCGATGGATTTTTATCGTATGCTTTTCTATCAGCACTTGAAATTCCCAGATTGGAGCGCTTTAAAAGGGCCTTGATTTTTGTATCAGCTGCCGTATTCTGTTTTTGCAGGAAAATAAATCTTTCTCCAGTCAGACCCAAAATGATAAGAAGAGCGATGAATGTTGTTCTTACCCAGATAAATACAGCTGAGTGAACTGAAATAAAAGCATTAGATGCCGTCTGAAATTTTCCCGTGAGGAAATTGATGACAGATGAAGGTGTCTTTTGCGATATGGCCATCATTTTTGCCAGATAAAAATTCTTATCATGAACAGTGTAATCATTTTTTAAATCGAGAAGTGGAGGAAGACTCTCGACAGATATTCCTGTATGAAAGTTTATAAAATTATCAAGATTGTTGATGTTACTTGATCCGCCAAGGATAAATATTTTATCGATGTTCGTTCCGAATTTTACACGATGACCGATTTCCCAGCGTCTCAAATCCAGTACCATCGGGTTAAAGATCTGCTTCATTAAAAGAGCAAAGCCTTTTTGTTCCGGAGAAACGGCTTCCAGCTGGTCATCATTCAACATAAAAGCATTTTCATGCTTGTAGATGATCGCATCTTCCAATGAGATCTGATAAGTTTTCGAGATAACTTCATTGATCGCCTGTCCTGCTACGTATGAAGTGTGGTTGGAGACAATTTGTCGGTCCTGAACAAAATAAATTTTTGTCGTTTTGTGGCCCAAATCAATAATACAGCAGGTTTCGTTCATCCGTATGTGATCGATATAGGCCTGCATAATTGAAATTTCAGAAGTTAAAATCGAAGGCTGTGTTTCTTTATTTTCAAAGTATCCGAAAAAATCTTTGAAGACATTTAATTGAGTAATGTTTGAAAGAACAGAAAAGCTGTTGCTCTTTTTATTGATTCTCGAGCTGAAGTGAGCGCTGTTAAGTGAGTAGGGAAGATTCTCTTCCAGCTGAAAAGGGATGATCTGTTCAGTTTTTCTTTTTGATGTACCAGGAATTTCCAGATAACGTGTTGTAAGCATCTCATTGGGCATCTGAAAAATAATTCTGATGTCGTTCGGCTTTTTTTGAATATAATTAGAGATAATCTCTTTTTGCAGATCAGGTAGAACAGTAATGTTTGGATAATGTGGTTTTACTTCATCAAGAATAATTTCTTGTTTTTCAACCAATACATAATTTTTTCGTTCAGGTCTTACTTCAATAAACTTGATGGAATAAGATCCGATATCAATGGCCAGTATGTTCATGCTATAAGTTTATCAGAAAGAGCAGTGTTGGGTAGCGAAATCATTAGGCATTGATTAAGGAAAAAGATACCTGACTATTCCAGTCGCATCTCAATAACTCTCGGCTGTAAAAGTTCTACAGGTTCCGCTTTATCCCCTTTTTTATCTCCACTTGGAGCAGCGATACTTCCATCAGTATTGGCCGAACCTGCGAGTACGCCTGTTCCATCGGGATTTGATCCAACGGGACCTGGTTTTTTTGGCGGCTGCGGTTTAATGGGAAGATCGACATAAGCAATCAGATTGTAGACAGCATTGTTCATGGTTCCACGGCTGTTAACTTTATATAATTTTCCGGCCGTATCAATCACAAGCCCTGCAGATTTTAGTTCATTGATTCTTTCGGCATATTCACCGTCACTCAAAATATTCAAGGTTCCAACCACCGCACTTTTAAAATCATCTGCATTCTTGAATTTATGGCCCTTGATTTTTTTATCCGTATCACCGTCTCTGTATTTAAAAAACTCTTCAATTTGAATATCATTGATTGCCGGAAAAACAATTTTCAAGTCCTGAATTGTAAGTTCATTGACGGCAATAACACTTACTTCGTGAACACTCATTCTCTCTTTTATAATATCTACTAAAGCATCATCCCATGATGGAAGGAGGTAAAGCTCATCAATCGATTCAAGGGGAGCATGTTTCGGAGTAATATTTTTTTGCGAAAATTTTCCCTCGATCTCCGGTCGCTGGCCGTCCTGGAATTTGGAAGAATCATTGACGTAAAATTTCAATTCTTTTACCAGATAGGCCGGATCGACGTTCGAGTACTTTGAATGGAACTCTTCATCGGTATCACTTTTGTCTTTAAGTAGACGAGTTATTGTTTCAACCATTTTCTTTTCAATGATGACATCTGCAGGCTCTGATTTTTTATTCTGAGCATCAGACCCCGTCTGGTCTGTCGGCGGCGGATTGTTATCATCAGGATTGTTGTCGAGGGCCGCATCTTTTTGAGCATCGGGTACTGTCTTTTTTGTTTTTAAACGAAGTCCATTTGGATTTAAAAATCCTGCAACCTTGGTAAATGTCACTGAGACTTCTCCTCTGAAAAGAGTATTTTTCTCAAAATCTGCCAGTGCCGTTTTCTGAATAATACCGGCCTTTTTTGGAAGCGGGATAGGGTAGATGAAAGTCTGCGTAAGGATTCCTTCCAGGTCACTTGTAGGAAATGCACTTTTTAAATTTTCTTCTTTTTCAAGTTTGTTTCTTCCTTCCTGGTACAAACGAAGTTCTGCCATTGCAAAGTTCAATCCAGACTCGGCATTGAGCCTCGCCTGAATTTTATCCTGTTGGTTAAAAATTTTTATTTTGTTCAGCTGGGTTTCAAAAGTAAAATCAGCAAGCAAAAAAGTCAGCACGGCAATAACACCGAGAACCAGCATCAGCGCCATGCCATTTTCGTTCTTTAACGTTTTTTTGAAAAAATCATGGCATGATTTATTGTACAACACCATCTCCTGGTGCAAGAACATCCGGATTGGGAACACCTGGAGGAGCTGCTCCTCCGCCGTAAGCACCGTTGGCCCCTGGCCCGGTTTTTAAATCATCCTGTTTTGTGTTGAAGTAAGGAGCTAAAACGCGGAAAGTTTTTTCCAGCTTCTGCTCATTTCCATTGTCATCAACCCAGGTCATTTTTAACTGAATAGAACGGATCAAGTTTTTATTTTCGTTTAAATCCTGAAGTGAAGTTGTGTATTTTTTTCCGCGTTCATCCCAGAAAGCAAACTCAGCATTTTTAATTTTTTCCATGACGATCTGAGGCTTAGGTTTGCTCCAGTCGAGAGATGGATTGTAAATATCTTGCGAAATACTCTGACGTACCAATTCATAGAGTCCGGATGTTTTTTCATCGGGGTTATCCGGATCTGGCTCCATAGATTTAAGGCTGTATTTAATCCAGGCAAAACGCGACTCTTTTGAATCGGCCGTTTTTCTTCTGTTGGCCTGTGTGAAAAAAAGAATTGTCGATTTATCTTCAGATTTAAACTGCGGGATTAAAGCTCCGTTGTTGGTTTTACCCTCGAAAGATCCATTGGCGTTTGTATTATTATCGGCGTAAACATCACTCGGATTTGTAGAAGCAGTGGGAACTAATTTCGAATAAGAGTAGAGTGGGTTCACCATCTGGGATATATCGCCGTCCAATCTTCCGATAGCAGTTAATGTCTGAACAATCCGGCGGTCTTCTTTGATGACTCTGTCTTTTGTGTCAGTGTTTGTATCAACCATTTTATAAGTTGAAAAAGAAATGAAAGCTAAAATAGTAATGGCGATCAGGACTTCAATCAGGGTGAAGCCATCATTGGAAATTAATGCTGGACTCATTTTAAAATGTTCCAATTTTTACATCTGCCTGCTGATTATAAATCCAGCTTGAAAGCCGGAAGGTTTCACTCGTCAGTTTACTTCTTACTGTAACTTCTACCTGCCAGATCATTTTTTCCATGTTCTCTTTGTAGACAGTGAAAATTCTTTTCTGCATCTGTGCCTGTTGGCTTTGTTCCTCAGATTGTCCGCCTTCTTCAGCACCAGGGTTTCCCATGATTTTTGTTACATCAGGAACTGTAAATTTTTTGAATTCAACGATCGTTTGATAGTTGCTGTCATTTTCTACATCTTTCGTGTCTTTAGTTAGTGTGAGTGAATCAGAGAGAGTCGGCGGATTGGAGATGATGTCATTGAGCTTATTTTCGCAATAATCTTTTAAAAGAATATCTTCTTTAATTTTTCCGGAATCGAGCAGGTTATAGCCGAAACCAGTAACGAAGACAGTGGCAAACACTGCAAAAATAGAAATAGCAATCATGACTTCTATAAGTGTAAAGCCGGATTGATTATTTAGTTTTTTTTCAGGAGCTATTTGTCTTTTAGCCATGTTTCAAAAATCTCTTTGGCCTTTGCATTCTGTACATCGAGAATGTCTCTGTTTCCTACGGCCTCTATAGTGAAGCTTTTCTTTACAACTTTCTGGTTGAAAGGACTTACTTCAAGGGAAACAACTTTCGAGTCACTGGCAAGAATGATGATGGAATCATCTTTTTCACCTGTGGAGAAAGTATAAATTGAGACATCACCAGTCGTTTTTAACTTCTGTGAGTTCGAGTATCCAATGCCTATTATTTTAACACTGTCGTGCACTTCTGTGTTGGAATCTTGAAACTCTTTTACTTTATTGAATTTCATGTTAGTTTCGCGGACTAATTTTGAAGCTTTTTCTTCTTCTTCCTTTGACTGAACATTTGACTCAACTTCTGATTCTGGAGGAAGAATGAAAGAGTCGGAGGGACCATATTCAACAGCATATTCCTGAGGAGCTTTCCCCAGCAAAATGTGCAGCCTGACAACGGCATTTCGAAGGGCCGCTTCATCGCTCATGAAACGTACAGCACGCTCAATATCATCACTCTGCTTATCGAGGTCACCGCTGCTTGAAAATGGATCTGAAAGAACGACAGTAAGGACAGACATAATTAAAACCAGGGCTATCAAAATCTCGATGATTGTGAAGCCCTGGTTGGACTTTAGAATTTTTTTAAAAGGAGTAAAACTATTCAGCTGGAGCGGCCTCTGTGCCGCCACCTGCTTCAGCACCGGATGCAGCTCCTCCGGCAGTAGGAGCTGCTCCTCCGCCTTTTGGAGTTTTGAAAAAAATGTCAGCGTTGTTTCCGTCGCCGCCAGCTTCTCCATCAGGTCCTAGAGATGAAATATTGAAAGTCTTTCCGTCAGACTCATAAATAAAATCATTTTCCCATGGATCCTTAGGAATTGCTTCACCTTCAATGAACCCGCTTGCAGGATAGTCTTTACACTCACGTCCACCAGTTGGTTTTGTTACAAGTGCTTCAAGGCCTTGCTCGCTTGTAGGATAGAATCCGCATCTTCTTCTGAAATCTTTTAAACGTGAGTCCATGTTGCTCATCTGGATTCTTGCTGATTTGATTTTTCCTTCTTCAAGGTTCTCAAAAAACTTTCCACCGACGAATGTACCAACAACAGCAAGTAGAGTCAGTGCAATTAAAATTTCAATAAGTGAAAAACCTTGCTGGTTTTGAACGAGAGTTTTTTCAAGAAATGTTTTTCTAAAAAACGTGTTATTCATTTGATCTCCGTTATAAAAATGACTGCTTATTTATTTTTAATTATCTCGCCATCGAGTTCATATTAATCAGCGGTACGACGACCGAGAAAATAATAAATGCTACGACAGCTCCCATTAACACCATCATTATAGGTTCTAAGGTCGATGTTAGTCCACTAAGTTTTGCGTTGACCTGATCTTCATAGTTTTCCGCTACAATTTTAAGCATTGGTTCAAGCTCACCTGACTTTTCTCCCAGTTTGATCATGTGTGTAACCATTGGAGGAAAAAGCTCAGATCGGATTAGAGGGCCTGTTAAAGACGCACCTTCTGAAACACTTTGTCGTGATTCATCAATGGCCCTTTTCATATGCACATTTGAAATTAAATTCGAAACAATTTTCATCGAAACGAGAATGGGAACACCCGACTGTAAAAGTGTCGCGAGAGTAGAGCAGAATCTTGTCACGTTGATCATTGTGACAATTTCGCTGATCACTGGAGCTTTTAAAATATAGGCGTCGAATCTAGCTCTGCCGTTTACAGTGGCCAGATATTTTTTTGTCCCGATCCATCCGGCCACTGCACCGATGATAACCAACCACCAGTAATTGATAAGGAAATTTGAAATCCAGATACAGATTTTAGTCTGCATCGGAAGTTCTTTTTTCATACTGATAAAAATCTTGGTAATTTTAGGAATAACAACAACGAAAATAATGCTGATCATGATTCCACCGACGGCCATCATGATTACAGGATATGTCATTGCACCTTTTATTTTATTTTTCAGCTTCAACTGGTTTTCTGTAAAATCCGCGAGCTTCAATAAAACAACTTCAAGCGTCCCCGAAGTTTCACCGGCATCAACCATGTTGACGTAAACGTTATCAAAAATTTTAGGGTAGTCTGCTAGAGCTTTTGCGAGCGAAGAACCTTCATTCACTTTCTGGCGTATTTCAGACAGTGTGACTTTTAAACTTGGGTTGTCGGTCTGGTCGACTAGGGCCGTGAATGCTTCTACAACCTGAATTTTTGCACGTAAAAGTGTAGCAAGCTGACGGGTCATTAGAGCAAGGTCATTGATCGAAACCGGGTTACCAAAAGTAATTCCCGCACTTTTTCTTACAGAAGCTGAGGACTGTTCATGAATTTCAGTGATCATGATGCCCATAGATTTTACGCGTGCTTTAGCCGCGGTTATTCCTTCGACATTCACTGTGCCTTTGACTTCACTTCCACTTTTATCGAGACCTTTATAGTTATAGATAGACATTAGTGTTGTGTATCCTCATCTTCTTCATTAATCGCGCGGACCATTTCTTCAACTGAAGTGATTCCCTTGAAAACTTTTTCAAGAGCATCCTGACGAAGAGACTTCATTCCGTTTTTCATTGCCATTTTCTTTACAGTATTGGCATCAGATTTATTTAAGATAAGCGGACGGATATCATCTGTAATAATTAAAAGTTCTGAAACAACTGTCATGCTTCCGTAGCCAAGATAGTTGCACTTCGGACATCCTTTAGCTTTATATAAAGTTGCATCAGGCGGAACCGCGTGCACATCCAGCATCTGAAAATCGTAATTAGTCGGAGTATAGGATTCTTTACATTCATTACATAGAGTTCTGATTAGTCTTTGAGCAAGAACCGCTGCAAGTGAAGAAGCAATCAAGAAAGGCTGCACTCCCATATCGATAAGTCTGTTTGGTGCAGATGAAGCATCATTCGTGTGAATCGTTGATAAAACAAAGTGACCGGTAAGCGACGCTTGAATCGCCATCTCTGCTGTTTCTAAATCTCGCGTTTCCCCGACCATGATAACATCCGGGTTCTGGCGAAGAATCGAGCGGAGTGCTTTCGCGAAAGTTAAATCAATTTTATGATTAACCTGAATTTGTGAAATACCCTGAAGCTCAATTTCCACCGGATCTTCTACAGTGATGATCATTTTATCTGGAGTGTTGATACGATCGAGCATTGCAAATAGTGTAGTCGTCTTTCCGTGACCAGTAGGTCCTGAAACGTAAACGACTCCGTGTTTTCTTTGCGAAAGTTCATCAAGCGCTTTTAAATTTCTGCCGTGGAACCCGAGTGCTTCAAGCGTCAGTGTATTGTTGGATTTTTCTAGAACCCTCATTACAATACGCTCACCATTTTGAATGGGAACAACGGAAACCCTGATATCGATATCTTTACCGGCCATTTTAATTTTAATACGGCCATCTTGTGGAAGACGCTTTTCAGCGATGTCCATGGATTTCGTCATAACTTTTAAACGTGAGGTAACAGAGGCCTGTGTTTTAATCGGTTGTCTTAAAATCTCGCGCATAACTCTGTTTACACGAAAGCGGTATACAACCTCTTTTTCGTAAGGTTCAATGTGAATATCAGACGCACGCTCTTTAATCGCTCGAAAAATAATAGAGTTCACGAAACGTATAACTGGAGCTTCATCAGCACCTGCTTCAAGAATATCAATCGGGCCGTCTAAATCTAAATTTTCATCGAAGTCACCTTCGATTGAGTCGACCACATTTCTATTGGCGCGTTCATAAATGCGGTTAATGGCATCCTGAACCTTAAGAGGCGAAGAGACCACCATCTTAACTTCTTTTTTAAAAATTTCCTGAATGTCATTTATAGCATCAAAGTTAAACGGGTCAGTCACTAAAAGTGTAATAGAATAATCTGTTTCCAGAATAGGAAGCACTTCGTGAGTCTTGGCATAGTTAATGCTGATATTTTGAGTCAGGTTCGGATCAATTTCTTCAAGTTTCAGTTCAGTCATGTAGGGGATATCAACCTGGTGGCAGATAACTTTGATAATGTCGTGCGGGTGAATATAATTCTTCTTTAGAAGAATTTCTCCCAGAAGCATTCCGGATTCCAGCTGAATCTCAAGTGCTTCTTCGAGCTGGTCATCAGTCAGTGATGTGTGCTTTAAAAGAAGCTGGCCTATTTTTTCTTTCTGGCCTTCAACTTTTTCGAGCATGTGATCTGTTATTTTCACTCTAATTTTATCCTTTTAAATTACTGTACTGCTGGCGCTGTCGACGCTGCTGCTGCAGTTGTCGTCGTTTGTTTCTTCTCGTCTTTATTGTCTTTGTTAAAATCTTTGTTCTCAACCTTTTTGATAATTTCCTGATAATCAGGAACATCAACGGCCGCTGGATCAGTATTGTTTACGTTATTATCAGGATTCGCTTCATTTCTGTCTTTGTACTGGTTCCCTTGAGACGTATCGTAAAGAGGACCTTCTCCTTGTTTTTTAGCTTTATCGTAAAGACCTTTAACTGTGGTTCCAAAAGCATCATCATCACCAACCATACTCTTTAAGTGGGCCTGGCGACGGTTAAGAAGATCTTTTACGTTTTCAGCATTCGCCTTTTCATATGAAGCTAAAATTTTCGGAGTCATGAAGAAAAGTAGGTTAACTTTATCTACAGTCTTCGTTGTATTTTTAAATAACCATCCTAATACCGGAATATCCCCGAGTAGAGGAACCTTGCTTACAACATTAGTTTCTTTATCACGCATTAAACCACCCATCGCAATTGTATCTTTGTCTCTAACCACAACTGTTGTGTTGATTGATCTGATAACTGTCGCAGCGCCACCCTGAGTTGATGTCAGCTGTCTGTCGGAGAAGTCTTCAATTTTCTGGTCGATCTTAAGTTTAACAAAGCGGGTGACCTTGTTGATCTGAGGAGTAATTTTTAAAGTAAGAGCAACTTTTTGTGGTGCGACTGATGTTGAAGTCGATCCGTTGGTTGCATTTGTTTGAGTTGTCGTAGGAATTTGCTCGCCGGACTCGAATACACCTTCTACGTTGTCCATCGTAAGGATTTGTGGAGTCGCAAGAACGTTTGTATTGTTATTAGTTGCAATCGCATTGATAATTCCATTTACAGAGTTAATCTGTGTCGTTTTACCATCAGCTCCGACGAAATCCACTTTTCTTCCGATACCACCACCAACAAAAAGACCAGAAAGGTTTGTAATATTGTTTGTCATTAGAGAAAGAAGATCGTTTGTATTTCCGTAACCAGCTTTTTGTGATCCACCTGAACCGTAAGCTCCAATGATCGAAATTCCGAATCCTCTTTTATTACCAACACTCGTTTCCATCATCAGACCTTCGACGTAAACCTGGTCGCGTGGAATATCCAGCTGACCTATAACTGCTTTTACAGTTTCATAGTCAGTAGGAGAGGCCGTTACAACCAGAGCATTGTTGTCTTTATCAGAAGTAATTTTTACTTCACTGTTGAATAGTGTTGCTGTCGTCGCTGTTCCTGCGTTTGGAGAAGTAAATCTGGTTAGACCTCCGGCCCCGCCTGGTCTTGCAGCATTGCCAACAAGAGAAGAAAGAGTTTTTGAAAGAGCTTCAGAGTCACCGTAGTTTAAATAATAAACGTGAATTTGTCCTGAACCTGCAGCGACAACTTTTACATCCAGTTTTTCTATCAACCCGCGAAGCTCGCGTGCACCTTCAGAGTTTGCCATGGCGATGATCGAGTTTGTTCTTGGCTCAGCAATAATTCTTGAAACGTTTGACTGCGAAGTAGAGCCAGAACTTGAAACAGCAGGGTTTGCTCTTGCAGCGGACCCGTTAGCTCCACCTTTTAGAATTTTATCAAGAAGAGTTGCAATCTCCTGCGCAGAAGAGTTTCTTACTTTAATAATCTGCAGTGACTCTTCGTGACCTGGAATATCGATGAACTTAATCAGCTTCATTAATCGATTTATATGAGTACCAGTTTCCTGAACGATAACGGTATTCGTTTGCTTGATCTCAATAATACGTCCGTAACGTGACATGAAAGGACGGAATGAGTTCGCCACTTCTCTCGAGTTAACATACTTAAGAGGAATGATCTGCATAACGTAGTTTTCAGTATTCGGAGTGTATGTTCCCGTATACATCGTAGTTGGAGAGTATCTGATGTCGCGGTTGTTAACGATTGTATAAAAAGCACCCGACTTAACAAGCGAGTAACCGTTGATTGAAAGAGCTTGAAGGTAAGCTTTCCACGCATCTCCGATAGTGATCGGAGTAGGGGAAGAAATAGAAATTTTTCCTTTGATATCTTTATCGAGAATAAGATTTAGTCCTGTAAGTTTCTGCATGTGTTTTGTTAAATCAAGAATTGAAACGTTCGGGAAATCGAAACTTGTGACAACTTCAGGTCCGAATGCTGTTTCCGGGTTTAAATTGACAAACTTTTTATCAGTTTTAGTCGGGCTCGCTGAGCCTGTTCTTTTTCTTCCGAACGCATCTGCACCTGAAGTGCCGGCGCCAGAAGATCTGTCGTCACCTGAGTCGTCTCCGCCTGCATCTGATACATCATCACCGCCGCTTGAATCTTCATCATCGCCTGGAGCAAAATTAGTTGTGTCGTTTAAAAGCGACTTTGCAGATTTGCCTGTGTCGGGAATAGCAATGTCGCGTGGAGTGACAACTCCTCCGGCTGCTTTCGCTGGTTTGCTGAATTTAGTTTTGCTCTTGTATTTGTCGAACTGTGCTTTTACTTCGGGAGATAAACCTGCGGATAGAAGCAAGGTCACAGTAAGTACTTTCGAGAGGCAAACATTTTTTTTCGTCATGTAATTCATCTTGTGGCCCAAGTTTTCTTTCAATTAAATATTTTTATTCAAAGTTAAATTCTAAATTTGTATTTTGTCCGTTTCTTGTACGTCCAATCTGAAACTGGTCAATTTCTTTCACTCTTCCAAGAAGACCCATCAACTCATTTAAATTTTCAATCTTCTTGCCATTGATGCTGGTAATGATGTCGTCGTTGCCGATATCAAGCTGCGAGTAGATACTTCCTGGAACAACTTCAGTCATTTTAAATGACAATGATCCGTCCGGGTTCGTGATTTGAATAGCTTTAGCCTGAGTCAAAACTTCGCTCATATTGCTGATCATTTTATCTCTGAAAGCGCGCTTGATTTTAAAATTATTTCCATTGCTCTTGATTTCCGGGTTATTGCTTTTAAATAGTGCCGCACCTTTTTTAGGAGAAAGAATCTGAATATTAGGCATGGTGGCCGGAGCTTCCTGATCTTCACTAGCAACGTATTCACATTCGCCAGTCGTAAGATTCTTTAAAATAATTTTCATGCGGTTAATCTTAGAAATTTCTGAATTGTTCAGCTGCTCGCCTTCGCGAACGTTGACCAGTTCAGCTGCTCCGCGAACCTGAACGGATGCTACAGATTTTACCGAGTCCTGAAGGACGATTGTATCAAGCAGCTTTAACGGTTCAGATGTAGGCTTTTCTGCATCTGTGCACACGATACTTGAGATATCAATTTTCGGTTTACTAGATCCGGCCTTATCACTTTCTTTAATATTGAAAAGGTTTGTTGAAGAAATTTTATTAAGGTCCTGAGTTGTTGTATCCATTTTTTCCATAGGAATAACGATGCTGCTTTTTACATTGGATACGATCGGGGCCGAGCGGCCCATAAAAAGAGCGGCACCCTTGCCGATCAAATAAGTAAACGTTACGACCAGCAGGATAACGAATGCACCATGAATCTTGCTGCGTGAGTAAGGAGAAAAAAGTTTTAAGATAAAATCATTCCATCTGAACTTATCGATGCTCTTCATCGGACTTGAATCAGAAAAGCGTGACCTGATATTTTTCTCTGCATCTTCGCGGCTGAATTTAGGAAATTTAAATCTGAATCGTGAAGCAGGTTCCGGTGTTTCCGGCGGATCTATCTCCATCTGCTGATAACTGATGTTGCTGTCAGATCTCTCGATTTCATCAAGGTTATCGTTTACGAGCCCCTGATTTTCCTCTCTGAACTTATCAAGACTGAAACCGCTTAAAGTTTTCTCAGCGAAATCTTCAGGATCATGATCGGAATAACTTTCATCTTCTTTTATTTCAGCAGGAGGCGGAGAATACTGAAGATTCTCTTTGGTCATTGTCTGGAAATTAACGGGATCGTCATCATCAAGATGATTTTCTGATGACTCAAAATCTTCAACAGACTCATGTTTTTGATTTTTTTTAAAACGATCCAGGAATTTAAAATTGAAATTAAATTTTTTCATAATTGTTTTAACATCATGTTAATTTTGAACATCATTATTAGAGCTACCAAATTCACCATCCATGGTGGATCAAATTTATTCTTATTCTTCTATTCTAAGAAGTTACGTGATTAGTAGCAATAAGATTTTTATGCCGACTTAAAAAGTAGGTCTTACGGTACTGTGTAAATTCATTTCTCTTTTCAAAAAGTTTGAGTATCCTATACATGTATTCATTTAAAATTTTGCATCCAATTAAAAGGTGACTAAAAATGGCAAGTAATTCAGGCTCAAATATCGAATCAGTTGTAGGTTCATTCTTTTTTGGAGAAATTAACGAAAATCTAGTTTTTCCATATCCCCATTTCTCAGACACTCAGGTTGAAATGGCAAAAGAAATGACGGCAGCAGTTGACCAATTTGCTAAAGATAATATTGATGGTGAGAAATTTGATAAAGAAGCACATCTTCCCAAAGAAGTGATTCAAGGTCTTGCTGAAATGGGGCTACTGGGACTTGGTGTTCCGGAAGATCATGGCGGATTAGGACTAGACTACACACTTTACTGTCGTGTCTTTGCTCAAGTAGCCAGTCATGATGGATCGGTGGCGACAATGATCGGAGCGCACCAGTCGATCGGGTACAGAGCTCTATTAAACGAGGGGACACCAGAACAAAAAAAGAAATGGCTTCCAAAGCTTGCTACAGGTGAAGTGATTGCAGCTTTTTGTTTAACAGAGCCGGGCTCTGGATCAGATGCATATTCCATCAAAACAAAAGCAGTTGATAATAATGATGGAACATACACTATTACCGGACAAAAACTTTGGATTACAAACGGCGGTATGGCCGGATTTTATTCTGTGTTCTGCAAGACAGATCATGTAGTTGATGGAAAAATTGTGGAAAAAATTTCCTGCTTCATCGTCGAAGGTGGAATGCCGGGGCTTTCATTCGGTGAAAAAGAAAACAAGATGGGGATCCGAGCGAGTGAAACACGCGCAGTATATTTCGATAAAGTTATTGTTTCAAAAGAAAATATTTTAGGTGAATTAGGGAAAGGATTTAAAATCGCGATGAACGTTTTAAATTCGGGCCGTCTTTCCTTGGGAGCAGGATGTGCTTCAGGAATGAAAATGATTCTTGAATTGGCGACAGGGCACGCGACAAACAGAAAACAATTCGATCGTCCGATTGCAGACTTTGGTCTCATCCAGGACAAGCTGGCAAAAATGGCGGCGATGACTTATGCACTTGAAAGTGTCGTTTATCTTACGACAGGAAACATGATAAAGGGGATGAATGATTACTTCATGGAGACAGCAGTCTGCAAAGTTTTAGGTTCAGAATCTCTCTGGTCGACAATCGATATGGCGATGCAGATTGCTGCCGGAAACGGTTACATGAAGGAATATCCTTATGAGAGAATCATGCGCGACTCCCGCATCAATATGATCTTCGAAGGAACAAACGAAATTCTTCGTTGCCTTCTTGCTCTCTCTGGAGTGCGCGGACCATCTGAAGATATGAAAGAACTTGGAAAAATTTCTGAAGTTTCAAGCGCTCTTCACAATCCGATCAAGTCTCTTGGTGTTTTTACAAAATTTGCCAGAAAAAGAATGTCTAATATGATGGGCTCAAAAGAGCTGACAAAAGCTCACCCTGAATTAAAAGAACAAGCAGAGAAATTCTCACAACTGCTTGGACAATTTGCGATTGCAGTTGAAAATTCTTTAATTAAGTACGGCAAAAAAATTGTAGACAACGAACTTCCGCAGGGACGTCTTGCAGATATGGTTATCGAACTTTATGTTATGGTCGCGACTATTTCAAGAACAACTGCGATCCTAAACGGGACAAAAGCTACAGCTGATGAAAAAGAATATGTTCTTCGTCTAACGAAATACATTTGCAATGAATCCGGTAGAAAAATCAGAAGAAATATCAAAGCAATGGCGAAGAGTAACGACAAGACTATCGCAAAACTTTCTGAGTCTGTGGTTAAAGCTGGTGGTTATGGACTTGATATTATCAATTTCTAATTTAAGAAAAATTATTTTACTGGCGCTGCTCGTAGTTTCGATCGCGGGCTGTGCTGATAAAAAAATTCAGCCTCTCTCTGATATCGGCGGGCCTCGCGAGGCTTCTATACCTTATGATATTACGCCTGAGAAAAAGGGCGATATCTTTGTCGACAAAACTGAAGAGTATGGATTAAAAGGTGTTCATGCTGTTCATATGTATGCAGTTGATGCAAACCATGACGGTGCAACTGATCTTGTAACGCTAGACGATTTTATGGCGTCACCTAAATTTTATTTTTTCAATAAAGCAGAAAAAAAATTTAAGCTCGGCGATAATCCCTTTGATGAAATTATTCGTGCAAGCTATCTGAGTTTTGTGGATCTTGATCATGATGGAATTCTGGATGTGATTATAGGAAACCTCAATCAGAAAACTGAGATTACACAGTATCCGGCACGAATTTTTAAAGGTGAAATCATAAACGGGAAACTTCATTACAAACAAAAAACAGTTCTTCCAACCGGTATTCTGCCGACAGCAAGTATTGTGCCGCTTGATTATAATCTCGATGGCGAAATTGATCTTTTTCTGGCGAACTGGTTCTCACAAAAAGATGCTAATCCCCGGCCAGTTACTGATTTTCTTTTCGAAGGAAAAGGGTATCAGTTTACTGATGTTGGAAGCCAGCTAAAAGGTGAGTACGACTACAATATAAATGATAAATCATATCCCAATGCCACTCCAACTTTCGGGGCGAGTGTCTGCGACGTTGATAAAAATGGCTTTCCGGATATCATGACGAATAATACTAACGGCTATTTTAATAAATTATGGATGAACATCGACGGAAAAAATTTCGTTAATTACGGGCAAGAATCAGGCTACGGTGCAGATAACGAAGGAACTGCAGAGTCTCACGGCGGTGGAAATTCTTTTTTCAGTCTTTGTGGTGATTATAACAATGATGAAATTGTCGATATTGTCGTAGGAAATCTTTCTAAAGACAGCGATCCTGAAACACGCGATAAATCAGCAGTGCTGACCGGATCAACCAAAGCTTTTCCTCCTAAATTTTATCGCTCTGAGTTTTACATGACTGACCAAAAAGAAAACTGGTCAGAAGGAAACCGAAGAGGCCTTTGGATTGACTATAATCTCGACGGGCTTTCAGATCTAATAATTGAAAACTCAGGATTTCCACCTTCATCCCGTCTGGTGCTTTTTGAACAGCAGGCCGATCATGAATATAAAGACAAAGGACTTGATCTTGGCATTAATCTGATGAACCCATCAGGTACAGTGACAATTGATTTAAATGGTGACGGCATAATGGATTTTATTGCAGGACAAAGCAAAGTCCGGGCAGGTGATATCGATACAAGAATTTATGTTTTTGAAAATCAAACCAAAAGAAATGGAAGAGGCTCGATTCGTTTTCACCTTCAAGGAAAAAAAAGTAACTTTTACGGAATTTCTTCAACCGTTATTTTCAGCACGACAAAAACAAAACGCTTTTCACCTGTCTCATACAGCTATGGATCTCTGCCTTCACAAAATGAAGAGGGGATTTATTTTGCTTTCGATAAGGAAACCCCCAGTGATGTTACAGTTCGCTGGAGTATCGGATCTGAGGATCGGTTGGGAAGAATTATTCCTCTCGTAAAAAAATACGACCTACGTAAACTCTCGGGTACTGGCAAACATCTGGAATTAAATCTGTGTGAAGACGGCAGAGTTCTTCCTAAATCAAAAGACTGTTATTAAGCTATCCCGAAATGCACCGACTAAGAGTGTATGAAGTTACTACTTTTAATCATTCTCTTATTTTCATTTTTCAGCTGTTCAACAACACCGGATTCCTTAAGAGAACCAGCTAATTTTAAGAGCTGTCTGGATACGATGTCGCTGCTTATGGAATACAAACCATACAGTGGATATACAGAGTGGATCTACTCTGATGCAAAATCATTAAAAGAACTCGAAGCAAAATACGGCGGCACCTCACTGCTTTATATTCAACAACAGCTCTCTGATAATGAAATTAAAAAGAACAATGAAAATATCAGAAAACTTGTGAAAGTTCCGTATGAAGTGACAGAAGAAAAAGGAAAAATAAGTGTAGTCACCACGACCGATTCTGAACTCATTTACGCTTCAATGGTAGTTTCAAAAGTTAACAAAAATCATTACTGTTACGATATTAAAGGCACAATTGGATTTTGTTTCGGACGCGCCACCATTGCCCACATGGAAGCTATCGCACGCAATATTCACCCGGACGCTGTGAAAAAAATCTGGATTGCAGGGGATATGAAAGAATGGGGTCATCATGTGGCCACAATGGTTTACACTGATAAAGGCTGGATGGTTCTCGACACTAATATTGGAAAACCAGTTACTGTTGATTTCTGGTTGGATTATTACAAACCTTTCAAAGATAAAAACGCCAAAGAAGTAATGGCCTTTATCACGCAAGCGGGACGTTTCGGCCCTTACGATACACGCGCCTATAGCGCAGTTGATTTATTCAACACGAACAGCGACGACTACGTGAAAGCGAAGGATTATTTCAACGGGTATTTCCACGACTATTTTGAAAGTCTTGATAACGTAAAAAATCCGCCGCTTGAAAATAAGTAGACCGAAAAAAATCGGGGCAAATTATTTTTTTCTCACGATATCAGCGAGCGCCTTGATTCTCTCAGGCATTCTCTTATAGTTCAGCGTACTCATATAAATTTGTGATGAAGGCAGCCCCGGAACTTCCTGGACTTCAAGCTTGTCTTCTTTTTTGATAAGATGATCAGGAACAATTGCAATACCTACATCGTTTTTTACCAGAGAGATGATCGACGTAAATGAATCTACCATGATGATCGATTCACTTTTAGTTTTAGATAATTTAAAGAGATGATCATTGTTGGAAAAAACTACCCAGCGATTTTCATTCAATTTTTTCCTGTTCAATTCACTTTTTGAAATCAACACCAGTTTTTCTTCAAAGAGCTTCAGCGAAGTTACAAGCTCAGACTGGATATTTTCTACCCCGAAGATGACATCAAACTTGCTGTCTTCGATTCCGGATTTCAATTCAGGCATATCTGCCACGTGAACAGTAACGTCACGCTTTTGATTTTTTAAATATTCTGTTAGAAGAGGAGTGAACCAGTTTTTTAAAAGACCTTCCAAAATTCCTATTGTGAGCGGAAGCTGGTCTTCGCGCTGAAAAATCTGCAGGGAAATTTTTTCAAAAGATTGTGAAGCCAGGTAAAGCTCTTTTCCTTTTTCAGAAAGAATAACTTTTTTACTTGATCTGATGATGAGCTCTTCTGAAAGTGAGTCTTCAAGAAGTTTAATCTGACGGCTGACTGCTGACTGGGCAATATTTAATTCTTCGGCCGCTTTTGAGAAGCTTGAGTATTTTGCCGTCAGCATGAAAGCTTTAAGGTATCTGAAATCCAACATACCTATACTCCTTCTGAAAGTGGCGGAGTTTTTTCCTTCGACCCTCTCCAAAATTTTCCTTTGAATTCACCTTGCGAATGATTAGTGACCACGAAGCCTTCAGCATCAGCTGTGAAGTCCTGGATAAAATCAACGGAAGCTTCCTGCAGATAGAAAGCAGCGAATGGATCGATGACAACATAAATTTCGTCACGAGTATTAGCGATGCGAACCTGGAAGTCGTCTACCTGCAAATCAGTGAAGCCAGCAGCATACGTAAAACCTTCACAACCTTTACCGCTTACGACAACACGAAAATATTTACCCGCCAGAGTAAAATCGTTATCGATAATTAATTTTAATTGTTCGAGAGCGCGCTCAGTGAACATGATGACAGGCGGAAGAACCAAGTCTTTATTAACTTTATTTTGTTTAAAACTCATGTGGAAATCTCATGCGGAAATATATCGTTAGTGTTATTGTATGTGCGTACGTAACTATCCAACCAAAAAAGATTTTACAAGTCAAAAAAGGAATTTTTTATGAAGCTGGCATATAAACTTATAATTGAGACACCTACAACGCACCAAGTTCGCGTCATAATCACAGGAAAAAAAGAATCAGGTGATAATTCTCTGGACTTTTTTCTTCCACGCTGGTCGCCCGGATCTTATTTAATAAGAGAATACTCTCGTCATTTATCAAACATAAAAGCAGAAAACGCCAGTGGAGAGCGTCTTTATTTAGAGCAAACTGATGTTTCAACTTTTAATATCGACTGGAATAAATCTGATCTTAAGAACAGTTCAGGTGATATTGATTCATTTACAGTTTCGTACAGCGTCTTTTGCCATGAGCTAACAGTTCGAACATCACATGTTGATGACTCACATGCTTTCTTACATCTTCCAACACTTTTAATGGGCATACTAAAAACAGAAATTAACGATCCAACAATTGAAATTTCTTTTCCTCCTTCATGGTCAAAACTCACAACAGGTTTAAAAGATATTTCTACAAAAAGAGAGATCTTTATTTACTCTGCAAAAAATTATGATGATCTGATCGATTCACCGATTGAAATCGGTTGTCAGGAAACAGATGGTTTTGAAGTCAATGGTGTGCCTCACGATCTTGCCTTCTACGGAAATCTTTTGCCTCATAAAGAAAATATTAAAGCAGACACAAAAAAAATCGTCGAACATATCGCAAGCTTCATGGGGGGATTTCCCTATGAAAAATACTCGTTCATCACGCATTTTGTTCCGGGTTTTTATGGAGGGCTTGAGCATAAAAATTCGACAGCACTGCAGTTTGATCCAACTCAAATTACCAATAGAAAAGGCTACATCAATTATATTGCACTTATTTCCCACGAATACTTCCACACATGGAACGTAAAAAGAATCCGTCCGAAAGAATTAGGGCCGTTTAATTATTTAAAAGAAGCGACTTCAAATCTGTTATGGCTTGCGGAAGGTTTAACGTCGTTAATGGATGAACTTTTTATCTATAGAATGGGACTCATCTCACTAGATGAATACCTTGAAATGCAAAAAGATAATTTGAACCGTTACTATTGTGTACCTGGAAGAAAATTTCATTCATTAGATGAATCATCTTTTAATTCATGGATAAAATTATACAGACCCGATGAAAATTCGAGCAACTCAAGTGTGAGCTATTACCTCAAAGGTGGAATTGTCTTTTTTGCGCTGAATATTCTTCTGGCAAAAAAAGGTAAAAGCATTAATGATCTTTTAAAAATATTGTGGAATGACTATAACAAACATCCTGAGCGTGGAGTAGACCAGCAAATGGTTTTTGGCATGGTTGAAGAAGTAGGTGGAAAAGAAATCCGCGAAAAATTCGAAATCATGACATCGACTACTCAGGAAATTGATTTAGAGTCGATTTGTAATGAGGGTGGATTAAAATTTGAGTGGGATAAATCGGAATCTCCATGGCTGGGATTTGAACCGGAGTTTGCAGGTGAGCGCGTTCTTGTACGCACTGTCACACTTGATGGCCCAGCCTTTAAGGCTGGGATTAATGCTGGAGATGAGATTCTCGCTATCAACGGTGTGCGCATCTTAAAAGACCGCTACAATGAATTCCCGAAATATTTAAGAGCAAACGAATCATATACATTTACAATTTCAAGGCTCGCAAACCTTGCGACTGTAAGCTTAAATGTTGGCGTTGTGCCAGCGAGACTACGTGCGATTACAGTGGCAGATAAAGGATTGGTAGAGAAGGTTTTGAACCCGTAAGGAAGCCTATTTGACTTGCTGAGTTTAGAATTTTTGGCATAGTATATGACTCCTTTTTTTCGCCATGATTACTCTAATGTGTTTAAAAACTCTTTAGGTAAAATTACTACAAAACTCCTTTAACATTTAGGCATTTAAAATTACAATCTCCGGAAGGCCAGGGAAAATTCATCGGGGAGGATATAATATGACGACTGATTTGAGAGAGTCTGTTTCTAGTTTGCGTAACCGTGCTACTTCAAGGAATCCAAGAAAATTCACAATTCCATTAGACAACATGGGACAAACAAAAAAAGTAAGCGATTACTATGGTGAATTAACTTTTGATTTCAAAACTTCTGAAGACATCTCTGATGCTATTAAAAAAGAAATCATCTCTGCTCTGGACGCCGGCCGTGGAATTAAAAAAGAGCATGCCGAAGCTGTTGCGAATGCAGTTACTTCATGGGCCGTAAAAAATGGTGCAACTCACTTCTGTCACTGGTTCCAGCCATTAACTGGCGGGACTGCAGAAAAACACGATGCCTTTTTCTCATTCAATAAAGAAGGAAAAGCGATTGAAAGATTATCTGCTTCTCAACTTATGCAAGGTGAGCCGGACGCTTCATCATTTCCAAATGGTGGATCACGTTCAACTTTCGAAGCTCGTGGATATACAACTTGGGATCTAACATCACCAATGTTTCTTATTGAAACAGTAAATGGAAAAACTCTTTGTATCCCGACTGCCTTCGTTTCTTACTTAGGTGAGTCTTTGGATATTAAAACTCCTCTTCTAAAATCAATTTCAAAACTAGGCCCTGCTGCAACTAAATTTTTACAGCTTGCAGGCCACAATGATTCAAAATCAGTTATCGTTACATGTGGAGCGGAACAAGAATATTTTTTAGTAGATAAAGCATTCTATTACGCTCGCCCAGATTTAGTTATGACAGGAAGAACTCTTTTCGGAGCTCTTACGACTCGTAATCAACAGTTGGAAGATCACTATTTCGGATTAATTCCTGATAGAGTTCTAGCTTTCATGCAAGAATTCGACTACGAACTTCACCGTCTAGGAATTCCATCAAAAACTCGTCACAACGAAGTTGCTCCAGGGCAGTTCGAAATGGCGCCAATTTTCACTGAAGCAAATGTGGCCTCTGATAACAACCAAATGGTCATGACTACAATGAGAAGAATTGCTGAGAAACATGAGATGATGGTTCTTCTTCATGAAAAACCATTTGCAGGCATCAACGGTTCTGGTAAGCACGTGAACTGGTCAATGAGCGACAACACTGGATTAAATCTTCTAGAGCCAGGGAGCGAGCCACAATCAAATTTAAGATTTCTTGCGACTATTGCGATCATCGTGAATGCATTAGATAGATATGCAAAACCACTTCGTATGGCGATTTCCGGAGCAGGTAACGACCACCGTTTGGGAGCTAACGAAGCACCTCCTTCAATTATTTCTGCTTACCTTGGCGATACACTCGATAAAATTTTCCGCGCTATTATGGAAGACAAATCATTTGCGCCGACAACTAACAACATAATCAATCTTGGATCGAATCAGTTGTCTCACTTATTAAAAGACAACACAGATAGAAACAGAACTTCTCCATTTGCTTTCACTGGAAACAAATTTGAGTTCCGTGCTGTTGGTTCATCTCACGCGATCGGTTTTCCGATGACTGTTTTAAATGCTGCTGTTACTGATGTTTTCTTGGAAGCAAACATTTATTTAGAAACTGAACTTGGAAAAGGGCAGACAGTTGACCAGTCTTTAATGAGCCTTATCAAGAAATTAATGGGAGATTCATTAAAAGCGGTTTTCAACGGAGACGGATACTCGAAAGAATGGGTTGCTGAGGCGGCGAGACGTGGACTTCCAAATCTTCGCACAACTCCGGAAGCTCTAAAGACGATGACAAATAAAGAAGATTACTCATTTTTAGTTCGCAATGGAATTTTCCATCAAGCTGAGATCGAAACTCGTTATAACATTCTGCTTGAGAGATACATCAAGATCCGAGAGATCGAATTCGAAACGATGATCGATATGATTCACCAATTTGTTATTCCTTCAGCTCTGGAATACAAATCAGTTCTTGCAAACCTAATTAAAGGGCAAAAAGAAATTGGCGGTGCTTCTAACTTCGAACTTGATGCTTACAAAAAAGTTTCTACTAAGATCGATGAAGTTCACGCACTTTCTCTTAACCTTCACAAAGAACTTTCTGGAGACCACTCTGATCACCAGAAATACGCTGAGAAAATTGCAAGTGAGTTAATGACAACCGTAACTTCAATGGCCGGTATTTGTAACGAACTGGAAGAATTGATTCCGAATCAGTTCTACATGCTTCCGAAATACTACGATATGCTTTTCCTTCGTTAATTCTAAATAGGGCCACCTTCGGGTGGCCTTTTTATGTCGCTATCTAGAGTTCATCTAAATATTAGATTGGATTAGGTTTATCTATCTTGGTACTAAAGTTTAATTATAAAACTGAGGACCAATATATGAAAACTTTATTAATACTTGCTCTATTTACTTCAGCTCAATTATTCGCGAGTGAAACAAAACCGCTTAAAGCTTGCGGGAACTACGCTGCTCAGGATTTAATGGAAGAACATGTTGAATGGGATCACACTTATTACATGTTGAATGCTGATCAAAAAGTTGTCGGTGCTTTTTCTGTTAAAGGAAATGAAATTCAAGCTCAGGTTTGTGAGTATATTGCAGCTGATAATGTGACTGTTGCAAACGAGTGGTACTACTGGCAGAATACTGAGCTTTCAGCGAATCCAGCTGACTGGTCAGTTGATAATCATTACCGGATTGCCCAAGATGAAGGGTCCGCTTTTTTCCAAGTGTTAAAAACTTCTAACTCTGGAGAAGTGACAATTAAATTTAGCGTCATGGGGGCAGATGAAGAAGGGAACGACGTTGAAATGCGCACCGATGTTTTAACGTTTAATAAGTTCAATTAAAAAGTAAAAATTCCTACATAATCTAGGTCGCGACTATATAGGAATGCTTATTTATTTTTCTTCTCCGAGTCCAGAAATATCAACTTTTCTAGAAAGTCTTTCCTTAACTTTCGCACTGGCCAAGTGACTGTTTTCAATAATTTTTTTTCTCAACTCAAATTTGAGTTGAGTGGTAAGTTCACTTTTGCACCTATCAATTCGAATCGTGCAGCGATTGTTAAAGAATCAGTGACTGGCCCAAAAAGAGTATTCCTTATTTAGACATCTCCCATTACATTCTCGTTAACTAAATCTTTAAGTCGAGGTGGATTCATTGCAAATGAATTCATGAAATTCTCCAGATAAATATTAATGATATTTATTACAGAAAATTGAAAATGTATTATTAAAAATATAAGTAGAGAAATATTATTTCAATTGTTAAGCGCAAGGATACCAAGGTTGCGTGGTGAAAGTGATTCTTCAAAATACTGCTCTAGTTTTACTTCATATCCATTTTCTTCAAGATAAAGACAACGATCAACCTGAAGATAAATTTCTAGGACACGGCCTAATTGCCAGCGTATGACATTGCAAAGAAACATCACTCGAAGGTTTTTTTGAATTTCTTTTGAATCATAAAAAAGATCAAAATCTTCATTGGTGAATTCGTGTTTTAGTCCCAGGAAATTTAATTTCTCAGAAATATAGATATGAAATGGTTTCCAGTAAGTGCTTAAATGACATTCACCAACTTCGATAAAGTTTTTTTTGCCAAAATTTTTCATCAGGAATAGATGAAAAGCATAACGATAATTTTTCACACGCACTTTAGTTTTATACGCATCAAGGGTTGTTTCAGCATGCGAGCGGGTGGCCAGAGTAAAACCATATAAATTGAGAACGGGATAATTATTTTCTTTATAAAAAGATGAAAGTGGGAAATCAATATGAGCTTTTAAAGTATGGTAACAGCAGCCAAAATTCAAAAGCCCCATGGTATGATGATCAATTGTATTTTGAATAAGTGTATTCGCGAGAACTCCACATGTATGAAGGCCAAGTCCAAGTGAATGCTTATTAAAAATTTTTTCTAACTCTGGAGCATCTTCTTTTTTTCCAAATGTAATGTTCATAAATGTTACATCCTGAGCGCCTTCAATCTTTCTAAATTTTTTTAAGCGACCAATGCCTATTTTCTGAAACTCAACATTTTGATCAATAGAGATTGAAGGAATGCCATGATAGTGGGAAAGAACACGTGAGAGGTGGCCGACACCACCACCTATATCGACAACGTAATCGAATTTTTTTTCATCGCGTACTTTTTTTAGCACAGGAACTATTTTTTGAATTTCATGACGTTTTTTCTTTTTTACGCCTTGAAAGGCCCAGTCTTCTAAGGGAAGTTCAGGAACGGAAGTTATTTTTGGGATGTCACAAAGTGCCTTGATGGTCCGCATGAAAGTTTCGAAGCTTGTGCCTTTCAGCTTTTCTACGGGGCGTTTGCAGTCCACATCAAAGAGCTCTTCGTCGGATAGCTCTTGAAGCAAATCAACCCATTCGCGAGGGTAATCAGTGACCGATTCAGGGTATTCATTCATGATCTCTTTATTCCAAAGAGGAGAATAATAGGCCGTGAATTCTGCGAGGCTTAATGCGTGACTTTTAAAGTTCATAGGGCTAACTTTTAGCATGTTTAATTTAAAAAATAAAAGAATTGCAGTTTATGGTATGGGAGTTTCCGGGCTTTCGGCGCTTCGTTTTGTGCGTGAAATGGGCGGGGAAATTATCGCGATCAATGGCGGGGATGTATCAAGCTGGGCGAAACATCCAGGTGTGCTTGATTTCACGGCGCTTGAATATTGTTTTTCGGAAACCGATCCCTCACTGCCATCTAAATTAAACAATATTGATATCGTGATTTTAAGTCCGGGAATTCCGCGAGATCATAAATTACTAAAACCTCTCTCAGATAAAAATATTCCGATATGGGGTGAGATTGAACTTGCTTACAGATATCTTGAAGCAAACAATTTCTTGAAACCAATTATCGGGATCACAGGAACAAACGGTAAAACGACAACGACAACTTTTTTAGGTGAGATGATTGAAGCTGATCACAAAAAAGTTTTTGTCGGGGGAAATATCGGCGTTCCATTCTGTGATTATGCTTACGATGTTTTAAAAACCAAAGCATATGCTGATTTTATTTTACTGGAACTTTCTAGTTTTCAGCTGGAGAGTATCGACCATTTCCATGTTAACATCGCGATCATCCTAAATCTTTATCAGAATCATGGTGAAAGATATGCAACGATCGAAGAATATGGCCGCGCGAAATTTTTTATCACGAATAAATTCACTGACAGTGATGTCCTGATTTATCCTGAAGATTTTCAGATTATTAAAAACTGGGCCGTGAAGCAAAAAGGTAAAAAACTCTCTATTAATACAACTAAGCCCGATATCTCATACAATATTAAAGAATTTAAACTTCCAGGGATTCACAATCTTGTAAACCTTTCTTTCATTGTAAAAGTCGCAGAAGAAATTAAGCTTCATCCCAAAGCAATCCAGGAATCAATTAATACTTTCGGCGGTGTTCACCACCGTATTGAATATGTGGCGAATGTTAAAGGACTACCGAAATTTCGGGCGTACAACGATGCTAAAAGCACGAACTGGGACGCGACGTTGACTGCTGTTAAAGCGATGGAAGATTTTAAGCTTCCGATTCACTTAATCATCGGCGGAAAAAAACGCGGGCATGGTGATTCAATTCTTCCACATTTGGAATTCCTAAAAGAGCGCGTTCAGAATTTTTATCTTATTGGTGAAATGGCGGATGAAATTGAAGGTGAGATTAAGGGGAAGCTTAATTATTTTAATACTGAGACTCTTGAATCCACTTTAAAGATATTAAGAGGAAATTTTGGTGAAGCAGAAGGTGTACTGCTATTTTCGCCGGGGTTTCCGTCATTCGATCAATTTCAAAACTATGCACAGCGCGGTGAGCATTTTGTTAGTCTTCTGACTACCTGATTGACTGCTTGGTTAAATCCACGCTTGCTACATTTCTTTCACCGCTATTATTGCTCTTATGAAAGCGAATATTATCCACGATTCCTACTTTGAAGAGGAAAAGGGCGATAATTATGAAGACAGGATTTACTTTTGATTTCATAAGCTCTCAACAATGGGTTACAATGTGATCGCTCTATCGGCATGAAACAAAAATAACTTAAGTAAAAAGGTATAGTTTATGGCAAAGTCCGGATTTTTATCAAAAGACGCTCTCAAAGCTAACATCAACTCATTGAAATCTTTCATGAAAAAAGAAAAACTGGATAGCTTCTACCTTTCGTCATCGGATATTTTTTTGAACGAATATGTGCCCCTAGAGGAATGCCACCGCTATTATTTATCAGGATTCACAGGCTCAACCTCAGAGCTAATCGTCCCTTTTGATGGAAAAGTCATTCTTTTCGTTGATGGCCGTTATTATGAACAGGCCGATATTGAATGTGATGAAAATCTTGTTCATGTTTTCAAAGTTCCTTATGGAGTTAGTTTAAGACAGGCAATGCGCGAAGTGATTGCTGCGAAAAAATTAAAAACAATGGGAGTGGAAGGAGACCGCACGGACCTTTCTCTCTACAATGATTTTGGTTCTCAGTTAAAAACAACTGCATTTAATAACTCTGAACTTTCAAAAATTATTTCTTTTAAGGAAACGAAGTTCGATAAAAAAATCCGTGAGCTTTCTCTTTCCCTTGTTGGTGAATCAACAAAAAGCAAACTGGAGAGAATTCTTCAACCAGGCGAAGCGGTTTTCATTTCAGCACTTGATTCAATCGCATGGCTTACGAACATGAGACGCCACGAGCTTCCAAGCCAGTCGACATTCAGATCGAAAGCATTGGCAACTAGAGAAGGCGTTTATCTTTTAATGGAGCACATTGAAGGAGATATCAAAAGCGAATCTGTAAATCTTAGCGTGGGAAAATTTTCTGAACTGGAAAAATTCTTTGCACTTATTAATGATTATGAAACTGACTGGAAGAAAAATGCAGGACTTCCTGCTTATAACATTAATAAAGTTTTTTACTCGGCAAACTCTACGAACACAGCAGACTTTTTAAAATTGCAGACACATTTTGGTGCAAACAATCTTGTGAACAAACCAGATGGTCTCGTTCCATACCAAGCACTGAAAAACCCTACAGAATTAAAATCTATGCAGGACTCATTTAACAGTGGCGATACTGCGATCTTTCAGACTATTTCATGGGTAAAAGAAAACGTGAAAAAAGGTACAAAGTTCAGCGAGTTGGATTTTTATCACAAGACCAACGAGTTTTATAAAAGCAACGGCGCTCTTGACCAGAGCTTTAATACGATCTCGGCAATCGGTGCAAACTCTTCGATTATTCACTTTTCATCGCCATCGGCCGATGTTCCTTTTAAAGCTGGTGAGCTGGTTCTGCTTGATTCAGGTGGATACTTTGAATCCGGATATGCAACAGATACAACAAGATCATTTCTTTCAGGCGGAGAGGCGTCTGCTCGGCAGAAAGAAGTTTATACACTGGTTTTAAAATCTATCTTAAACACAATGAACGCAACATTTCCTGAAGGATCATGGGGAGCTGTCGTCGATGGTGTAGCAAGACAGCCGATTTTTGCGGCCGGATTAAATTACAATCACGGTACAGGTCATGGTGTTGGTATCAACGTTCACGAAGGTGGATACAGGCTTTCAACAACGTCGAACGTTCCATTAAAAGAAAATACGGTAGGGTCTATTGAGCCGGGAATTTATATTCCAGGATTCGGTGGTGTTCGTTTAGAAAACGTCGCTGCAGTTGAACGTCACCCTGTTCATAAAAACATGCTTCATTTCAGAAACATGGTTTATGTCGGATTCGATCACGATCTTATCGAAGAAAATTTACTTTCTGAGCAGGAAAAAACCTGGTTGGATGAGTATGAAAGAGAATGTGCAAAACGTGGAAGATCTTTCAAGTACCGCAATTAAATTGCGGTACTGGCTTTTGATTTTTTTCTGAATAGTTCGGCCAAAGCAATAATTGAAACCCCAATGAAAAGTCCCGGCCAGAAATTGGGGCCAGATTTATTCAAATCAATTGTTCCACAACCACTGATGGGCTGCTGCTTAGGATACAAATAGCTAATGCCATCGATATCATCTCGTCCTAGTCTTGTTCTCTGTGAGACAGTCGCATAGTACATTAATGAGTCTTCAACCGGTGAATGCCCAAGCCCAAATGCATGGCCTAGTTCATGAGAGATGATTGCGACTTTTTCAGCATGAGTTTTTGTATCAAACTGTGTTGAGGCCATATCGTTAATCATGACCAGTGATCCAAGGATCGTTGTTCCTGATATATTATTGGGAATCGTCACCCCAAGAATGGATGAGCTGGTAAAGTTCGCTGAGTTGTTATTACAGCTCACTAGAATATCACTGGTCACCGCAATCGTTGGATTCGGTGTACAGTTTGTTGAGGCCGTACAAATCGTGTCTGTGTGAAAGGCAGTGGCAACGTTAATAATCTGTCCTTGTCTTAATTTCAAGCGACTTGTTGGGGCCTTATTCCAGAACTGGTCGACAGCTTCTCCAACAATAGTTAAAAATTCTGTATCAGTGATTCCAATATTTGTGCAGAATCCTCCGGCCACATTCACTGTGACTTCATCCTGGGCAAAAACCAGTTTAGCCGAATTGTTCAGCGTAAATGCCTGGGCATTAAAAGCAGCAAAACATAAAAAAAGAGCGGCCATTAATTTCATAAGATTTCTCCAAAGTGATAACTCAAGCTGAATCCCAGACTAAAAGAGCGGTCTTCTTTTTTTAAAGCATTAAAAATGTAAGTGTAAAGTTCACCGGAAATGTCTTGTGAAAATTCATTTGAGACACCAAGATTTACTATAAAATTTCTGGTGTAAACAGGATCTTTTGGCAGTGGGAAAGAGTCACTGCTATTTCCGTTGTTCAGAGTTTCGTCTCCACCTGGGCCCCAGATTCTTGTCAGGTAGACACCTGCGCCGACAATGAAATTAACATAACTCGTTTTATATTTTCCATTCATCAGAGCGTAAAGAGTCATCGTTTTGATATTTGAATCTCTTCCTGATTTTGGAAGTGTTGCGCCAATTTCAGGAGAAAGTGCAAAATCAGGTATTACAAAATAATCATAATTTAATGAAAGTGAGGGCGTAAAGGAACAAAAATTCTTTCCGCCGTTGCTATCAGTCTGAATTTTGCCGACGTATTCACAGAGATTCCCCAATGATAAGTAAAAGTCGTTTGAGGATTGTGATGGTTTTGATTTTGTTGCGCTGTAAGCAGGCATACAAAAGATCAGCACAAAGAGTGTAACTACGTTGAGTCTTAAAGTCGGGCATTTTATTTTTTTCATAATCGTTTAGTATTCTTCCGTATGTTGGGCTAAAATGTCTATGTAAATTTGCTTTAAACTTTCACTAATCCCATTCCAAGGAAATGTTATGTTTGATAATTTCGAAATGCCTAAAGAGCTTATTCCTTCAGACCCACGTTTTGGTTCAGGACCTTCACTTGTTCCCGTTGAATTCCTAGAGCGTCTTGCTAAAACTGGTAAAGACTACATGGGAACATCACACAGAAAACCTGGTGTAAAAAATGTTGTAAAAGAACTTCAAGAAGGTATTAAAAAATATTTCAATGTACCGGATGGATATTTAATTTGTCTTGGAAACGGCGGAGCCACTTTATTATTCGATATGATCGCTCTTGGAATCGTAGAAAAAAAAGCAACTCACTTCACATGTGGAGAGTTCTCTGAGAAGTGGTTTAAATCTTCAAAACTTGTTCCGTGGATCACGACTGAACAAGTTGGTGTCGCATTCGGAAAAGGAATTAATGGAACGGCAGCAGCTGGTTCAGATTTGATTGCAGTAACACTTAACGAAACTTCGACAGGTGTTCAACTCTCAAAACTTCCATTTGTAGATGCTAATACAATTTTAGCAGTTGATGCAACATCTGGAGCTGGGCAATGTCCATGTGACATTTCAAAAACGGATATTTTCTTTTTCTCTCCTCAAAAAGTTTTTGCATCTGACGGAGGTCTTTGGTGTGCAATAATGTCACCAAAAGCTCTTGCACGTGCAGCAAAAATCGGTGCAGATAAAACTAGATACGTACCAGACATCATGAACTGGGCAAACGCTATTTCAAATAGTGAGGCGAACCAGACTTACAATACGCCAGCGCTTGCAACAATCTTCATCATGAATGAGCAGGTTAAAAAAATGAACGAAGTGGGATATGCTGAAGTTCAAAAATTAGCTCAGAAAAAAGCTGATCTATTGTACTCATGGGCAGAATCAAAACCATATCTTTCTTGCTTCATCGAAGAAAAGGAATTCAGGTCAGTTGCTGTGGCAACAATCGACGTTGATTCGAAAGTAAATGTTGATGACGTAATCAAATTTTTGGAAAAGAAAAAAGCTGTATTAGGAATCGATGGATACAGAAAACTGGGAAGAAACCAGTTTAGAATTTCTATGTTTCACGAAATCTCTTATTCTGACTTAGAGAAGTTAACAAAACTTCTTTCAATGATGATTGAATCTAAACTCTAGACTTTAAATAAAAGGCCTGACAACAACCAGGCCTTTTGTAACTGAATCGTAATTCCTGACTTAATTTCTTCAACCAAAATTACTCACAAATACCATTTTGCCACGACAATTGGCCCTGTGTAATATATTTTCATTGCATTTTTGCGGTATGACCCTTGCAATGATGATAGTAGTGATGGAGCCCGATCAAACAAAGGGATTTTATGAAAGCTATACTTTTTGCATTTATTACAGCAACTCTTTTCTACTCTGCTATTCAAACTGACCTGGTAAAAACAGCAAGTGTTTATCAAAGAGATTCTATTGATTTGCTGGATCCATCTCGGCCAAAGCTGGCATAGATTACTTAGTTATTTTGATTAATAAACCAAAGGGCCGAAATTTAGTGGCTAAATCAAACTGACGAGCAAGTGAGAAATTACTCCTCTCCACCATCGTCATCTCCATGGTCGTCTTTTTTATAGTTATTGAAAAATTCTTTTTTATAATCCATAAAGCGATCTTCTAAAATCGCCTTACGGGCATTTTCAGCAAGGTCTTTATAGAAAGCAATATTATGTGTAGTCGCCAATATCTGGCCTAAAATTTCATTCGAATCAAATAAATGTTTAATATAAGCACGTGAAAAGTTTTTACAAGTATAGCAGTCACAAGAGTGATCCAGCGGATAAAAATCTCTTCTATAGTTTCTATGGCGAATTCTAATTTTTCCGCGTGAAGTAAACAGCGTTCCACCGCGGGCAAACTTAGTTGGAATGATACAGTCACTCATATCAATTCCATTTTCCCATAACATGAATAAGTCTTCCGGGTTTCCAATTCCCATTGCATAACGAGGTTTGTTTTCAGGCATTAACGGAGCAGCGTAAGAAACAATTTTTTCCATCCACTCAGCACCTTCACCAACAGAAACTCCACCGATAGCGTAACCTGGAAGATCGCGCTTTACTAATTCGTCGATGCTCTCTTTGCGAAGATCATTATAAGTTGAACCCTGAATGATTCCGAAAAGGGCCTGTTTTGGATTCACCCATGTTTCAATACAACGATCTAGCCATCTGTGAGTACGATCCATTGAATTTTTTGTATATTCACGGGTTGCTGGATAAGGAATGCATTCATCGAAGGCCATCATGATATCTGAACCAAGATTTTGCTGGATTGTAATTGATGTTTCGGGAGATAAAAGAATTTTTTTGCCTTTCTGGTCAGCGAATTCTGCACCCTCTTCTTTGATGCTTTTTTTCTGAAGAGAAAAAACCTGGAACCCGCCTGAGTCAGTGAGTATAGGTCTAGGCCAGTTCATAAATTTATGAAGGCCCCCAGCTTTTTTAATAAGATCAGAACCTGGAGTCATGTGCAGGTGGTACGTGTTTGAAAGAATAATTTTTGTGTCCATCTCTTCAAGAACTTTTGGCTGAAGGGCCTTGATCGCACCGTGAGTTCCTACGGGCATGAAAACGGGAGTCTGAATTTCTCCGTGAGGAGTAGTGATTGTTCCGGCGCGTGCCTTGGAATGTTTATCGGTGTGTTCTAGTTTGAATTTGAAATGTTCTTTGACTTGGTCTTGTATACGTTCACTCATCGTTTTACTCCAGGATTTTCCATTGGTGTGAGTTGTTTCTTAATGTCATCGAACGATTTATAAACATTTTTATCTTTTATAAATTTCTGTACAGTTTCGAGGTTTTTAATGACAGCGGCACGCGCTTTATTCGTTAAATCCTGATCAATTTGTATGATTTTTGCGTTCGAAAGACTATTAGCAACGCCGATGTAATAAGTCAAAAAGGTATGTTCATCACCGTGTAAAAATGCATCCTGTGCTTCGAGAATTTCCACCTGCTGATTGTTTCTTATTAAAGTGATATCGGGGGCAAATAAAAGCTTAGTGAAGATATCATTTTCAAACACAGAAACCATCGGGCCGCGTTTAATAGAATCAACTACAAAACGATCGAGGCCATCAGGGGCCAGAAGATAAAAGTAATCTTGTTGAGAGCTTCCAATAAACATGATCGGTGTTTCTGGAGCATAAAATTTTACGATGGTATCATTCGAGGCCGTTGCATCCAACAGTTGCTTTTTTAAGAGGACAGTGCTTCCAAAAAAAGGGCCGAACTTAGGAGCAATCTCTTTCAAATTAAAGGGAGAGAGTAAAAGTGTATTAGCTATGACTTCTTTTCTGTTTTTAAGCGGCAGGTCTTTTAAGGCAACGGAGTGGAGTAAAAAATAAAGCGGGTTTCCATACTCGAGCTGCTTGTCTATATCGTCGTAAAGAATTTTATCACTCTGATAAATCACAATGGATTGGTCTGTTTTTAAATCGATGAGTTGAAAACTTCTTAAAGTTTCGGACTTATGAACATATGGCAGAAGCAGATATCTCGTCGACAGATCCGTTCGCAGACTCATCTGCAGAGTCTTTGAAGAAGTAACAAACGTTTTTGTGTGAATATCGCGTACAGAAAGATCAGAGTCTTTTAACGAAGCGACAGACTTATTAAAAGGCGACGGGAGTAAAAGAGGTGAGGCAAGAATAAAGACAAAGATAAAAAAAATTCCTGCTTTTCTGAATCCTTTGAAAAAAAGTCTTTCACTTACCATGTTTTGGGCAGGCAACAGAAAAATCGAAAAGATAAAAGATTTAAACCGGAAAAGAATCAGCTTTCCGTAAGTCGCTGTGTTTTTATTTCGTAGCCCCAGGAGAAACTGACCGATGGTTGTTCCAAGAACCATCGTCTGGACAAAACTTAAAATATACCAGGCAATAAAGAATTTTAAGAATGAATGATCACCTGTCTGGAAAATAAGTGAGGCAAGAAAATCCAGAATTTTTCGTGCATAAGTTTCGGCAAATATCAAGGGCAGAAGAGTGACCAGAAAAAGATAAGTGAAAAAGAAATCGGTCACCATTGAATAGGATTTTACGATCCATAACGAAAGAAATGATCCTTGCTGCTCAATCGTTTTTTTCGGCACGGCCTTAAACATTGGAGGCTGAACATGTTTGTGCTCACGCATCGAACCTGTAGGATTGTCCTTGAAGATCAAACCTTCTTTAATCGACTCCGGTTTTAAATTTTCCAGCGAATTAAAAACAATCGGCTTCATCGAATGGTGTCCTTCATGAACATGGACAATTTCGTGTCGGATAATTATTTCTACTCCGGTTAGCTGGATTCTGTCTCCCGGCTCCAGTAAGTAAACCTTACCTTCTTCGAGAGGAATAGAATTCAAAAAAGTCTGGTTCGTATTTCCCAGATAATGGAGAGCAAGATTTTCCTCTTTCTTAGTGAAAATTAAATGTCGATTTTTAATTTTTGCTCCGGAAAGAGTGAGATCACTTCTGGGATCAAGGCCTGCAGTTACCGTATCGATAACGTCGATTTTCATCGGCGGCATGTTTTCTATTCGGACATCGAGGTGGAACTGATTTTTTGCTATCGTCATATTAAGAATAATTATTGTTAAATTCTCCGACTCTTGCAATCAAAAGTTAAGTCAGACAGAGATACTCGGTCATAATACTCTTTACAATTTTTTGGGATTTAATAGGATGGTATCTAATACCCACCTCAATTTGACGTAAATTTTCAATCAAGGATGATGAAGAAATGAAACCTACCAGAGCTCTTGTCCTAGGAACTTTGATTGCCCTGAATATCTCAGCGGTGCATGCTTATGATGTTGTAAACCGTTACAAAATCATTGATGACAAATTGAAAACATCGCAAATGCTTGAACCAATCGGGCACGATTTCTTTTTTGATGTGTCAGCGGCATTCAATAAAAATATCAAGGAAGTTATTAGCGACGTAAGTGATGCCTCTAAATTTCAGGGAACATCACAGCAAAAAATTAATAATGCGAACGTTGTTCTTGCAAAATATGACAGAACTGAACAGACCGTGAAAGTGAATGTGGGACTTGGATTTCCGCTTCCATCATTTTCAGCGTGGGATGTAAAATTTAAACCTAACTTCAGAGCTCTACTTGATGTCGGTGCGAATATTGGAATCAGAAGTCAGGCCCTGACAAATCAAAACTTAATTGACCTCTTTAGAGATCAGGTACCGTCAGAACTTCAGGCGTACATTCTGACTCTTAACTTGAGTTCATTACAGGGGCAGGATGTAAGAGCAATCTGTCTTGCACAGTTCTCGACACCATCAGCAACAAATAGCTACTGTACGGCACTCGAAGCAGGAAAATATATTATTCCATCAGCGACAAATCCTACGATGACTGTCCTTGCGAAAGCAGATGCGAAAGTTGGTTTTTTCAATGAATATACATCAGGAGAGCACTGGTTCGGTAACTGGAATCTGTACGCTATGGGAAGAGCAGATCTTTACCAGTTCATCACTGGAACTCAGATTGCCCAAGGTGACTCAATCGAGACACCAAAGAAAATGAACACTGAAACAACAATTCAAACTGACTATCGTCTTGGTTACAGAAATACCAATTACAGTATTTTTGCCAGTGTCGAAGAATTAAAACTATCGAAAATGAAGGATGCGAAAGTTGGTTCAAAGCCACTGACTTATGGTTATGATCCATTAGTGAGAGTTCAGGCCGATGCAACTTACAGATTAAATGCACTTTCTTTACAGCCTTTCGTGGGAGTGCACAAAAGATCAGGCTACGGTTTCAGCGAAGGGATGTACGCCGGAACGGCCGTCGGAGCTCACGTCTGGGGAGACCGTCTTGGCCTTCAACTGCGTGCAATGGTTGATAAAGAATACATTTCTCTATCACCTAGAGTGAAGTTATGGTTAATGCAACTTGAATACACTCTAAAAAAACCGCTTAAAAGCGAAGTGGATAACGTAAGATTGACTGCAATTCAGAGTATCGATTTCCGCATTTTCTTTTAATAGTATAACTCTCGTGGTAAGCTGGTTTGAAATATATTTAACTAGCTTACCTTTACGAGACACTTATCATGAGCTTTGAAAAAATCCTTTCCCATCCAGCAGTCCTTTCTTTTCTCGCAGAACAAAAATTAAAAGAACCAACCCGCATTCAGTCTTTAGTAATTCCTGATTTCATTAAAGGCAAATCAGTAAACGTTATTGCAAAAACCGGATCGGGAAAAACATATTGTTTTGCACTTCCGATCATTGAACAGTTGAAGTACGCTGAAGAAGATAAAGTAAAAGGTGATCCGAAAAAAGACCACGGTAAACCTCGTGCAGTTGTTCTTGCTCCCACAAGAGAGCTTGCACTTCAACTTCAAAAAGTTTTCAAATCAATTTCTCACCATGCAAAACTTCGCGTTCGTATGCTTGCCGGTGGTGAAGCTGCAAAGACCAATCATCTGCTCGCCCGTGACAACATCGATATTTTAATTGCAACTCCAGGACGCTTGTCGAGTGCGCTTAAGAGAAAAGAAATCAATCTTAAAGAAACAAATTACATCATCATGGATGAAGCTGATCAGCTTTTAGAAATGGGATTCAGAAAAGATCTGGAAAACATTTACGGTTCATGTGACGCCAGTTTGGTTCACGTAGGATTATTTTCTGCAACTCACTCAGCTTCTCTGGATGAATTTTGCAGCACAATTTTTTCTGCCATTGAATTTGCTAGCTACAACAGTGAAGACAAAAATAAACTTGCTCATTCAGTTCGTACTTTCAATATTTACTTAAAAGACGAAGAAAAAATTTCTATGACTGAAGCTTTTTTAAAGAATCAGGCCAAAGGATCAGGAATTATTTTCGTTAACAAACACGATACTGTCGACATGCTGATGAAAGATCTTCCCTCTAAGTTTCCTAAAATGAAATTCCATGCTCTTCATGGAGAGATGGAAGCACGCACTCGTAAGAAAAACTACGATGCCTTTTTAAAAGAAGGCGGAGTTTTAATCTCTACTGATATAACTGCACGCGGGATGGATATCGATAAGCTGGTTTGGGTTATGAATTACGACCTTCCTTTCGAAGCAGTTTATTATATTCACCGCTGTGGACGTGTGGGGAGACAGCAAGAAGAAGGGTTTGCTTACAACCTTGTCACACCAAAAGACATCAACATCATCACTCGTATCAACGAAGCGATTCAGAATCAGTCTGCGATTCGTTTAACATCGTTTGATGAAAAGAAATTCTCTGCAGTAAGGGCGATCAAAGCAAAAGTTATCGGGACGAAACTTGATAAAAAGAAAAAGCAGCTTGAGACACTTCAGGATAAAGTTAAAGCGGCCAGAAAACCGGGCGAGAGAAAGCACGTTAAGGTTGTCCGGGGGTCTGCGACTCCGAGATACAAACGTGAAGACGTCAGAGAGAAGAAAAAACCGGTCAGAAATACTGACGGGCGTACTGATAAAAATGCAAAGCCTTATTCAAAAGGAAATGCAAAACCAAATGCACGTACAAATCCTAAGTCGAATACAAATACTAAAAAAAGATCGACTGAGGATACTTATAAACGTGTAGTCGGAAAAACGAGAAAATGATTTTGAGAGTTTTAATTCTTTCTGTTTGTTTGGTATTACTTTCGGGATGCTCTGGAAAGAAGCATGGGCCCGAATTGAAATATACGCCGGAAGAATTTGATGCGATCATGGATACCAGCGGTGCCACTCCTGCAAAAGAGAAGTCTGCTGAGATTGATTTTACTCAGTACTCACCAGGAGTTAATAAATTAACTTCTAGGTCATTAACTTATGAGCGTTTGAACTTTGCCGTTGTTGAATTTGAAACGGAAAAGCAGGCACGCGCAGAAGCTTTAAGATTGAATCAGTATTATTCTCGCAATTGGTTGTTTGATAAAGTTGAAGGGGAGCCGATTCTTGAAGATCTGATTCTTGTTAAATTTAAAGCTGAGAATCCTAAACGTCATTTGCAAAGAAGGCCTGTTAATATTCCTTCTGAGCATGCACCCACGCCAGCTGGCGGCGGCGAACACCACTAACATTATTAACTGAGCGATTTGAAAAAATGCCATCTACGTCGTTGCGATCGTCGCTTGTGCGTCGACGTACGGACGTACGTCTCCTCCGCGCTCACAATCGCGCCTAGTATCTGGCATTTTTTGAAATCGCTGGTGGATTATTTGGGGTGTGGATTGAACATGGCGGGGTGGGATTTGAAGCGTTCTTCGAAGAAGGTGATTCTTTTTTTCCACTCTGTGGTTATTTTTTGGATTTCTGGGAGATCAGTGGGGGATTGGTTTTTAAATTCTGTTTCTAGCTCATCTAATGTTTGGTGAAATAATATTATCCAGCGGCCGAGTTCGCCGCGTTTGATTCCTAATTGAAGGTGAGTGAAGAGGAGTTGGAATTGTTTTCCCTCGATGGGTTTTGAAGCCTTTCCTGTGAGCTGCATTTCCCAGAAGCCAGTGATGCGATCCAGGTGAGGGCCCAGGATATTGGGATCGTTGAAATGGGCGAAATGATAGCCCAGAAGGATGTCTTTGGTGGCCTTCTGGTAGAAGGTTTCGACAACTATATAAATCAGGTCTCGCACTGATAAACCCTTAAAAATTAATAATGGAGTAAAAAAGTTAACTTATTTTTTTAATATCCGATAGGACTACTAAAGTAAACCTTTTGAAGGATTGTCGTGATGGGTATTTCCCACATTTTTAAATTCATGCTCGTTCTAGCTATGGCCTCTCAGGCCTTTGCTGAGGACATGAATGTTCAGACGCTGTCGGAAGGTGCATGTTGGCTTGAATCGGGTGATATGGTCAAGGTGGCCAGTTTTAACGATAAGGAATCAGCACTGCTTAGTCGCGATGAAATTGAAATGCAGGTTGAAGGGCTTTTGGGCGGGAAAAAAAATAAAGCGATTACAAGTGATCTGACTCTGCATTGTGGAGGGTATGGATCGAGTCTCGTGATCAAATCTGAAATGGATGGAAAACCTATATGTTTATGGGTGAAATTTAATAAGGGCAGGCTTGCGCTGAGATCTTTAGGTGGACTGGAAAATTCAAAAGGCGATGTGTGTGACGGTTACAAGTGGGGAGAGTTAATTATTGGGATTAAAACTCCGGAGCAAAAAGCTTTGCTCGAGTCTGAGCATTTTCACGGGATGGTTAAAGCGGTGAGTGTTGTAAGCGGGACAACTTTAAAAATTACGCTGGATAAATCTTATGACGGACGTGAAATGGATGCGATGGCGGAATTAAAAAAGCAGATGGAGCTTCGTTATATTGAATTGAATCTTTTTCAACACCCTGTCGGTGAAGCTGCGGCCATAAAATAAAAAAAGCCCGCATCATGCAGGCCTTTATAGTTATTAAATCAAATGTATAAAATCTGAATTTAAATTATCTGATTGTATCGTGAAGAGCGCGGCCAAGTGACTTTGATTTTTTATCAAAGAAATTGTTGTTCTCTGCCATTTCTGCTTCTTCCTTGCACGCAATACACATTTCTGCAGTCAAGCGGGCATTAAGTCTTTCATATCCGATTTCTCCGTCGCACTCTTCACAAAGACCGTAAGTTCCGCGAGACATTGCATCCAGAGATTTGTTGATTTTTTTAAGATAGAAGTTTTCACGGTTAATGAATCTGATATCGTGAGAAGTTTGTGTGTTTACACTTGCCTCATCAAGAGGATCAGATAATTCATTTCTGTCGAGCTGGTATTGCTCTTCTTCCATTTTCTTATTGCTGATTCTTTCCTTCTCGGAAAATAATTTATCTTTTAGTACTGTAATTTCTTTGTCTGACAGATAAGCATTCTCTCTCTTCATTTCTACTC
>JACMRM010000255.1 GCA_014376445.1 Bacteriovorax sp. | reverse complement strand
GTGTAGAAAGAGTATTTCCTTTCCACTCACCAAACGTTGAAAAAGTAGAAATCATCCAGAAAGGTAAGGCACGTAAAGCTAAGCTTTACTACCTTCGTGAGAGATCTGGTAAGTCAGCTCGTATTGCTATCGATTACGATCGTAAAGACGCTGAATAATTTTTTCTTTCAAGATTTTTTAAATCAAGATAAAGTTAAAAAAAGCCCTGCGAAATTCGCGGGGCTTTTTTTTGGATAAAATAAAAATGGTTGATATTGGTTTTTTTAAATTAAATGCACAAATTTATGGCAATGAATTTTTTATTGCTGGTTGTGATGAAGTGGGAAGAGGGCCGCTCGCAGGACCCGTAGTCACTGCGTGTGCCTCCATTGAAATTAAAAAATATGATGAAAAAGAATTGAAGTCGCTTCTGCTCAAATGGAAAAAAATCGGGATTACTGATTCTAAAAAATTAACTTCAGACGCTCGTTTGAAAATCTTAAAGCAGCTTTCAATGACTTCGTTGAAGGCAAATCTAATTCATACTTCTATTCATTCAGAAAATATAACAATCAAAATTTTAATCAAAGAAATTCCGGCATCTACAATTGATGAGATCAATATCCTTCAGGCATCTCTAGTAGGAATGAAGCGTGCGATGCTTGAGAGCTGTCCGCTTAATTTACCAGGGACAATTCTGATTGATGGGAATAAAAAAATTCAGTATGAAGATTCGAAGCATCAGCTTGAGGCCATTATTCAGGGGGACTCGAAGTCGCTTTTGATCGGGCTTGCTTCAATTGCGGCGAAAGAATACCGTGATCAGTTGATGAAAAATCTGGGTGAAAAGTATCCAGGGTATGGTTGGGAACACAATGCGGGTTATCCAACAAAAATGCATCTTGAGGCCATCGGGCTTTTGGGTGTAACGGAAATGCACAGGCTGACCTATAAGGGAGTGAAGGAAATTTATGAGGAAAGGGGATATTCTCGAATCGAATAGTTCACAGACTCTTCATCAAAAAGGTGTTCCAGCACTTGTTTCTCCAATGGTTCTTCGCTCACATCACCTCGGACAAATTGATATTGCCTACCTCGAAAGGCGTCCTGATAAAACATGGGTTCTCAAAATTGTTGAAATGAAAACTTCTTTGCATCCTTCAGTTCATCAGATGAAAAGGCTTAGAAAAACACAGGACTATTTAAGTCGAGTTTTAGATATGGAGGCTTTACTTGAAGTAAAGTTTTGCCAAAAAGTCGATCCCACATTATTCTTTTAATATGAAAAAAATAATTATTGCATTTGTTGTATGTTTTACACTTCTGTTTTCGTCGGTCTCGCAGGCGGTGACACAGAGTGGATTGGATCCAAAACTTAAAATGATAGCAACAATGGCCGGATACGGGATTGTTGGTGGGGCATTGCTTGGAACTGCGACAATCGCATTTGGAGCAGGTGGAAGATCAATTGCAAAGGGGGCTTCTCTTGGATTGTATGCCGGGCTTGTCTTTGGTGGTTATATTATTTTTAATTATGAAATGAAGAAAAGAGGTTATGGGCAAGAGCAGAAAGAGAAAGGGGATTATTATCCGGAGAGCTCAAGTCCATATGAAAATGAAAGTTCTTCAGTCGAGAAGCTTCAGCTTGAAGATTATCAACTAGCACAATTTGATAATAAAAAGGACCCGAAATCGGATCCTTTATTATTTATGAATTTTTTGCATATGGAGTTTTAAATTTAATCACCTAGATCTTCGAACTTAAATACATTAATTATCTTTTACTATTTTCTAGATCAGTTTTGATATGTTTGTTTTCTATTACCAAATTTTTGGTTTAGATTTTCTGTTTCATCTGTGTCGAATTGCTCTTCCATTAATTTAAAAGCATCAAAATTATAAAGTTTGAAGACTTTTAAAAATTCTGTTTTTACATTTGAAAGTTTGATCTGAGCTTTGTTCTTATTTAAAATGTGAAGTGTTTCAACAAAAATTCCTATTCCGCTTGATCCCACAAAATCCAAAGAATGCATATCTAGAGTGATAATGCTGGCAGGGTTTTTTACAGATAGTTCCTGAAGTTCTAGTCTTAATGGGAGTGAATTCTCATAATCGAGACCGCCTGACATATGGACGATAATATTTCCTTGGGAGTCAGTGTGGATTTGAGCTTTCATGGCCATTTTGAACGTTCCTTTTTACGGGTTAAATATGCTAGAATAATTTTAACACCGATTCATTTGTATTTCTTTCACATCACTTTTTTGCCGTTTAAAACGAAAAGTGAGTAATAAAAGTAAGGGACTAAAATTGTCAGAAATAATTCTTGTAACCTTACCTATTGGTAATACAGGTGATATCACTTTGCGAGCGCTTGACGCCTTGAAGACCGGCAAAACTTTTTATGCTGAAGACACGAGGGTCTTTAAAGAACTTTTAAATTCTTTAGGGATTAATTATCAGGATAAATTCATTGATTCATTTCATGATCAGAGTGTCGGAAAAATTGAAGTCATTCTTTCAAAAATTAAAAATGGTGAGAGTGTTTATCTGGTCTCGGATGCAGGGAGCCCGATGGTTTCTGATCCGGCCTATCCACTTTTAAAGAAGCTTCTGGAAGAAGATATTGTGATCAAGACTTTGCCAGGAGTGACTGCTGTTATTACGGCACTGGAGTTATCTGCACTACCACCACATCCATTTCACTTCTGGGGATTTATTGCACGAGGTAAAGGTGAGAAGAAGGATTTTTTTAAGAACTTGAAATGTACAAGTGGAACGCATATTTTCTTTGAATCTCCTCATCGCATTTATGAGACTATTGATAATTTTTTTGAAGTGCATCCGGATAAAATTCTGGTGATTGCCAGAGAGCTGACGAAAACTTATGAATCAGTTTATCGGTTGAGGAAAGCAGATCTTCCAAGCATAAAAGAAATTGTCATGGATAAAGGGGAGTTCGTTGTTTTGTTTCATAATGATGAAGTCAGAGCAGGTGTTGATCAGGAAGAGGTAGCGGAGCTTGTCCGTGATTATTTAGATAATGGCGGAAGCACAAAAAAATTGGCAAAAGTATTTTCTAAGATTCTTGGTTCTGATACCAAAACAGTTTATGACCAACTGTCTCGCTCGGTGAAATGAGAATTATTGTCCCTCAGTCATCATAATTTCCAAACTGCTTTAAAATTGTTTATGATTAAGAAGTAATTTAAAAATATTTTTAAAAGAGATTTTTATGCTGGTTAGGATTATTGGCGGACATGGCGGAGTTTCTCCTGGCTATAAAGCAACATCGTATCTTATTGATGGGAAATTATTAATTGATGCTGGATCTGTTGCTTCAGGAATTCAAATTGAAGAGCAGTCTCACATTGACTACATCCTTATCTCTCACGCTCATCTAGATCATATTTCTGATTTAGCTTTTCTTGCAGACAATTGTTTTGGAATGAAAGGAAGACCGTTTGAAATTTATGCCAATACTCCAGTGAAAGATGCGATTAAAACGCATTTGCTAAATGATATTATCTGGCCGGATTTCAGCAAACTTCCTTCAATAGAAAATCCGACCTTGAGATTTCACGATATCAAACCTGAAATGCAATTGGTGTTAGGGGATTATCGTATTCTTCCGATTCCTGTGAACCATTCGACTGGAGCACTGGGTTTTATTATCGAAAGAAAAAATTCTACTGTTATTTTCACTCAGGATACGGGGCCTACCGATGCGATCTGGGAATATGCTAAATCTGTTAAAAATTTAAAGGCCATTTTCAGTGAAGTGAGTTTTCCAAATGCACTTTCAAAAGTTGCGACGGACAGCCAGCATCATACTCCAGCGACGATCAAAGAAGAGATTAAAAAGATGCCGAAAGATGTTCCGATTTTTCTGGGGCATTTAAAGCCAAATTTTCAGTCACAGCTTTTTAAAGAAATTGGTGAACTGGAAAATGAAAGGATTACTATTTTAGGATCGAGTGACACATCTTATGTTTTTTAATTGATCGAAAAAAAGCTCCCGAAGGAGCTTTTTTATTATGATTGAAAATATAAAATAATTTATGTCGTATTAGAGTTCGGTCAATCGCTGCATGGGGCTTTTTTTTCTTTCTTTCTTTCTTCCCACTCTAAGGCATCCCCGGCAAAACATACATTTGTCTCGTCGGAATCTGAATCGGAACAAATCTTCCCGGCACTTCAAAAGGCTGCTCAGGACGAACCTTTACTTCCTGTTCATCTTTTTCACCAATTTTCTTTTTTCCTGACTTGTCAGCTTTAGTGTCAATGCATTTTCCGTCTTTCACTTTCCAGTCAGTCACTATACCGCCTTTATCTTCAGCACGTTTTATATTGTTAACTTTACATTCTTTATCGGCTTCACTTTCTTCTTCTTTCTTATCTTCTTTTTTCTTTTCAATACAAGAGAGTTCATCAGAGGCCAGGTCTTTTCCATCTTTTTCACACTCTTCTTTTTTCTTTTTAGCTGGAAGCTCACACTTTCCATTTACAAGTATTTTAGCGACGGGTGGAGTGTCCAAAAGACCTTTTGTAGAGCATGTTTCATCTGTTTCAGATGTTAATGGCTCGCAACCGCTAGCATCTTTTTTCGCAATAAGCTTTACTGGAGATTTTTCATCTATTCCTTTCTTTTCACATTTAGCATTATCGTATTCAGGTATACAAGTATTAGGCGTGACTGAGGTATCAAGGATCATACTGATAGACTTTGAATTACCTAAAATTTTGCAAGATTCCATCGTCCATACAGCTGGTATTTGTGGTGTCTCCGGTTTTAATGGTGGAGTTTCTGCCTGAGGAGTAATAAGTGAGACATCTGCACACTCCGGATTGTCTCTTATTGAAAAAGAGATAGGGGCTTCTTTTAAATTTTTTTGTTTTACTTCAATTCCGCGGCCTAGATCATCTGAAATGAGATCAATCCTAGCAGCACATTCCTGTTCCGTAAGAGTGCGCTCCGATGCAGGCACTTTTTTTGAAGCGGCCACTTTTACTTTACAGGCAATTTTAGAAGTATCAAATTTGCTTTTCTCATCAAGGTAAGGAAGATTTCTGACAAAAAGGCGTTTGCCATCTTTGTTTGAATTCACAACTTCTGTACAGTGAATTTTTGTTCCGTTATTGGAGAAAGTTCTGTCGACAAAGGCCTGAAGTTTAAATTCGTCCAGGTCTGTTTCTGCTTTTGGAGCGGCCTTCTTCAAAAATTTTTCATTTGAGTTAATAAAATGAAGAATTCTTTCAATATCTGTCGTTGCTTTATCCGGTGTAATGACAAGCGAATTAATAAATTCATTATAGTTACAAGACTGAATTCCAATCTGGATTGAATTCATGAAAGCGATGCTTGATATTGCGGCCTTACAGGATTTATTATCGCTCATCCATTTTGTAAGAGCATTGATGCTTTCTTGAATCGCAGAGTTGATCGCAACATCCGTATCCACAATATTGATCTCAGAGTCTTTATTAAGATTGGCATCTTTTACTGCAAGGAGAAGCTGGTTAAGAGGAGCATTCTTTTTCTTTTCCATTTCCTCAGCGCTGAAAAATCTCGTACCTTTTTTTGTTTTTGTATACTCTCTGATACTGCAAAGACGGTCTTGAGCATGTGTCAGGAGTTTTGTTAGAAGATATTCATCATTCTCATTGATGACTTTTGATTTATGATCCTTAGGATCTTTAGAATCCTGAGCGTATTTTACTTCACTGGCCTTTCGAAGTTGTTTGATAACTGTTTCAATATTTGTTGTAGCAATATATTTTGAATCGTTTCCGCTATCAATGGCCTTCATGAAGTCAATTAATTCTTTGTTTGAATTAAATTCGGCAGAATTAGAAGCAGCATCATTTTTTGCTGCCTGATAAAGCAGGCCTACTTTGCGGAGGGAGTTTTGGTATTCCTGGAAAAGTTTTTTCTCAAAAATCCGCCCTTCGTATTCTTCACCTTTGTGAGGAACAAGCTTGAAAGCGCCGGTTTTATCGTTTGTAATCTCTATATCTTTTCCTTCATAATTCAAAGATTGCTGAAGTTTAAGGTAAAGAGTTTTGAATTCATTTTTTTTAGTTTGCAAACATGAAGTATCACCTTTCAGTCCGCTGCCAAAAACAATTGTAGGAGGAGCTTTTGATTTTTTCTCGGCCGCATTTAAAAATGATGAGCTAAATAAGAATTGAATTCCTATGATAGAGATAATTAATAGATTGATTGGCGATTTCATTTTCATAACAAGTTTGTGCCCTTAATGCATTCTTTCAAAGACTATTCGGTAAAAGCTGTTTAAAACTTGAGAAAAAGGCTCGGAAGTGTTTTTTTAAGGCTTTTCAATTGCCATAAATAATGGCCAAATAAGGGCCTTAGGGGAATTTGATGTCAAATCAGGATTTTAACCAACTAATTGAAAATGAGCTTATGAGCTTTCTTACTCAACATTTTGGGTTTGAAGTTTTTACGCCCGGACTCGATAGAACCCGCATGGTTTATCATCCTTTCATTGAATCTTTCAAAAAAATCGGTACAAAAATCGTTATCGTTGCCGGTACAAATGGCAAAGGTCAAACGGCCCATTCGCTCGCATCGTTACTAAATTTAAAAAAGAAAAAGATAGCACTTTGGACTTCTCCGCATATTCTTAGTTTAAGAGAAAGATTTGTTTTTTCTGAGAATGGGAAATTGGAAGAAGTAGAGTATGAGAAATTAAAACAGGTGATGAAAGAAGGGCAGAAGCTTTTGAAGGAAGATTTAAAAGGCGTCAGAGTTTCTTTTTACGAATTTTTATTTCTCGTTTTTTTGATGCTTGCAAAAAACAGGAACGGTCTCGATTATTTAGTTCTAGAAGTAGGTCTAGGAGGCAGGCTTGATGCTGTTAACCATTTTGATGCAGATTGTACTTGTATTACTTCTATATCACGCGATCACCAAAGCATATTAGGACAGCGCTATAGTCAAATTCTCTCTGAAAAAATTGCAGTATCGCGTGTTCACAAACCTCTTTTTACAAATTTTGGGCTTCAGTATCTCAATGAACTTACCAATGAATATGTGAAGAAGCATAGAATTGAATGGAGAAACCTCGCAGGACAAAAACAGAGCAATTATTTTGCGGAAAATCAGCTGATGGCATGGGAGATTTTTCGTTATTTTATTCCTGATCCAGGCCTTACTTTTGAAGAGGGGATTGCCCAACTTCCTCTCTATAAAGGGCGTCGAGAAATGATGACTTTTCTAGGGAAGTCCCTTATCTTTATAGGAGCACATAATATCGATGGTGTACGTAGAATGTTGCAGAGCTATCTGGAATCCAGTGATGTGGTATTTCCTTCAAGTTTGCTTGTAAGTTTTTCAGAAAGACCTCTGAATGAAGTTGAAGTTATGCTTCGATCTTTAACAGAATTTTTTGAAAACAAAGCAGAGATTGTGCTCACAAGTTTTGACCACCCAAAGGCCCTGGATGAAAAATCAATCAGGGAAGCAAGTTTAAAAGTTAACAAGGGAATCTTAAATTTTGTTTTCGACTGGAAATCAGAACTTAAAAATTCAGAATCAAAAACCATTTTGGTTTGCGGGTCATATTACTTCATTGGTGAAGTTCAGCGTTTTATTAACTCTTAGTTTTTTATTTTTCTCAAGCGAGATTTTTGCACGTGAGACTTTCGAGTTTAATCTAGGGCAGAAAATCAATATCCTTTCAGATAAGGCCTTCCGCAAATCAAGTGAAAATGAGTTTGAGGCGGTAGGAAATGTCGTTATCACTCATTTAAAAAATTCTATTTATGGAGAGAAGGCCACTATCAATTTTACGACAGGTGAAACTGAAGTTGTCGGGAACGTTCGTTATATTGCTCCTGAAATGACTTTGTACGGGACAAAGCTTCGCTATAATTTTTTATCAAAGACCATCGATCTTGATAATGCCCGCGTACTTTCTGATAACTACGTTATTACCGGAAAAAAAATTCTTCAAACTTCTCCGGAAGTTATTTATGCTGAGGAAGCCGAGTATACGACTTGTAAGGATTGTCCAGAGTCGTGGAGTATCTTCGGAAAAAAAATTACCATTACTGTCGGGCAATATGTGCGCATTCAGCACGCTTTCATAAAAGTGAAAGGCGTAACGGCAATGTATTTCCCTTATCTGGTTTTTCCTATCAAGCAAAAAAGAGAATCAGGTTTTTTATTTCCCACGATTGGATTCAGTTCGAAAGACGGTTTTAAATACCAACAGCCTTATTTCCTCGTTATTGATGATCATAAGGATTTAACTCTTACACCTTCAACCTTTGGAGATAGAGGTCTTGGCGGCGAAGTTCAGTACCGGCAGAATTTTAAGGAAAAAACTTGGGCCGAAATTAATAGCATTGATTTGAATGATAGAATCTATAAACCTTATAAAATTGACAAAACTCTTAGCGGAAAAAAAGAGTTCAGATACTTTACCGACATAGAAGGGCACTATATTCAGAACAAAAATCTGAATGGGCATGTTTATTTTAATAAAACTTCGGATCTGGATACCATCAGGGATCTAGATTTTTTTGCGAAAGAAAAAGTCCGTGGAACTGAAGTCGGCGGAGGAGGGTTTTTTGAAGGAAGATCTTCTCTTTTTACCTTGGGAGTCGAAAGTTATTATAATCAAAACATGGTTGTTTCAGATCCTTCCAGGTTCGATGATCAGTATGTTCAGATTCTGCCTAAGATAAGTCTCTCATCTATTCCTTATAATCTTATGCATACAAATTATTTTCTCCTGAATAATATTTCACTGGGTGTAAATTCTGATTATACAATTTTTAAGCAAAATAAGCCGCTGGTTCTTTATTCGGCTTCTCCGATTAGAAATGCGAGAAGATTAAATTTTGCACCTTATCTGGACTGGCAGATTGGAAGTATAGGGCCTATTGCTTTATCGCATCAGCTTAAGCTCGATTATCAAAACTATCATTTTCCAACAGAGGCCAGTGAGCAGAGTTTCTCAAAACAAGGGTTGATTTATCAAACGGAAGCCCGCATTGAACTCGAAAAAATTTATGGGCTCGCATATGTAGAAGAAAGACCAACCATTATAGGTTCAGACATTGAGCTTGATAAAAATGAAAAAATTAAAAAGACGGTACCGGCCGCTTCAGCTGCTAATTCTACAATTGGAACTCTTCCTGAAATCATGTCCAATGCTGATGAGCAGACTTCATTGGTTTATAATAATAGTTACCGTCACTGGCAACAGTTCAAGTTCAGGCATTATTATCTTGGTGAGCAAACGTATAAAGGAAATCAAAAATTCCGTACACAGATTGAATCTGACGATGGCCAGTTTGACTACCTCGATGCTCTCAGAAACCGCGAACATTTAACCAATCCCAATACATCTCAGGATTCTCTTCCTTTAAGCAACACTATAGAATTTCAATGGAATAACAACTTAATTAAAAAAACATCAAGAAAATTTGATCCGTATAAAGACGGTCATTACCTTAAAGATAATTTTGACTATAAAGATATTACTTTTTTTAACGTTTCTCAGGGGGTTGATCTTACTGTTAATTCAGATCACTGGGTTGATAAGCTCACCAGACTTTATGTGAACACAGGTGTAAACTTTGAGCGCTTAACATTTTCTATTGAAGAGTTTTATTATCATAAATCCCAGGAGCATAAATTTACTTCTGGTGTTACCTACACACATGAGCGGTTTACACTATCTGGAGATTTTAAATATAACTCTTACAATTCAGTCAACACACCGGTTACTAAACTTGCAGGGTATGATTTAAGCGTAAATCTAAGTGATCTTTTTACAGTAAAAAACCATGTTGATTACAACCTGGTCAGCAAGCTTATTTCGGAAAGTAGTTATTCATTTTTATATTCACCAATTAATAACTGCTGGAAAATTGAATTTAATTACACTAAAGATTTAATCGATAAAAAATTCGGACTTCTGCTTTATATAAATTATAATGCCAATAACTTTACATCCATCAATGTCAGATAAAATTATCATTGTCGATTTCGAAGATAGCTTCACTTATAATATTGCAAATGTTCTGTTTCCGCATGAGAAAAATTGTAGAGTCATCTCTCATAAGGAATTTTTCAAAATATATTTAGCAGACTTATTAGCGAGCGAAAATAAAATTGCTATCATTTTTGGGCCAGGTCCAGGCCACCCAGATGAGTATAAAATTTATTTTGAAGCTGTAAAAAAAATTATTCAAAGTAAAAATATTTTTTGTATGGGAATTTGTCTCGGGCATCAGATTATGGCGCGAGCAGAAGGAAAAGAAGTTTCACCATCATTATCTCAAATGCACGGACAGTCAGTTGAAATTGAATATTATGGAATTAAGACTCAGGTTCAGCGTTATAATTCACTGGCCGTTTTTAATCATGGGTATGAATTGGACATCTGCGAGTACCAGAATGGAGTGTCATATCAATTTCATCCGGAATCGGTAGGAACTCATCAGAATGACATCTTCTTTGCACGGCTGTTGAATTTTATCAAATCCCAGTAGGCAAGAACTGTTAGCAGAAAAATGAAAGCTACTTTTGAGGTATTATAGGGGCATGTCCCATAATTATAAAATCGAAGGCATTTACGATCAGAGAACTTTAAAGCTATTAAAGGCCGAAGGACTTAAGGATTTTGGTTTTAATTTTTCTCCGAAAAGTTTTAACTTTATTCAAGAACATGTCTTTCTGACTGAGTTGGTTCCACTATTAGGTGTAAGTGATAATCTTCATCTTCATTTTACACGTTCAAATGACCCAATGATAAAAAAAGTCATTGATGATCTGAAGAAAGAAGGTGTCGGCAGAGAGCGTATCTACATTAATTGCGACGAATGGAGCGAGTCTCCAGAGTCTCATGGCATAAAATACTATTTAAATTATTATCCTGAAGTAAACCTGACATGGTGTAATAGTAAATTATTCTCAGGAATGATTTTTGAGTTTTCATTTTTTGAAGATCTTCACCAGCGCGGCATTCTGAATAATTTTATCACAAATTTTTATACACACTTTAATAATCTTTTAAGCAATGAAAAGAAGATTATATTGAGAATTGACTGGAACAATAACATTTTTCCATCACTTTTTGATTATTTTGATTTTGATCTGATGAGCTTTCCGATCAATTCAAAAATTGAAATCTGCTATCGGAACGTGGATTTAAAAAAACTCTCGGCCGAGATGGCGTTAATTGAAAAAAGCAGAAATTCAGCGGATAGATTTTAGTAGAGGATTATGCACCATGCTCAATATCGTTCTCACCAATGATGACGGCGTTCATGCACCCGGCATAAACATTCTTAAAGAAACTCTTTCATCAATTGCGAATATTATTGTTGTCGCTCCAATGACGGAGAGATCAACAACAGGGCATACACTGACTCTCGATACGACTGTCAGGCTGGAAGAAATTGAAAATAATGTCTACGGATGCAGTGGTTTTCCAGCAGACTGCTCGTTGATGGCCATCGGTCATTTATTTAAAAATCCTGAATCAAAATTTTACGGACAAAAAATTGATATGGTTATCTCAGGAATTAATCGTGGAGCTAATTTAGGGCAGGATGTTTTTTATTCAGGCACTGTTGCAGCGGCAAGAGAAGCGGCCTTTCACGGGATCCCTGCGATCGCAGTGAGTTCGTGTATGGATTTCAAAAAACCAGATAAAAATAATCAGCATTATTATAGTGCTTCAAATTTTATCAAAACTCTTATACAATCAAATATATCGCTAGTAATACCACCGATGTCACTATTGAACGTTAATGTTCCCTGGTGTTCTGAAGCAGAAATTTTAGGGACACGAGTCACTAAAACTGGTTTACGGAAGTACTCCGAAGAAATCGATGAAAGAATTGATTTTCGAGGAAGAAAATACTACTGGATTGGCGGAATTTACAAGGGATATGAAAATTTCCCGGATTCGGATTGTCAGGCAGTAGAAGATAAAATGATCTCAGTCGCTCCTGTTAGGCTTTGTGATTATGGACGATCACAGGTTGAATTGATGGAAAGCTTAAAAGGCTTTCTAGAAAATATTCTTCCACGCTAAAAACGGTGAAAGGAATCAAGGAAGATATTGTCAAAATGACTCATACAAAAAATGCTTTTTTATTGATCACATTATTTCTCAGCTTTGCTTGTGCAACGGTTAAAAGTGGGCATTACGTGATGATCAAGCCAACAGATACCATCGACACTCTAGCTAAAGAATTCAATGTTCCAAAAGAAAAGATTGTGGCCGTTAACAAAGATAAGCATATCAAGGCCGGCGAGTGGGTTTTTATCCCTCTAAAGCGTGGCGTGCTTGACCATGATCAGGATATGGAAGCCCACCCTTTCGATCCGGGGCATTTACTTCAGACTGGTGAGTTCTTATGGCCGGTTCCTTCAAGCAATAAAATGAGTTCAGGATTTGGTTCACGATGGGGGAAAAAGCACGAAGGTGTAGATATTCCAGGTAGAGTTGGATCGCATATTGTCGCAGCTGCTGAAGGAGTTGTTGTTTATTCCGGCGACGAGATCGGTGGGTATGGAAATATCACGGTGATTGCTCACAAAGACGGATATTTTTCAGTTTATGCTCACGCAAAAGTTAATTTTACGAAACAAGGCCAGCGGGTTTATCGTGGACAGGTTATTGCTCAAATCGGGCTTACAGGAAGAACGTACGGACCGCATTTACATTTTGAAGTCAGAAAGAATGGCCAGGCCATTGATCCAACAAGTTTTTTAGCTGTTAATTAGAAAAATTATTTTTTACTGTGCATCTCTAAAAGTTTTAAATACATTAAAGCGGTATTTTTAGCGTCTTCAAGCGCTGTATGCTTCACTTCTCCCATTCCAAGATAACTCATCAATTTAGAGCCTGAAGAGCATTCTGGCGGGATGAATTTCAGGTCGATCATTGTGTTAGCAGTTGAAGATAGGTCGAGGTTTCTGTGATGAAAATGCTTTCTCATGAATTCCCACGAAAGATCGCGGGTTAAAAAAGGAAGATCGATAGCACTCATCGATTTACCGAAGAGAATAATTTTTTCATTCTTATCATTTTTAAAATAGTTTTTTACCTCTTTGCTGATTAGATAAGTTTCAAGTTCATCTTTGAAGCTGTCCATGTGAAGACCGGTAACGTGTGCTTTGTGAATCAGCATTTCATTATGGTCTATAACCCATTTGTCGAGTCTTGGTTTTAATTCTTCAAATGAAGGGCATTTGATAAAATAGTTTCTTGCCAGTGAGTCTTCAACTTTCATGGTTTCTGTACAGAAAGGAACCATTCCAAATTCTATCATGTAATCATTTTCTGCAAGACCAGTAGCTTCGATATCAATAGATAAATAACGCATAAATACCTTAGGTTTTAATATATTAATCAATGCTAAAATAGGTAGAGAATCTTGTCTACAAATAAGAAAATGACAGTATTTGAGAGTCAAGATCAGCGAAGAGTTCACGTATGGTTCTCTGGCATGAGAGAATTTTTTGATAGTGTAAGGTTACCGTGCATTTCTGGCAGATTCCATCTCCGCCGCAGCTTGATGCCACTGGGATATTATTTTTCAATAAAAAATTCATTAGAGTCATTTCGAAGTCTCTGTAGGTTACATCAATCTGTTTAATTTCTTTTTTTGAAGCTTCACCGTAAATAATTAGTCTCTTCATTATTTACACCACAGTCTGGCCTTGCTTCTGTCATCTATATGCAGGCTGCTTTCCTGTTTTTTGTCGCTTTTAAAAGTTGCATGGCCGAAAACATTTCCCAGAGTTTCTACATGATAGATAGGAAAGTTCATCGCCAGGAAAAAATCGAGCTGGGCCTTGCGTCCACGTTTGGATTCATAGAGAATGCGGTCGGGATTGCTTAAAAAAAGGTGTCGTGAAAAATTCAGCATTTCGTTTAATGTATATGAAGAATCAATTTGATCAATGTCATATGAAATTAAATGCTGTAGATGCTGCACGGGATTTCTTCCATCGCTGGAAAATAAAATAATGTCTTGCCCTTTGCCTTTTAGTTCGCAGACTGGAAGCGGAAGAGGCGAAGGGCGTGCTTTCATGAAGTAAGACATTTTAGGTGCTGTTTTAAAAGGTTTGTAAAGTGTTGCGGAAGTAACAGCAAGAAAAAAATCCTCTCCTTCACTGATGCCGACAGTATGTGCTTTTTTCAGCTCTGAAGCGAGAAGCTCGTCGCGAAGAGAAAGCTCTTTACTGATATCATAATTGCAATTTGCCTGGTAATTTTCTTTCTGGACTTTATTGGCATCCAGTCCGTTGATATCAAAATCATAATCTGAATCTTTTGAATAAACTGAAGATTGGTATTGTTGTATAAGCGATTTGAAACTTACCCGCTGAAAAGTTTCGTATTTAGTGAGTGCTTCATCTCCTTTAAAAAAATGATTTGTGAGAGTTTCATTTTTTAAAAGATCCTGCCTGTTGTCCCGAAGAAAGGCTTCAAGTTCCGTGCTGACATTTATACTGGCCGGAACTACAGTGTCCAGATTGGCCGCGATTGATAAAAGATTCTTCTTTGGAAGGAATTTTCTCGTAAGATAATCAAGACCTTTGAGTTGAGGCATTTTTGTATCATCTTCAAGTTTTTTTGGACGAAAATCATAATAATAATTTTTACCATCTAGCTTTAAATAAACCTGAAGTCTCGCATATGGTGATGATTCATCAGGACGTCTGCTCATCTCAATTAAGGAAAGCATAATGGCCTTCTGGATAAATGAAATATTTTTATTTTCAAAAATAGCAGGGCTTAAAATTTTATAAAACTTTAAAAGTGATTCATCTTCGCTGATGTACTGCAGTTTAGAGCCGGAAGCACAATAGTTAATTTTTTTTATTTCAACAGTTGGTTCAGCAGGTGTGTTTTTGCTTTCGGCAAAAGATTCAAATTTATTAGATAGATATGAGCATCCAGAAATTGTTATAACTAAAAATATGAATGAAAAAAATTTCATCATAGTTCATTGGCCTTATCATCAATATAGTAAAGACCTTCTACTTCTTCCTTCACAAGTGATTTGCCTTTGATTTGTTCAGCGAATACATCTTCAAGATTCAGCTTTTCAGCTTCATCATTAGTGGCCTGAACCAGGCAGAGAATCCACATTCCCGAGTGATTTCCTCCGGAAGAAGATGCCTGAGTCGT
>JACMRM010000254.1 GCA_014376445.1 Bacteriovorax sp. | reverse complement strand
TTTGTATTAAACGTTTTCATATCTCTATTATCGTGAAAATCAGGATAATATTTAGCATTCGAAGAAATTAAAATGATTTCCATCAGTTATTAAAATCAGATCATATATATCAACCATTTAAATGCATCAAAAAGTGGGCACTGAGGAATAATTATAGGCTTTCGCAGGAGTTATTGTGCCGTATACGGATTTTATCTATCATGATCACTATGAAAGAAAAATTAACTCACATTTTACTGGTTGAAGACGATCTGCTAGCAAGACTAAGCTTAAAAAGTAGGCTGGAGTATTTTGGAAAAGTTACGGATACTGAAACTGCTGGCGATGCAATAGCTCAACTTGAAAAAAATTCATTTGATCTTGCTTTCGTGGATCTTGATCTTGAAAAAGAGCTGGTGGGTCTGGAAGTAGTAAAAGCACTTAGGGCAAAAAATATTCATACAATCGTCTTGAGTGGAAGAGAGGATGATTCTGTCATCACACAAGCTTATCAATTAGGATGCAACGATTATCTTTCAAAGCCATTTACTAAAACGGCTATTGATTCTGTTCTCAAGAAATACGAGCATAGCAAAACTGATTTGTTGGGACGTCTGAAAGAAGTTTTGATGACTGATGACCAGGATTTAAAGGCACAGCTGAAATTAATTGAACAGGCCATATTTGGTGATCATCCGATTCTTTTGACTGGTGAAACGGGAACTGGGAAAACATTTCTTGCAAAATATATTCACGAACTCATTGGAATTAACAAGCCATTCATTCATTTGAACTGCGCTGAAATTTCAGAAAGTTTGATTGAGTCAGAACTTTTTGGACATGAGAAAGGGGCCTTCACCGGCGCGCTTAAATCTAAAAAAGGTTTAATGGAACTTGCTGACGGCGGAATTTTATTTCTTGATGAAATCGCGACCCTGCCTCTTGGACTGCAGAAAAAAATGTTGAAAGCTATTGAAGAGAAAACATTTTACCCTCTGGGATCAGAAAAAACGGTGACATCTAATTTCCGTCTGGTCAGTGCTACTTGTGAAAACTTACAGGCAAAAGTGAGAGCAGGAGAGTTTCGCGAAGACTTTCTTTATCGTCTTGAAGGATTCAATGTTTACTTAAAAGCATTGCGTGAAAGAAAAACTGATATTGATAATCTTATTAATTTTTTTCTGAAAAAAAATAAAAGAAGGATCGTGCTTTCCTCTGAAGCACGTGCTGAATTGCTCAATCATACATGGCCCGGAAATATCCGTGAGCTTCAGAAAGTCATTGAAGTTCTAAGAAGCAACGATAAAGGGATCATCGACAAATCGGATGTAACCTCACTACTTAAGGGCGCAATTAATTCTGTAAAAGCTCAGTTTAATATTGAAGAGATCAAGGTAATAGGTCTTGGTGCTTATATTGAAAGAGTTGAAGCACAGATTGTTGAGCAGGTTCTTGCCGGCAATAATGATAAAGTGAGAAAAACGTTGAGTGATTTGAAGCTTTCAAATAATACTTTTTATAGAATCGTAACAAATATTAAAGGCAAAGGAGGAGGAAATGTCGAAGTTAGATAACTCTCAAACTGAAAGCCTCACTCATGATATCAATTCAACTCTGTCGTCACTTCTTAGTGCACTTGAGGTTATTAATGATGAATGGAAAACAAATCCGGCATTAGTTGATAAAATTCTTCCACTAACAACTCTAAAATTAGACCTTCTTCAAGAGCAAATGCGCCTCTATCGCAATAATTCACAAAATTAGTGATCAATTAATTCCTACTGCTAAAAAATCAAATCACAGCTAAACTAGATTCATCCAATATTACTAAGGAGAATGATCTTGAGATTAGCAGTGATTTTTGTTTTGGCATTATCTATTCAAATTCTTTTTGCCAATGATCAGAAGTCGGCTCCAGAACAATCCTTTGCTGAAAAAATGCGTCCGAAAATGATGAAGATCTTGGGTGAAGTGTGGACAGTAAAGCTGATCGGCGCAGATAAATCTGTCAAGACCGATGAAGTTCCAATGCCAGTGCTTCCAAAAGTTATTGATGATGCAAAATCAACTGCGGTATACGATAAAAAACAAGATAAGGTTTCAATCAAACCTGAAGTTGAGCAGAAATATAATTATGCTTTTATCAGAGAGATTTTTGAAGCGACAAGGCAGACAAAACCCAATGATGATGAGATTGGAAAGTTAATGAACGTTCTTTCTCAAGGTGGTTCGAGGGAAGGTGTTTATCGTTCACTGGTACTCGATTCTGTTTATGCAGGAATGGAAAACTGGGATAAGCCTGTTAAAAAAAACAGCGCTGATTTTGCAGTTTATTTTTACAATAAATATCTTGGGAAAACAATTGTCATTAAAAGCTTGGAAGGCATGAACCTCTTTACTTTAAAGCGACTTGTGACAGAAAAAGCTCTGGATATGACCGATGCATTCGGCGATGAACACCGCGGAGATTTAGAAAAATGGTATGCAAATATGTCAGCTGATATGGCCACAAAGTTTCCATCTGTTTGGACAAATGTGACACGGAAAAATGCTTCGGCAACTTATCACAAAATGTGGGCAAGCAAAGTTCCCGTTCAGCATGTAAAGTCTGAAATTATTATTAAACTTCATTCTGCTTTTAATTCGATGCTCTAATCCCAGAATGGATTTTCGATATCAGTTAAAACTCTGAGTAGGCGCTCAACTCCTAAAGCTATTCCTGAAGAGGAAGGCAGACCTCTGTTCAAGGCATTGTATAGAACAGTCGGTTCCGGAAGTGAGTAGCCGTAGAGATTTTGCTTTTCTGTCGCTTGAAATGCAAATCTTTCTTTTTGAATTTTAAGATCGCGAAGTTCATTGAAGCAATTACAAAGTTCTACTCCTTTTGAGTAAATTTCAAAACGCTCGCATACCCTAGAATCACTTGCTTTTAAAGTTGAAAGTGCACTTAAATGATTTGGAAATTCGTAAACCAAAAGGTAGGGATAATGAGCAATGTGCGGTTCAATTTTGTTTAAGAATAAAAGAAAATAATAATCATCCCATGACAGGACTTCACCTTTGCCGGGAAGAGGAACATCTTTAAATTTTTTTTCAATTAACTCTTTAAGATTTTTTGTCTCGAGAAAATCCAGAATATCAATTTTCAGAATATCGTTAAAGAGATCTTGAACGGTTGTTCTTTCAAATTTTGCATTTAAAAAATTCTGATCTATGGAAACATTTTTTTCATTGAGAGTATTGAGTGTGAACTTAATCAGCTCTTCGCAATCATCCATTATTTTTGTGTAGTGTGCATTGGTTCTGTACCATTCCAGCATAAGAAACTGCGGACGGTGAGCAGGTGCGAGCGGTTCATCTCGAAAAGCATAACCAAGTGTAAAAATATTTTCGAAGCCGAGTGAAAGAAGCTCTTTCATGTGAAATTCAGGAGAAGTGTTCAGGTACCAGTTCGACAGACGCAACGTTTTGGCATGCCCTACTTGAAAAGGATGGATGTGCGTTTCCATTCCAGGATTTTCCACCATTGGAGGTGGCATTACATCCATGAAACCTTGTTTAGAAAAAAATTGTCTGATCGCCCAAAGCAGTTGGAATTGAGCTTCTAGTTTAACCTTGCGCATATAAGACTTTTATATATGACTAATCCTCTGCTACGCAAGTTGAAATAGACCTAAATTTCATTTATCTTTGAGCACCTCAAATGTTTTTAGAAAAGGGATATACATGGATTGGCTGTATTTTATCGTTCTTAGCTTAGTCGTTATTTGCGCGATTTATATTTTTAGAAAAATATTTAAAAAATCTAAAACGGATCAGGCCTTAACAGGAGATAAAGTTGTTGAATTAAAACCTCAACTGCAGGAAATTTTAAAAGCTGAAACACCTGCACCGACACCAATAGCCGCTCCTAAAAAAGAAATCAGTTTCAAAGATCGGTTAAAATCAGGATTGAGCAGGTCACGTTCTGAAGTTTGGGGGAAACTTACAAATCTTTTTTCAGGGCCAGGATTAACAGACGACACAATCGACTCACTGGAAGAGCTTTTATACAGCGCTGACATTGGGACTGCGACAGTGGGAGAACTCATTGAAGAAGTTAAAAAGAAAGCGAAAGAAGGAAATTTCACAGAAGAAAGTTTCAAAACATTTCTATTTGATTTCTTAAAAAGTAAAATGAAACCTATTCAGGAAAATGTCGATCACTCTCTTTATCAGTTTGATAAAAATGCAGAGAAAAAAACAAAAGTCATTATGGTTGTCGGAGTAAACGGCGCCGGGAAAACAACGACGATTGGAAAACTTGCAACAAAACTGCGTGCTCAAGGTGCAAGCGTTGTTGTCGGTGCATGTGATACATTTAGAGCTGCGGCGGTGGATCAGTTGCAAGTCTGGTGCGATAGAGCAGGGGCAACAATGATTCGAGCGAAAGAAGGGGCCAATCCGTCAGGTGTTGGTTATGACGCTCTTCAAGCTGCAATCAATCAAAATGCAGATTACTGCATTTTGGATACTGCAGGACGTTTGCACAACAAAGAAAATTTAATGGACGAACTAGCAAAAAGTAAAAATGTTTTAAAAAAACTTGACTCATCTGCTCCTCACCAAATTCTTTTGGTAATCGATGCAATCACTGGCCAAAACGCCCTTCGTCAAGCGGAGGAATTTCACAAAACTCTCGGCCTAACTGGTTTAATCTTCACAAAATGCGATGGCTCTTCAAAGGCCGGAAGTGCAGTGACAATTGTTGAGCAACTGAAGCTTCCTATTGCCTATATTGGTGTAGGTGAATCTGCAGAAGACTTGGATGTATTTAACATCGATGATTATCTTCACGCTTTATTGGGACTTTAACGTCGAATCTGGCTTCGTTGCGAGGCATTTTGTTTGACGAAAATTCGTCTATCGTTTATTCTTTAAGTAATGAATAACGAAAGAGAAATTCAAGAAGTTTTTGAAGTATTAGGCTACAAAATCAAGCTCAAAAAAGATGAAAAGCTTGAAGGTGTTAGTCCTACTGATATCGTCGGATTTGTTCAAACTGAGGCTTCCAAAATATTTAAACAATCACCGCAGCTCGCACCTCACCAGGTAGCGGTTCTGCTTGCGCTTAAATTCGCAGGTGAAAAGTTGGCCCTAGAAAAAGAGTATCGCGAAAATATCAATCAACTGCGAATGACAGCAGTTGATGCCCTTCAATACATCGAAGAAGTTTCTCCTACTACACGTTAAGAGTTTTTTTTGAGTTCCAAAAAAGATCTTAGAAGAAAATTGAAAACAATATTGTCTTCAATTTCCGAAAATGATCATCACCAGTTAAGTCTATTGGTGTCGCAGAAACTTACAGAATTCTTAAATGATCAGAAAGTTATTCACAAAAAAAAATTAGTGATCGGAGTTTTTGCTCCTATTCAAAAAGAACCGGACTGGTTTCTTGCGATAGACGAAACAAAAATTCAAACAGCGTATCCTGCTTACGCAAACGATAGAATGATTTTTAAGTTGGCACGAATGAGCGAACTTATTAATCGCACGGATTTTGGAGTGAAAATATTAGGCCCTGCTGAAAATGCAACTGCCGTCACTCCCGACTTGATAATTGTTCCAGGCCTTGGTTTTTCGAAAGATGGAAAACGTTTAGGTAGAGGGAAAGGTTTTTACGACAGATGTTTAGAACATAGTTCTGCCGTAAAAATTGGAATAGCTTTTGAGATGCAGATCGAAGAAGACATTCCGACAGATGAACACGATATACAAATGGATTTTGTCGTTACAGACAAAGATATATATAAAAAAGAGTTAAGAGCTTAAGGAGTTACTATATGAACATCGCAATTATCTCTGCAGTCGTTGCAGCAGTAGTATTTGCCATCGTTGGGGCCGTAGTCGGTTTCATGATGAAGAACGCGCAAGTACAAAAAGATATCAAAGAAAAAGAAAGTAAAGGGAATGACATTATCGAGAAAGCGAAAAAACACGCTGACGAAGTAAAGTACAAGGCCCGTCAGGAAGCGAAAGAAATCGCGCGCGAAGAAAAAGAAAAATCTGACCGTGAGATCGTCAACCGTACTAACGAAATTAAAAATCAGGAACGTGAAGTCGTAAAGAAAGACGCGACTCTTGATAGAAAAATTGAAGAACATGAAAAAGAAGTAAAGGTTTTAAAAGAAAAAGAAATCCAGTACGAAGTAGCTAAAAAAATTCATGAAGAAGAAGCTCTTCGCATTAAAAACAAACAAAATGAATTCAATGATAAACTGGCACAGGTTGCTCAGTTAACAAAAGAAGAAGCTAAGAACGAACTTCTTCGCGCCATGGAAGAAGAAGCTCGCGTAGACTTCGGAAAAATCCTAAGACGTATTGAAGAGGAAACAAAAGAAGACGCAGAAGCAAAATCAAAAAGAATCGTGGGAATTGCGATCCAAAGATTTGCCGGTGAATACGTTGGTGAAAAAACTATCGGTTCAGTTGAACTTCCGAGTGACGATGTTAAAGGTCGCTTAATTGGTCGTGAAGGTCGTAACATTCGTGCCTTTGAACAAATCTGTGGTGTCGATTTAATTATCGATGATACTCCGGAAGTTGTAGTTATCTCTTCGTTCAACGTAGTAAGAAAAGAAATTGCAAGAATGGTTATTCAAAAACTTATTGCCGATGGTCGTATCCACCCGGCGAAGATTGAAGAATTTCATGATAAATCAAAAGCAGAAATGGAAAGACAACTTCGTGATCTTGGTGAAAAAGCTCAAATGGAAATTGGAGTTCACGGAATTCATCCGGAAGTCTTAAAACTTATCGGAGCTCTTCAATGGAGAACTTCATATACTCAAAACCAATATCAACATGCTATTGAAGCTGCATTCGTTTGCGGAGCCATGGCCGCTGAACTTGGATTAAATGTTAAACAGGCCAGAAGAGCAGCTCTTCTTCACGATGTAGGTAAAGTAATCGATGCTTCTGCTGAAGGCTCCCACGCCGTTGTCGGTGCAGACTTCCTGAAAAAATATGGGGAGTCCCCAGATATCGTTCATGCGGTTCGTGCTCACCATGATGATGAAAAACCGGAATCAGTTCTTGCTCACTTGGTAGCAGCTTCAGATGCGCTTTCTGGAGCTCGTCCTGGTGCCCGAAAAGCAATGATGGAATCATACGTTTCTCGTCTTACTGATATTGAAGATATCGTAAACAGCTTCGAAGGTGTTTCGAAATCATACGCAATCTCAGGTGGACGTGAAGTAAGAGTATTCGTAGAAAACGATCGTGTAACAGATGAAGAAACAGTGATGTTGTCTCGTGATATTGCTAAAAAGATTGAAGAAGAAATGTCATATCCTGGGACAATTAAGATTACAGTTTTAAGAGAAACAAAAGCAGTAGGGATCGCAAAGTAAGCGAATTTAAAAGGGTTGGTTACGCATCAGAGTTCCGCTTACCAACCAATTCTGTCTGAAATGACAGTGTAAAAGGCACTCATGGAAGAAAATCAATTCGCACTAATAACCGGAACCTCTTCAGGTCTCGGTTACGAAATGGCCCAGTTCCTTCTGGAAGAAGGCTATACGGTCATCGGTGTTTCCCGCCGTGGAACTGCCATCGAAAATCCTCAATTCATAGACATTCTCTGCGACATCAAAGATGAAGCTTCAGTTGAAGAAATGTATGATTTGATCGGTAATCACACCGATAAATTACATATGATTGTTTTAAACGCCGGCATTTTTGAAATGTCACCGCTGATTGAAACATCAACGAAAGAATTTACTGATCACCTTTCAACAAACGTTGTCGGTGCTTTCCATATTTTAAAACACTCAAATGATTTTTTAGTTGAAGATGAAACTCACATCGTGACTGTTTCATCAATCGCATCGAAAAAAGGCCTCGCTAATATTTCAGCCTACAGTGCTTCTAAATTTGCTTTAAATGGAATGATCGAATCTTTAAGAGAAGAGTGGGCTCATCTGAGAGTCCGCTTCTCTACGCTTATGCCTGGAGCTATCGCAACACCTATCTGGGATGAAGGTGATATTGAATTAGGAAGAGATCAAATGATGAGTACAGATGATTTCATGCATGTATTTCAAATGATCACACGAAGCCCGAAGCATATTCAATTTCCTGAAATCGTTTTTCTGCATAAAAGAGGAATGGTAAAATGAAATTAACAACTACTTCAAAATATTATACCATCTCTTTTTTATTTGCTGGAATTTTCTGGAGTTTACTACAGTTATGTCAGATTGAGTTTCCCAATATTATTTTTTTCCTGACAGCTTATGTTTGGCATTTTGCTCTCGTCACTCCAGGACTTAAAGAAAATGTTATGACAAAACATCATAAACTTTCTTTTCTGGCTGTCGTTGTGCGAATGAATCATTACCTGCAGATTTTTATTAATTTAAAACGTATTCCATACGGATCTTCAATTATCAGGGCCATCTCACCAGCCATTTTCACATTTATTTTATTTGTTGTTGGTGGAACAGGAAATATTCTTTTTACACTTTTGGGATCATTTTGTTTTGAATTGGTCTATCAGATTGTAAAAAAGAAAACAAAGCTTTACGATTCACAGTCGCTTAACCCTTTAGAGCATATAAGTGATCTAAATACTCCGTTAGTGATTCTGAACGAAGAAAAGATCCACGAATAGCTTCAAAGTTTTCATAATCATCATAAAGATTTCTGGAAAATGATTTAAACCTCTTCAGGATTAAATTTTCTGCCCATCCTATTTCACGATACTCTTTCATCAAAGCTTCAAAATATAATTCCAGGTACTGTTTTCGCTGGTAAAGGAGATAAGTATCATCAATGTGACCGCCATCTTCGACATAGTCTTTATAGATTTTAGCAAGCCATGGCGTTTTTAAAGCACTTCTTCCAAACATAACGGAGTGGCATTTAGTATCATGAAAAAGTTTTTCTATATCTTCTGCAATCCATACATCACCATTGCCGATAAGAGGAATTTTAACTTCTTCAACGGCTTTTTTAATATAGCTCCAGTCCGCAACACCTTTATAGAGCTGATCGCGAGTTCTGGCGTGAAGTGTGATGGCCTCAACCCCTTCATCCTGAATTAATCTTAATGAGTCGCTGAAGTTAGAATCATTGCGGTATCCAATTCTCATTTTTACTGTGAAGTGCCCGGTAAAATTCGTGCGTATTGTTCTCAATACTTTTCTAAGGTCATCATGATTCGATAATAAATAGGCGCCACCTAGATGCGAATTTACTTTTTTAGAAGGACACCCAAGATTTAAATCGAGGTGATCCATTTTCAATGATTCTAAAATTTCTACGACTGCCTGGGTTTGAGCGCGCGGAGTTGTGAGGATTTGAAATGAATTTTTTTGGCGCCAGTCTTCGCGAGCGAGAATTCTTTCACCATAATGTTCGACAATCATTTTTTCAGTAATTTTTCCGACAGTTGGTACACGAAGAAAATCGGTGAAAAACTGATCCCACTCCGGAAAAGTCTTCATGAGAGCTATACGATAAGCTTCATCTGTAATGCCTTCCATGGGTGCGAAGAGCAGTGATTTTTTAGGAAACACGTCGAAATTGTTCATCGGGCATGTTAGTATCAAGATCCATTACAAAGGGAAAGGCACTTGAAAAAAAATCTCATCGTTTCTATTGCGATTTTTGTGAACGATATTGAAGCAGAAGGCTTCAAAGTCTGGGTACAAGTGCGCGAGGAGAAGGGAGCTTTGTATGGAAAACTCGAATTTCCCGGGGGAAAGATCGAAGTAGGCGAAACTCCAGAGGAGGCTTGCCGGAGAGAAGTTCATGAGGAAGTGGGCTTTGTAATACCACCTGCGGAAAAATTGGTTTTATTTAAGTATCAGGATTACTCGGTGGAGAATAAAAATATTTGTTTATTTGTCTTTATTTCAAAGTTTAACCAGTTGCCACAGGATAAAGGGCAGTGGCTAACCATTAGTTACACTGGGAAATCAGCGTTTTTAGAAGGCAAAATTCCGCCTATTAATCATGTTATTATCGACGAATTAGCGGTATATATAAAAAAACAATTTGATGCAGGACTCGCTCTCACTATATGGCAACCGTAGACTATATTAAAACTATCGCCGACTTTTTTCTTCTATCAATAGCATGGTCGCTGGTTTTATTTTCACCAATTGCTTCTTCGAAACTCACGGGTGCTGGCCTCATAAAACTTTTAACAAACACTGCCATTGGATCGCTTGTGATTGCGATGGTTGTTCAGGCCGTTTCTCCAGTTGGTATTATCAATTTAATTTTCGGATTAAAATTTATCGCACTCATCGGACTTGTTTCGATCACAACACTTCACTCAGATGAAAAATCAAAATTAATGTGGGCAGTGTACGCTGTTCTTCAAGTGCTATTTGCGTATCTCTTAAGCGACCTTGTTCAGTTCCAGTTAAATCAATCATTGTTTTTAGTTTCAGCGAGTTTACTTCTAGGAGCAATCACATATTCAATGCTTCTAGGTCATTGGTATTTAGTTGTTCCAAAATTAAGCGAACAGCCGCTTAAAGTGGCAGCAGTGTTAATGTGGATTATTCTTCTGGTTAAAATTATCTGGAGCAGTTACTCACTTTATTCACACTATGATTTTTTCGAAGAGCAGACTCAGCTAGGTGCAGGTTATGCCTTTAACTGGATGCTTCTGACAATGAGAGTGTCTTTCGGATATATCGTTATTTTAGGAATGAGTTTTTTCAACTGGAAACTTTTGAAACTTAGATCTATCCAAAGTTCGACCGGCATTTTATATGCGATGACTTTTTTTGTTTTTATCGGTGAACTTGTTTCAACATTCATCTTTTTCAACTACGGACTTTATATATGATGACTGTTCAATTTACATGTAAACAATGCGGTTCAGGTGTTCACGTTTATCCTGAATCAAATGCGCATACAATTGAATGCGATGTCTGCAAAACAAAACAGGACGTAAAGTTTGGTCACAATCATGAAGAAGGAATTTTAAAAGATTGTCCTGGCTGTGCCCGAAAAGATTTTTATTCGCAAAAAGATTTCAACCGCAAGCTTGGTGTTATGCTTTTTGTTCTTGCAGCGATTGTTTCAACCGTGATGCAATATTTCGGCGTGAATCCACTCTGGTATCTTAGTTCTTTTGTTTTCCTCTACGCATTGGATTTTATTTTATTCAGAAGACTAAACGTTATTGCGATCTGCTACAAGTGCCAGACGATTTTCAGGCACGTTAAGAACATCGAGGAAATTCCGGGGTTTAACCATGAGATGAATGATCGCATTATTTATTCAGACCATAATTTTCACGGCAAGCCGCTAGATCATTGAAAATTCAGGGCTATTAGACTTAAAGGGTACAATCCTGTATAGTAATTAGATTAGATTTTGTTTACAGATATTAACTTAACCAGGACCGATCCATAGAACCCCCGTTAGAACCTTTAGTCTCTTCTTCCCAAATTATCGCTCTTATTTTTTGTTTTATCTCAGCCGCTTTTTTCTCAGCAGCTGAAGCCGCTCTGCTATCAATTGGAGTAGATCGCGCACGACAACTTATTGAAGAGGGTGGATCAAAAGGTAAGGCCATGGCCTTCATGATTCTTCGTCCCTCAGAACTTTTAGCAACGATTCTCGTTGGAAATACAATTGCAAATATTTTAGCTGGTTCGATTACAACAGCTATCACTGCTTCGTACACTGGAAGTAATATTGCTGGTATCGCACTTGGTGCGACGACAGTAATTATTTTGATCTTCGGTGAGATCATTCCAAAAACTATTGGAAGAACTCATGCAGAGAAATTCTCTGTGATCGTTATCAGAACATTGCAGGTGATGTTTTATTTAATTTATCCAGTCATTAAATCAATTGTATGGTTCATCGGAACTATCCTTGGAGATAGCGCAGAAGTCTCTGGAAGAATGGTTACGAAAAATGACATCGAGTTTATGATTTCGAAAGCTGAAAAAGAAAGAACGATGGACTCAAAACAAATTGATCTGCTGTCTTCTATTTTAGAATTTCCGATGATCAAAGTTAAAGATATTATGATTTCCCGTGTGCGGGTGAACTACGCTCAGGTCAGCTGGGGTTTTAATGAAATGATGAATTACGCTAGAGAAACAGGGAACTCACGTTACCCGGTTTGTGATGGAGAGCTGGAAAGCATCGTTGGTTTCCTTCACGTAAAAGATCTAGCATTCGTAACAGATGAAGAAAAAAAGAATTTTAAAATTGAAAAACTTTTAAAGCCGCCATTTTTTGTTTACGAACATATGAAAATTCAATCAGTCTTCGATCACATGAACAGAAAGAAAAACCATCTTGCTTTAGTTAAAGATGAGAATGGTACTGTCGTAGGAATTGTGACTCTAGAAGATATTATCGAAGAAATCTTCGGAGAAATTCATGATGAGCATGATGATGTTGAAGAAATCGAACAAGGACTTGAAGAAGCTAATTTAGTAGACGGAATTGTCGTTGAAGGTGATATCTCCCTGAGAGAGCTATACAACGACTACGATATTAAAATTCCACTTAATGACAACTACTCAACACTGGCAGGTTTTTTACTGGACATGCTTGGAAATACTTTCCCAGAACAAGAACAGATCATTGTATGGGAAGGGTTATCGTTTAATTTAGAAATTGTCGAAGACTCTGTGATTAAACAAGTTCGCGTGAAAGATGTCGGCGGGGAAAAACATATTTTCTCAAAGAAAGAACATGCTGAACGAGTTGAAAAAAACGATATCGAAGCTTCACTGAACCTTCACGAAAAAGAAGAATAGGCATTCAAATGAAAATTCACGACATAGCTGTTATTGGTGGTGGCTCAGCTGGAGCTATGGCCGTGCTCAGGGTTGTTCTCAATAATGATGAATGTCTTTTTTTTCCAGGGTCACCGAAAGATAAAAAACGTTCACGCGCATTCTGGGTGACGAAAGTTGAAAATATGCCAGGGCATCTTCAATATAAAAAGGGTATCGATGAACCCAATAAGGAAAATCTTGATTGGCTGACAACCGGCCAGTTTAAAGAAAAATTTATCTGGAAAAAAAATCTTGGTGTCACAAATATTTCAAGAAGTGATGACGGAATTTTTACTCTCACTGATAATAAAGGTGAAACCTACCAGGCACGTTACATTATTTTATGCACAGGAGTGATGGACGTTCAGCCGGTCATTCAGGGTTCAATCGAAACAATTTATCCTTATGCTAATATTCAACTGGCAGACTATTGCATGCGCTGTGATGGGCACCACGTGCTCGATAAGAAGATTGCGATCTTCGGACATAACTCCAGTGCTGCCTGGGTCGGAATCATTTTAAAAGAGCGCTACAACTGTCCTGAAGTTACCATTCTTACCAATGGAGAAATTCCATTGTTTGATAAAGAAACAACGGTACTCATGGAAAAATATAATTTCAAAGTAGTGACTGAAGTGATTTCAGAAATCAAAGGTGATCCTAAAAATAAAATGCTTGAATCTTTTATTTGCGGAGATAAAACAGTAAATGCAGAATTTGCATTTATTTCATTGGGAATGATTGTTTATAACGAACTAGCAAAACAACTCGGTGCCAATCTTGATCAAAGAGGTTTTGTTATAGGCGACGCTAAAGGTAAAACAAATGTTGAAGGTTTATATGTATCAGGAGACCTGCGTGCGAATACTAAAAAACAAATATATACAGCATGGGATACGGCAGTGGACTCCGCAGATGAAGTAAATCTTTTAATACGTCGAAAAAAGCGAATTGATACTTCACTATTATAGCAGGTACAAAATTTTTCATGGGTGTAGAGTAATACTTAAGAGAGACACTTATTTCTCTCGAGCTACCATGGAGGATAGATACTATGAAAACTTTCAATACTGATAGTATGGTCAGTGAAGCAACTGCAGAAATCGAAAAATTTGCCCCCAAAAATTCACAAATAGAAATTGACGTAAGAGAAGATCCGGTCGGACACTTCAGTACACACATTAAACTTTCAACAAAAACTAAAACCTACTTCGCCAAAAAAGATGATACTTTTTTATACAGAAGTTTTTCAAAAGCGATGAGAGCGCTGAAAATGCAGCTTCAGAAAAAACGTACAAGCCACTTACATGATCAAGTGGGACTTAAAAAAACAAAATTCTCAATGCCTTAATAAAATTAAAAGGGCTTCGAAAGGAGCCTTTTTAATTTTTAACTAGACTATTAATTGTTTACTTTAACGGCGTGATTTCTACGTCGCCTAAAACCTTTGCACGACACGAAAGACGAACAATTTTTCCAGGATAAGAATCCTTGATGTGCATTACTGTATCTGTTTCTACGACTCCCATTGGAGATAAGTTTTCGATTCCTTTCACAACGTGAACACGACAAGAGCCGCATGAACCAGCTAAACAACCATGTGGCAACTGCAGCCCCTGGCGGTCTAACTCATCGTAAAGAATCTGACTTAAATTAACTTTATATTCTCGAGATAAATTATCAACTTTTTCATTGGGGGATTCTTTCTTATCGAGATGTACTAACACGGTGGGCATATATATTTAATCCTTCAACGAATATTATCATTCAACTATAAAACACGATGCAAAATTATCCAACTCAAAAGTGAGGAATTAAAATGTTTACCTTCGAAA
>JACMRM010000253.1 GCA_014376445.1 Bacteriovorax sp. | reverse complement strand
TCTGTCATCACAGGACGAAATAAAGCGACATTTCATAAAGCTTCGTACGCAAAAACGTTGAATTCGCGACGGCGAATCAACTACTTAGAATTGCTTGTTAAATTGAATTTCAGACTACGATCAAAGTAAAAAATTGGGGTGCTCGACATGTTCTCAATGTTTTCGCACACTTGCATCTTTTCCCAGCCGATGTCAGCCAATCAAAAATAGCAATGAACAAATTAATCGTCTGACCTCCGTTTGTTTGCATGATACTGGTGCATATTAACGACTCTCTCATAACTCGCTTGAGGCGTTACAAAACCCAAGTTTGAAGTAGCCCCTGCCACATCGATTCCTGAAAGCCGAATATAGCGGCCCATAACCTTCTCATCCGTCCAACCGCAGATTTTTTTCACCACCGGTGATGAAACACCTGCATTTAATAAGTGCGTTGCAAAGCAGGCTCTGAGGGCATGAAAGCAAACGCTACTTATTCCAATTCCTTCACAGAATTCTCGTAAAGTTATTGCACCTTCGCCGCGCCTCCACTGATTAATTCTCGGTAAGACGTTTTTTTCCCTCTGATGAGATTTTGCTTTCAGTTCAATGAGAAGCGCCTCTAGATCACCATTGATTGGAACTTTTCTCCAATATCCGGCCTTCGTCGATTTAACTTGATCGAGGCGCTTATTATAAGATTTTGAAACTGTTATTAATTTATTTTCAAAATCAATATCATTCCATTCTAAGGCATAAAGCTCGCCCGATCTCATACCAGTGTTTAGCGCCATCATCCAAACCGGATACCACTCATGGTTAAGTTCCCTTGCGGAATCTAGTAGGTGATGAATTTCCTCAATCGATAAAATCTGTGGAGGCTTCTCTTGAACATTCTTACCGATATCAACACCGTGAGCAGGTGAGGCATGAGCACCAATTATTAGGCCCTCTTCGATTCCCCATTTGAACACTGTGTTTATTCCGGACCTGACTGCTTTTATTCTAGACTTCGAATATCCCTCAGTTTCCATTGCCCGCAGAACTTTTCTAACATCACCAGGTGTTAAAGACGTGCATGGTTTGCCCATCCAGTCCTTTGTGTATCGGTGGAGCCCTGCCGTAATACTCCAGATCGTGTCCTTTTGAATTTTCTTATTTACGACACTGACCTTTCGGTGAACGAGCTCCCATCTTTCAACGACTTCGCCCCATGTTGTGCCAGTGCCTTCTCGCCTTGCTAGTTCTGTCGCGGCCTCACGAATAAGTTCTCGTTCAACTAGTTGAGCTTGTTTTAGAGTCGGTATTGCACTTCGTAACATTTGCACACGGATGCTCGGTTTTATTTTACTTCGCATACTCATTGTTACTTCAAATGCTGGTTTTCCATCTAATATGATTTCTTTGATTGCCATTATAATCTCCTAAAATGTTGTTTTTTGGGAGAATCAAAAAGCGAATCAATTGCAAGCTTATCAAAGTAGTTTCTTCCAAAATACTTCTTAGCTTTTAATTGACCTCGTAAAACCAAATTCCTGATGGAACCTTGGGAAGTACCCAAGTACAAAGCCACTTCATCTGTTCTTAGCCATCTTTTAATTTTCAAAGAACGAAGCTTCAAATCAGCGTCTGTTAGTTCAACATCGTGACGTAACTGATCCATGATTTCTGAATTCATAATAAACATCCTTCCCGGGACCGATCAAGGATTGAACCCGATTTTTTGATTTAGACTGAAGGTGTCGTACAAAGGTGAAATTTAATCTTTTTTGTTGTGAATTTCTCCGCTCAGCAATTTAGCGATAAATCCTTCTAAGCTTAATTTGCCGTTTTTTTTCTGGTAGTCTTCATGAGCTAGAGCAAGTCTATCTTTTTCAGAATAGGTGAGAGCCTGAAGATCTTTTATTTGATCTGGTCCAATTAATTTTAACGAAGCTTTGATGATCTCAGCGTCACGCACCTTTCTTCCAATCGTTTTTTTGTTAGCCTTATCCTTAATGGCTACAAGTAACCTATTAGCTTCTTGGTCTAGCTTTTTTAAATAAGTCGTACTTTCATTAGTTTCCTCCTTTTTTGGCAATTGCCTTTTAAGTGTCTGATTACTTATTCTATCTATTTCCATAATTTTCCCCTCTTAGTTTGTAAGTGTTGGTTGATCTAGTATTAAAATTTGAATTTGAATAGGACCCTCAAGCACTGCATATTCAGGAGCTTGTTTTAATTTTTCTGAAAACCTATCTGCAGTTTTCGATAGTCCTGCCACAAGTGCCTTTTTAGCTAACGTGTCGGACGTTTTATTTTCCACCGTGTTGCCATATGCATTTTGCTCTCTTGAGATCATGCTATCTGCGTAGCCTGCCGAACCCGCGGCGAGGAACTCAGCAGCGAAAAAAAGCTCTTCGTTCGAGATTACAGTGCCTTTAATCCCTAGGATCCCTTTATAGTCCATTGCAGACGCATTAAGCGCATAAGTATCCTTACTTAGAGGATCACGAAATTTTTTAAATTCAATTAATATACGCTTTGAATTTTTCTCTAAACTAGCTTCGCCTATAAAGACCGCGCCTCTTAAGGCGCCTGTTGTTATTAGGGCCCTGACAGGCGCTTTAGAATCTTGGAAAGCAAAAACTGATTCTTGAATGGTAGCATTTGCTAGATCTCCGACTTTAAGCTCTCTAAATCTAACCCCAGTTTTACCGCTAGGGACTACAATCGGAGACTCTTCGATTGAAACTGTAAAGTTCGATCTGTATTCGGCAGGTAAATTTCCCTGAGTAGCGGAGTTTACATTTTCGGGAGCTGTTATTGTAGCACTTGCGGTCAATTTTTTACTTTTAACAGGCAGAAGCACTGGTTCTTCTTTTTTAAAAAGACTAGTACGGTTTTCAGCAAATGCACTTTTTAGCACCAAAAAAGTTATGAACTCTAAAATCATAATTCAATCCTCATAAGTTGCTCTTTAATTAAGTAATCTTTTTCGTTAGTAACTTTTTCTGGAGAAATAGATCTAGAATCCTCTCTAATTAACGGAGTACTTGAATTGAGAGAGCCTATGCCACCAGAGATTTTAATATAATCTTGATGTGTTCTTGAACTTGGTATGACGTCGAACACATAGTTCTTACGATCAGATTTTACGATTAAGTTTGTAATATTAGCGTGAGAGTTTTTGAAATACAGTGTTAGTTCTCTTGGTGAGACCCCAGAGATCACTACTTTTAAATCGTTTGGATTCCCAATTCGAACTTCTAAAATTGGATGAGGTAACTCTAGCACTGTAATTAAACCTGGACGGAGATAAATTTTAGAGGACTCTCCAATGTTTACGTATTTAGATTCAATTCGTGCTGTCGATGCAAAACAAACGGATACTAATAAATTAAAGAACAGCATCTGAAAGCTCCACAATCTGAAAGTTCCAGGGGTTTGACTCAGTTCGCTCTTGTCTTTTAAAATCAAGTGTGACTTTTAATCTTGTTAATTGTTCATTTAATCTTGATTTTATCTTTAATCGAAGAATGGCTTCCACTCGGTTTTTATCAATGAGATCAATTGATTCGAGCTCAGAAAATTGGCTTAAGGGCATTTGCTCGAGTTTTGTTTTTAAACTTGATAGCTTAGATTTTTCTCGGTCCCATAAATCAGAACTCATAAGCTCAGTTGCTAATCCCACGCGCTCCGTAAACGTATCTTGGCTATAAGTATAGTATTGATCTAGAAAGTATTTTAAAAATTGTTTAAGCTCCACTTGAAGTAAGCGATCTTTTGAATCTGAAATAACCCTGGCTCCTGCCTCATCAATACCAATAATAATTGTTTTCTGCGTATTTCTGACTGCAAAGAATGTTGTGGTTACACTCCAAAGCGAAAGCATAGCTATAAGCCCCCAGTAAGTTATTTCTTCCCGGTAGAGTTTAGATTTAAATATAATCATTTGTTGCCACCTAGTTTTGAACTTAGTCCTACAACTTTTGAAACTACTCCTGATGGCGATAGAGATTTCAGAAGAAGTAAGCAAAAAATGGGTGACATAAGTTGTAGTAATTGAAGAATAATCCAATAGCATACAATTGTTAGTATTGAGCTATCAGGTGAACCTAAGAGTTCTTTTCCAAATAGTCCGATCAGATTCCAGATCACAGGCCAGAGGCTTAATGAAATAAGAGTGCTAAAAAATAAGGGAAGTCCTCGATCAAACCCCACAACGGTCGATAGGAATATAAATATCGGAGCAATGCTTAAAAGGAGCGCTGTAAAAACGGAGTACATGCCTTGTGCAAGATTGATAATTAAATAGTCTCCAATTTTTGCCACTATTTTAAAAAATGCATTATTTAAAAACATTGAACTTAAAAACTCATCAAGCTTTTGCTGAGCACCTGGAACAGGGGCATATGAAATTTTGATCGCTAGTGATGCTGAGGTTGAATAAATCAATTTCACTAACATCGGAAATAAAGACACAAGAGCAAAGTAGAGCATTACGTCTTTTAATAAATCAGCGTAATCTGAGGCACCTGCAAATCTTGTTTGAAGTCCAACAACTCTGATTATAAATACAACGCCAACAAGTGCGGCCATTAAGCCAGAGACTTTAGAAAATAGAGTTAACCCTGAATTTAGAATAAGGTCAGAAGCGGGTAAAAAGGCATTCATTAATTCTTCCGTTTCATGTTCGATTTAGTATTTTCTTCTGTAATGATACGATTAAGCATGATGTCTTGCTTTGCGATCCGCTCTTTATCTTCAAGATAGCTTAGTAGTTGAACTTTTCTCATTGCTTGAAGCTCATCAAGCATAAGAGAATCAAGTTTTACTTGTTGAAGGGCTGCAACTTTTTCTGAGCCTTTAGTTTTTAATCCGAAAGTTCCTGCAAGTTTCTTTGAGATAGATACGATTTTTTTCATTTGTCTAATTTTTTGTGAGAGAGACTTCGTGCTCGTAATGTCACTATCAAAACTGTAGCGAAGCTCATCATTAGTCCATTTTAAATCTTTTAGCTGTGAATTGAGCTTTTCTAAGCGTATTGCTTTCCCATCAAGTTCGTTTGAATCCCCCTCATAACCAAGTTCACTAGCTAACCCTTGAGTTTCCTCAATAGCTTCTCCTGTTTCACCTAGGACATCTGCAAATTGCATGAGGTCTCCTGCGGTTTCTGCAATTCCTTTTGCAGAATTAAACATGCTTGCAGCAGTGCTTGCCACAGTCATCATCGTGAATGGATCAAACGCATAGATTCTGATACCGTAAAAAGAAATCATAATAATAAAGGGAATTAAAATAGGCTTAGACATTTTAATGCCTCTGATAATTTTAATGTGGGAACTGCAGATCTTAATTGCATGATCTTTAACTGATCAGGCTGAGATGTTGTGAGTGTCCAGTATTCTTCTGGAGTGATTTTAATTCGTAATACTTTTCCAGATTGGCCCGATTGAAGTAGGACTTCTGAATACTCTCTAGGGATCGTTTTTAAATTTTGAATATCAACTAATTTTTCATTTGTTAAATTAAAGCGCTCTTTATATTCATGAGGCTTTCCATCAACGCTGAATAAAAATCGTTGCGGTGAATTTTCTACTATTCCGTGATCACCATTAACAACAAAATCAGTGGAGAGCTGCCCAATAAGTACGACGGCATGGCCGTATTTTCTAACATTGGCTGTAGAAAATTTAAAAAACTCAAAGCAGGTTTTTATAAAAAAAGGCGTTTCATCGCACATGAGAACTAGTCTTTTTCCATTAGCTAAGGTGCTATCGATGTTAAACTGAGCAAGTACGGCAGCGATACCAGCTTGCGCAAATTCAGGGTCTGAGGCTTGAAAGACTTGCGAGAAGTTGTAGTAACGAAGGCGAGTGTTACATAATGTTTCGATTTCAGAAGTTTTAAAGGCAGCTTCATAAATGCCACCATGGGCCCATCGCTTTAGTAAATTTCTTCGTGGGAACTCGGTCGTCTTTTCATAGAAATCATTAAGGCTAGGCTTTACTGGAGAGCTTAGGATATAAAACCCAATAGATTCTTCAATTTTTGCCCTTACATCTTTTGTGAGCATAGTCTCTCCATGCTCTAAGATAAGAACTGAAACAAATTTAGATAAAATACCAATTTTTTCAGATTCTGAAACATTTTCTTTAATGACTAAAAACGGATTGATTCCGGAGGGCTGATCAAGCTTCATTGTTAATTCAGTGCCACCAAAGAGTTCACATTCTTTTGAATGAGATCCACCTACGTCCACCTTGATTACACTTATTTGTGGATCATTTAAAAGAGCTTGAGTTAGTAATCCTGTGAGGACACTTTTACCTTTGCCACTGGTTCCAACGATTAAAGAATTAAAACAATTATAACTTGGACTAAATAAATCGAAATGGCTGAGAGTCTGATTTTCTCTAAATAGAGTTAAAGACCTTTTTTCGACATTTGAGGCTAGATCTGATTTCAAAAAGAGTGGTAAGAATGCGGGTAGACATTCTTCAGACTCAAGAAATGCAACATGCTGATTTGAAGCGGGGTGGGTAGCTATATAGCTTTCTGCAAGGCCATACATTTCTACCTTGAAGTCAGAAAACGCATTAAATTCTGCTATGACCTGGCTCATCGCATCAGAAAGTTCTTTTTGTGAGCCGCGATCAATTGTAATAAGAAACTCTAAATCAAACAGCTGGGCTCCGGTGCTGAATTGTTTCTTTAAAGATTCTTCAGTTTCCCTAGATTGTAGTTTTGAGGAGACATCGTCTTGGCTCGAAAGTTGTTTAAGTCTTTTTTCTAGAATCAATTTCGCTTTCATTTCAGGTAACCTCACGACCGACACAGTAATTTTTAAATCACAGATTTTCATTAAGCACTTTTCAAGAGAATAAAGACCGAGCTCATTTGAAGACTGTTTAAATAGCCGTATGATCCCAATGGACGAGACACTTGTTTCAATACTTCTAGTTGTTTTAATTAAATCGCGATTGATTTTAAAAATATCTGAAATTTCTTGTTCTGATGCTGGGAATATTTTAATTCCAAAATTATTAAATTTATTTATAAATTGGGTCAAAAAGAGTAAATCATTTTCATGAAAAGTTTCTCCTTTTAAGAAGTGTTTCCAATTTTTAAAATCTAAAATTGTTGGAATGTAGGAAATGTACAACCGCAGTGTATGATTTTTATATCCAATTTCTTTAATGGAATTTGATCTGGAAGTTTCAAAATGACATATATTTTCTGTTTTTCTTACTAATTCAAATTTAACGATAATGTTTGGATTCATATCACTTAATAGAGATTTTAACTTACCACTAAAGATTTCACCATTTTCAGACTCATAGTCACAATGTTCAACGGCAAAGGCCGTTCCGATTTTATTATCGGTTGTGATCCAAAAAATAAATTCATCTTTTTTAATCAGTGTTTTTAGTTTAGGAAGCATAAGACCTCTAGTTAAATTTGTTTTTTAGTAAAATAAAATTTTAGAAAATCACGGATAATGTGTTTACGTTGTGTAAGTCTTACGTGGATTAATAAAACAGCTACAATAGATGTAAAAACAAAAGACAGCAGTTCCAGTCCTATCATGCTAAGCACAGAATGGGTTAAGATAAGGAAGTATCCGATGAGTCCTAGATCAAGTACGGAAAGACCAAAAAATCCAGATTTTTCATTTAATAATCTTGAAGTTTTCATACAGAAGATCCAAATACTTTTCCGAGCATATTAATAATTGCTGGAGCTCCAAGAACTGCGACGGCGCCTATTGCGCCACTGATTAACATCATCCGTCCAACCGTCGCTGCCCCGATGGCGTAGAGAATTCCGCCAAGCGTAATACCTATACTAATAGCTGCGATACCAATTCTATTAAACATCGTTTGCGCACTTTGTGCTGCATCCACTAAATCTCTAGTTACGCCCAATTCAGGATAAAATAAAAAACTAATTGCTATAGCAAGTGTGATAAAAAAAAGTTCTTTGTTCGTTAAATGGTGATCCGGGTTTTTTAGATTTTGATTAAGTTTCATTAGTTATTCCTCTTTATTTTCATTGGTAATGTTTGAGCCTTTAAACTCGGTGGTATTAATTCCATCATTTTATCTTGGTGAATAAGTTTATTTTCACTCTCTTCAACCCACTGATCCATACTGTAAATCACCCATTCTCCCGGATTTATCATGGCCTTATATTTTTCAGGAACTTTTGAATTCATAAGGCCACTGGACGCTGCTTCAACTTGAGGTTTCATGGCGGCATCGAAGTCCGCTTGCATTTTTGCCATTTCACCGCGGAGTCTCTCTGCATCAGATGAAGGATCAGTTACATAAATTGTAGCTAGTGCAGCACCACTCGCTGCAAGACCTGCATACATGAGTGAGAGCTCCTTTTTGTGCTCCTTTTCTCCGATTCCAGCTAAAATCCCAACCGCTGCACCGATTGCCATATTGGTTGCAATCTTTTGTTTAAATGACATGTTGGCGCAGCCATTAAGACTAAAAGTAGAAAGAATTAATAAAACAAATTTAGTTTTTACATTCATAAGCAGCACCTGCTCCGTACTTGATACATATTGACCCTCCAGAAGCCCCAGCTCCAACGGTAGCGGGAACGGCGCAAGTTTTATCAAGCCTGGCTGAGTTACTGGGTTCAGCTACGCAAACTCCGTTTAGATTCCCAGAGAATTTCCCACCAGGTGTTCCACCTGGGCTACGTTCAAAAGTTGGGTTAAATGAAAAATCTGTCCAGTCTTCGAGCTCAACAGTAAAAATTCCAAGCGCTCCAGAGTTCCCACCGGGGCCTCCCTCGCACTTTGATATGATCCAACCACCACGGCAGAGGATTTCTCCAGTGAGCCCATTACCGCCAGCCTCACTATTCATATTCATCGTTAAATCTCCAATAATCTTTTGTCCCTGAAGCCTTACGTTTCCAGCTGAGCGGCCACTTTGACTTGGTCCTGCTTTTGATCCAGTGGGGAACGACTGTATTTTAGAATTTGATCCCACATACAGTTTTGTAAAATTGAGATCTAAATTAAAATTCATCGTATAGATTGATGAGTTGTCATTTATAAATACTCTTGCAGCAGTGTTCGTTAAGTCTGAAGTCAGATAAACATCACCGTTAAAGACTAAGTCTTTTGGGGGTTTAACAATTAGTTTAAATTCCTTGGTTAACCCTTTTTCTGGATCGTAAGTCTCAACATCAAATGTAGAATCTAGTCCACCTTCCACATCTTTTATAAGAAATGAACTCTCAGCAGTGGTCTCTTCATTGATAATTTTTTTATTATCTAAGATTTTCACATGCCCCTCAAAAGGGGGCCACGAAACTAGCACGTCATATTTATTAGCGGACTCTTTTGCAATATATTCTGATTTAATTTGGTTTTCAGCGAGTGATTTAACTCTGATAATAGGAGCTTGCGCCGGTGGAGGCTCTGACTGCTGTTGGTACATATCACTGCAACCAAATAAAAAAAGTAAAAGAAATCCCGTAAGAAAATTTAACATTTCCATCCTCATTTTTTCTAAAAAATATAAGAGTTTTAGTTAGCCGTTAATTTTTGTTCTAAGCTTTGTGAATAGGATCGTTGATAATTTCTTGGATAGCATGGACTTCTCTGACGAGTCCACACTCTTTACATAGCTTCAGAAGCTCTTTTAAGTAGTAAATATCCATAGCGCTACCAGATGTTGTTACAGCCACAAAAGCAGGCGTATCCACTCACTTTTGTCCAACCGACAAGAATTGGATTGTCACCAAATCTTCCATTATGAAGTTCACACCATTTTCTCATTCCAAAACCCTCATCATCGTTTCTACAAAAGTTAAATGGACAATGATCTGACGATTTGTAACTGATTGTTCCAATCCTTTGCGGGATTAGATCCTCTGGAAATGCGTGGGCATTGATAGATAATAGGGTTAGTCCTAGCAATAGGCTTTTCATAGTGTTCTCTCTTTCATTAAAATGTTTGTAATTATCTACCTGTGCAGGAACTGGACCTACTTAAAATTAAATAAAAAGTATTTGGCGGTTATTGGTCCTAAAAATTTATTAATTTTAAGAAAAATTCTTAGACAAAAGAATTTTTACACAGAAAATTACTAGTCTAGTTATAAACAAGAGAAGAATCTTAATAGTTGAAGGCTGTGATAAGCAGTTATAAATTTTAAGAATGATTAAATTAAAAGTTATTGGTTTATTATTTTTTTCTCTCAATGCGTTTAGTCAAACTCAAACGCAAGAGAGAGTTCCGATAAAGCTTACTGAAACAAATGGTTTTGGGATGAAAAAAGAAACAGATCTGTTACCAGGAAATGATAGTTTTGGATTTTTTTATAAGGAACTTACCTCAGAAACTTCCCATTGCAGATTTAAAACTAAAGTTACATGTGACTACGGCCTTGGTAGTACCAAGGTTATAAAGCATAAGGAAGTGAGGCTGGAGTTTAATGATGGTAGCATTACTCATAGCACCGACGATCAGGGCATACTAGACCTCGTATATAAATGTCAGCCTAGTCTTATTAAAAAGTCTATGACCATAAAAATAGGTGGTTACCAAAAGATTATGGAAGTTCCTAAATTTCCAAAAAATTTAGTATTATCCTCAGATGACTGTAAATTAGTAAAATAAAAATACTAAATGCACACGTCAAGTCGACTAAAAAAATAGAGTGTAAGTAGTCGATTCAAGCGGGTTTCTTAATTCGATAAATTTACCAGTTAACCTTTTATTACGAAGCCCTCAAATGCGCAACGCCAGACCTTGGTCATAATCCTTTAGATTGTAAAACAGCATTCCGATTAGTAATTAGCACCATTAAACAAGCTATGGAAATATGACTTAAATTGGAAGGTATTATGAGATATTCAAACTGGTTATTAATGATCTTATTTTTTTTAAGTTCCTGTGTTCACGGTCCATCCTTGCAGCAAAGGCTAAATTCCCATATCGGAGAAAGCATCGACGTCCTAGTCACGAAATTTGGGCCGTCAACCCAAACTCAAAAGCTGATGAATGGGGACACCCTCTACTTATATAAAAGATATGGGGCAAC
>JACMRM010000252.1 GCA_014376445.1 Bacteriovorax sp. | reverse complement strand
GATGCCAATGTTTATGATGACCTGATTCCATATTACTCGAGACAGGCAATCGAGCCTGCGCCTTTTTCAATCGGATTGAATTATAAACTCGAGCAGAGTTTTAACAGAGATACGAATCAGGATAATAATTTTCTAGCTCAGACTGATGCATTCATGAACATCAATAAGGTGTCGATTGAAAATCAGATGACCTATCTTTCCAATAGAGACACAAAGTGGGGAAGACAGGCCACACGTGCTGTCTATGACCGCCCTAATCGCATGCAAAGATTTGAGGCAGGTGATGTTTCTTATCCCATTATCGGTTACCAGCAGGGACTTACACTCGGCGGGGTTTCATTTTACCGCGACTTTTCACTCAATCCTTATCGAATGGTCACACCGACTTCTGCTTTTGAATATCAGATTGATACCCGTTCGCTGGTCAGAACTTATGTGAATAATATTTTGTTAAAAACAGAATATATGAATGCTGGAAGATATTCTGTAAAAGATATTCCATTAAACAATGGTATCAATAAAATTATTGTCGAGATCACAGATGGGTTCGGAGTAACGAAGACACTGACATTCAACGATTCAGGATCGCTTGATCTTCTTGCTGAAGGTGTAAGCAGATATTCACTTGCCGGAGGTTATCCTGAAAATGAAGTTGATGGAACTGCCAGGTACGATCAGGATAAAGGCGCTTTTGTTACAGGTTTTTATCAGCATGGAATTCAAAGGCACTGGACAATCGGTACGTACGCTCAAGGGAATAAAAACTATTCATTGCTAGGGACAAATCATATTTTTTCATCGCGTTTTGGAAACTGGTCTTTTGATCTGGCCGGCACAAAAAATGATTTACATAACGGATATGTCACTCAAGTCACTTATCAGTTGAATCTATTCGGCGCTTACTGGTATGACGGCCATACTCTGACAGCAAAAGTAGAATATCGATCACCATTTTTCAATGAATCAGGTGCCACGTTTCAAAATCGTTTTGATACAACAACAACTGCCTCATACAGTGTGCCTCTTTTTGAAAGATTTAATGCAGCAATTGGAGGCTCATATCAAAATCCGACACTTGCAGACAATTCAAGACTTGCATATAACGGAAGTTTGACTACGAATCTTTTAGAGTCGAGTTCACTTACAGTTTACGCTGGAAGAACACGTGATGAATTCAAAATGTGGTCGAATCAGATTTATTTTTTCTTTAACATGACGTTCGGAAAAAGCTCAACATTTGCTTCTGCTTTTTACGATCATGAATCGGATACAAAGCGGTTGACTGTAATCCGCGATACCGGAAGAAAGTATAACGATGTTAAAGTTGCAGCCTCTGTGGATGACAATAAAATGTCGAAGGATGGCTCACTTGATATTCAATACAATTCAGTCCTGGCCGATGTCGGTGCAAGAGAAGAAGTTATCAAGCAGGACGGCAAGGACATCGGATCAAGATCGACAGTGCGTTTGTTGAGTTCATTTGCGTATGTTAATAATGGCAATGATTCAGCGTTGTCTATTTCGCGTCCGATTTCAAACAGCTTTGTCATTTTTAAACCTAATGAAGACTGGAAAGGGCAGAAGTTTGGAGTTCAGACTTCCAATGGAATAACCGATGCTTCAACAGGACTTTTCGGAGAAACACTTGTTTCAGAGCTGACTCCATATCAATATCGCAGACTTCAGCTCGACCCGAGTAATCTGGACCCTGGATATATTTTAGGGCAGGAAAGTTTTGTTGTTTATCCAAGAAAAAATAGCGGACACTTGTTTGTGATCGGGAAATCAGGTCTTCTGGTTCTGCACGGGAAAATTACAGACAAAGCTAATAAGCCACTTGAGCTTAAAGTCGGATTCTGGACTTCGGCTTCAGGAAAAAATACGCCATTCTTCACAGACAGAGAAGGAAATTTCTTTATTGAAGGAATCGAAGCGAACTCAGGTACAATTCAAATTGACGATGAAAAATTTACGCCAGTTCAGATAGATTTATCCGGAAGAAAGCAAGGAATGGTTGAGATTGGAAATATAATTCTTCCTCCTGGAGAAAACAAATAGTGAAAATAAAAATATTAAGTCTATTCATTTTTTCATTAGCGACTCCAGTTTTTGCTGATTGTGGGTACGATCTCTCGACACCAGTTTTTAATTACGGAGTGAGTGATACCAACCCGACAACTTCAGGAACTGTAACGATTGCCAGAACAAAGGACAATGGAGTTCCTTGTTCAAATTTTTTCCTGGCCTTCACTAAAGGCTGGGCCGGAAATTATAATCGCCGTGCACTCAATCTTTACAATGGCGATCTTATTTATTACAACGTCTACAAAAACAATAATACGACAGGTGTCTTAAAAGAGCCGAGTGACATCACTTCAACAAATGAAGTTCTTTTCGGAACGATTGCTAAAAATCAAACTATAGATCTCACATATTATTTTACACTGGCTCCGCTTTCTGCAAGCTCTCCACCTAAGTCGGGAACTTACCTCGACGTTATCCAGGTGCAGGCTTTCTCTGGTACATACACTAACATCAATGGCTACGATGGTTACCGCGATCTTTACGTTTACATTAACGTAGTTAAGTTTATTTCTCTTTCGATGGTTGATACGGGTGGAGTTTACGATCCTGCCAGTGTTTCAAAAACTATGGACTTCGGCGTGCTTCAGGAAAATGAGCAGCTGGGATTTGATGTCCGTATTATCAGCAACGCCGGATATATTTTAAAAGCTTCATCAAGCAACAATGGAATTTTAAAACGCGTTGGCGGAACTGGTTTAAAATCAGAAATCGATTATGATTTTTATGCCAGCAATACTAAAAAAAACCTGAGCTCATCAGGAGGTACGACTCTCGTGAGTGCCAGTGGAAAGACTCCGGCTGGCGGAGCTGTCATCCCGATTAAAGTCATTATTAAATCAGTTGATGATAAAGACCCGGGAACTTATCAGGATTACATTACGTTATCTGTCATCAGCAATGATTAACTGCTAAGATTGATCAGATTCTCCTTTTTAGAATGCTTAAAATTGTCTAAGATTAAAGCGTTCTCAAGAGAAGGAAATAATGTCTAAAAAAATCTGCTTAACAGGCGTAAAGCCCACGGGGATGCCCCACCTAGGTAACTATATCGGTGCCATCAAACCTGCTATTGAAATGGCTAACTCTGGTTTGTATGACTCATATTATTTTATCGCCGACTATCATTCACTCATCAATGTTCACGATGCAAAAGTTTTAAAAAATTATATTTATGAAGTGGCCGCTACATGGCTTGCCATGGGTCTTGATCCAAAGTCAGTCACACTTTACAAACAAAGTGATGTTCCGGAAATTCTGGAGCTGAACTGGATCGTGAATTGTTTTACAAGTAAAGGTTTGATGAACAGAGCTCATGCTTACAAAGCAATGGTTCAGGAAAATGAAAAAGAAAGCCGCGATAAAGATGCTGGCGTGAACATGGGATTATTTTCTTATCCCGTTCTCATGGCATGCGATATCATGATTCTAAGTGCTGACGTCGTTCCTGTCGGAGCAGACCAGCTTCAGCATATCGAAATCGCCCGTGATATTGCTCACTCATTTAACAGTATTTATGTAAAAGATTACGAAAAGCTAAGACAGAAATCTCCCGATTCAAAATACAAAATCAAAGGCTCAATTCTTACTCCTCCTGAGGCCATCGTAGCAGAAGGAAATAAACTTTTGGCAGGTTTAGACGGAAGAAAGATGAGCAAGAGCTACAATAATCACATCCCGCTTTTTTCAACGGAAAAAGAGTTGCAAAAATTAATTAATAAAATTATGACGGATTCAAGTGGACCGACGGAATCAAAAAATCCTGATGATTCGCTGATCTATGATTTCTATCAGACATTCGCGACACCGGCAGAAGCAGAAGATCTTCGCACCAGATACTTAAAAGGAATCGGTTGGGGAGAAGCGAAAGCTGATCTTCTAAAAGTTCTGAACGAAATGCTGAAAGATCCGCGCGAAATATACAATGCTCTTATGGCAGATACAAAAAAAATCGATCTGATTCTTGAAGAAGGTGCTGCCCGCGTCCGCCCTCATGCTCAGTCTCTAATAAAAGATATTAAAAAAACAATCGGTGTACTTTAAGGAGTGCTCATGAAATTTCTAGGATGGATCTTGCTGCTATCTGTAACAACTCTTCACGCTCAGGAAGTGATCGAGAGCACGCCTTTGAGTGTTGAAGACCCAGGGGGCAGACAAATTACCGAAGGCCAGAGGCCCGCAGTAAAAGAAGAACCGAAAGAAATAATTAAAATTGATGCCGTTGAAGTAAAACCTGAATCTCTTGAGTCAGTTGATGCTACAACTAAAAAAGATGCAAAAAAACAGTCGAAAAAAGTGGTAGAGCAAAAAGCAACATCTGCTATTGTCATCGTTCCAGTTGAACCATCACCGGTTATCGTTATCAAAGAAACCAACCCTCAGGACGGTCAGCTGAAACTTGATGAAGCTGCACCAAAAACAGAGGTATTAAAAGTAGAAGAAAAAAGAATCGATGATAGAAAAGTCATCATCGCTGAAAAAACCCAAAATGATACTGAAACACTGGCGATCGTTTACTTCGAAGAACCTTTGAAGAAATACCTGCAATTTTCCTTCGGTTACCTGAACTCACGCTACGAAAAGGTTAATACAAATCTGGATAACGGCTCAACGATCACTGGACTTAGTTTTGTAAGCGACATGAATCGACGTGTGCAGGCAGGCTTTACAATGGAGCTCTTAAGCGACACTTCCGGACAGACCATACCGGACAACATCCGCATAGTTCAATACCGTATATTTGCCAATTACCATGCTCCTATCATGCAATCTAACAAGTTTGAGTGGGTCGGTGGTTTGTCGGTTTCTATTGGAGACTATGGACTTAGAAGACGCTACGTCAACCTTCAAGGTGAAGAAGCTTCCGTTAAAATCAATGAAGGAACTATTGTCGGACTTATTCCTGGAGCAGGCCTAAGAATTTATTTAGTTGGGAAAAATAGCATTGATTTAATGGCCGAATACCACCAGTATTTCGGTAATCCTCAGCATTATATCGGCGGATTGGCCTTCGTGCCGCGTTTAAGTTTCGAATTCTAATCTTTTTTACACATTGAGCTAGTCGAATCGTTTTTCTTGTCGTAGAAGAATTTTAATAAAATCGTTTCTTTCTTCGATGAAGCTTTTCTTGCGTCTTTTGGTTCAAGTTTCATTTAGAGCAATTTCGAAGATGAAACCCAAAATTCAACGAGGTATAAAGTGACATTTCAAGAATTGCCACTACGTGAATCAT
>JACMRM010000251.1 GCA_014376445.1 Bacteriovorax sp. | reverse complement strand
AATAAACTTAAGGATTAAAAAGATTATATTTAGTGCACAGTTAGAAACTTGTCAAAAATCGCAGGCACAAGTTAGGTAAGATATGTATTTATGAGCCTAATTAAGTAGTCCTGAAGTGCTTCAAATCTATATACAAGTGAATAAACCCAAGCTGTGTCATGCCCTTCTTCAATAAGGGATTTCACCAGATGAGTTCCGAAAAATCGTGTTCCGCCTAAAACCAGTATCTTCATAAAACTAGTTTATAGAACTGATAAGACTTTTTCAATAACAGCGTCAGTTGTAAATGCAGCTGGACTCAAGCGGACTCCAGGCCCTCTGATTGCAAAATTACAATTAATGGAGCGAAGTGCTTCGATAGTATTATCTTTAGGAATGAAATTTACCATTGCGGTCTGATGATTACTTAATTCATAAGGTGAGTGAATTTTATGGCCTTTCTTTTCGAGACCAGTGCGAAGAAGCGTTGCAAGTCTTAGGGTCTCTTTTTCAATATCAGCAACACCTATTTCATTAATAAATTTAACTGAAGCCCCAAGTGCCGTAATTTCTAAAACCTGTTTTGATCCTGCTTCAAATTTAAGAGCATCTAATTTAGGCTCACATATTGAATCCGTCGGATCATCGCAAGTTCCGAAAGTATAAGCTCCTATATTGTGCGGTCTAATCATCTTCATGTGCTTTTGATCAAGCGCCAGGAAACCTACACCTATCGGGCTAAAAAGCCACTTATGGCAGCCGCTTGCGATGGCATCCACTCCCCATTTCTTCATATCGAAAGGATGAAGTCCAAGCCCCTGAATGACATCTACGAAAAGAAAAATGTTTTTTTCTTTCGTAATTTTACCCAGAGCTTCAAGATCAGTACGTGCACCTGTTAAAAACTGCACCCATGAAATCGCGATGACTTTTGTTTTAGGCGTGATTTTTTCTACAAGCAATTGATAAGGAGCCGAAAGATTTTCAGGCGATTTTACCATAACCAAATGAGCTTTTTTTCTTTTGCATGCTTCCTGCCAGGGAAACAAATGCGAACCATATTCTTCGGCCCAGGTAATGACTTCGTCACCTGCTTCCAGCGGAAACTGCATGCAAAGCTGACTGACGGCACTTGCTGTGCTTTGAAAGTAAGCGATCTCAGTACTATCACAACCAATAAGTTTTGCCAGGTGAATACGGGACATTTTTATATCTTCAACGTATTCAAGATCAGTAAAAAAACCTTCTTCATAAAAACGATTGTTCCAATATGTAACTCTGTCGCGGGCAAATTTATTAATTGGAGCAAGACCACCGTTATTCATGTGAATATGTTTTGTGCTTTGGAAAAAAGCTTCTTTAAACTTGCTGATCATGATTATACCATCGTCTTAATTTCTATTACGGCCTGCTGTAAGCGATCATAATGAAGTCTGAAACCAAGAAGGCAAAACCGAATTACCACTTTCTCATTAATAGAACACGATGATAAAAATAATGTTCCTTTATTATTGATCTTCTCCATCAATTTCTTCGTTTCATCATCGCCTTTTTTGTGGGCGAAAGTCAGAATCGTCAGTTCAGGATTTGAAACAATTTCCAACTCTTTTATTTTTGAGATTTCATCAGTTAACCATTCAGCTAATTTTAATTTCTCTTCAAGGTTTAACTGAAATGGGCCGACACCTAATGTTTTTAGTGGAAGCCATACGCGAAGACCTCTGAAGTCTCTAGAGAGCTCAGGTGTTAGATCAGCGTAGTCCACCTGATCAATCGGACGAGGCGGCATGTATGAATCATCTGATAAATAATCAAACAGCATGTGGTCTTTATTTTTTACAAGCAAGCATCCTGTTCCGTAAGGAATAGAAAGAGCTTTGTGGGGATCAAGCGCTATCGAATCTGCCTGGTCAATTCCTTTTAATATTGACCGCCCTTTTTCAGTCAGCATAAAAAGAGCACCGTAAGCACCATCAGCATGTAACCATAAATTATTTTTTTTAGCGATAGGAAGAATTTCCTGAAGTGAATCAACACAACCGGTTTTTGTTGAGCCTAAGGTGGCCACGACTAAGAACGGTTTAAATCCACGGGCAGTGTCTTCTTCAATTTGGACGGACAATAATTTTGTATCCATTTTAAAATCACGCAAAGGAATCAAACGAAGATTTTCTTTCTTGAATCCCAATATCACCCATGCTTTGGCCACACAGTGATGAGCATCGCTTGAAGTATAGGCAGTGACTTTAGAATAATCATAACCTGAAAGTTTTTCTTTTCTTGCCATTGAGAGCGCACTCATCGTCGCGTATGAGCTTCCTGTCGTTAAAAACCCTTGTGAAAAAACTTCATCGTAACCAACTAAAGTCTGGAACCATTTGATGACTTCCATTTCAAGTGTCACAAGTCCCGGCGCCATCATGTAATGGCCGGTAAATGGATTCAACGTTTGAGCAATCATCTGAGCGGTATTGGAAATAAAATTTCCTGCCCCGGCAACGTATGCCGCAAAGCCAGGATGTCCAGGAATCTGAGAATACTTTGCCATGTCTTCGAAAATAGTTTTCATCAATGTTTGATAATTTTCAGGATGAGCTGGAAAGTTTTTAGTTGTTTGGTATGGTATTGAAAAATTTTCTTTTAATCCATTAACCCCCGGATCATGGGCCTCTCCCATTGGGGATTTTGACGGCATGTCGGCCATGTATTTTAAAACCTGGGCTTCAGTCTGCTCCATCAGTGACTTCATTTCATTTTGAGACAGCTCCAGCGGTTGATCAATTTTTTTCCACCAGTCAGTGCCAGACTTCATCTGATCAAGAACATTAATTCTTCTCGGGTGAACATACTCTTTCGCTTTTAATAAGAGTGTCGCTCCATTGTCAGCAGAGCCATCAAGAGTCGCGGCCATTCTGAAACCAGAGTGTTGATAAAAATGCGGACGAAAGTGAAAGCGTGCCCAGTAACTTGCTTCGTGCCCGCAACTCATGAAAGAGCCGCCTCGGATCATCTGGTGTTTACCGTCAAAGCATGGAGTAGAAAAATCATCATACAGTGGATTGATTTCAAAACCTTCGAGTGGATTGAATTGATCTGTCAGCCAGTGCCAGGTATTTCCATACAGCTCAGGAGTAACATCTTTAGCTGATGACCAGATAAAATTAAAATTTTCTTTATAGTTATTCTGGAAATTAGAAAATGCTTTGTAAGTTCCCAAAGGCGCTTTTTGTAAAACAGCATCTTTTGATTTGGGAGTTAAGGCAACAAACTCTGCTTCAGTTAAAAGACGATATTTTAATTTTGTTTTATCGAGGTCAGTTTTCCAATTGCAGTAAGCTACAGCTTCATGGAAATTAACTTCTACCGGCCATGCCATGGGAAGAGGAATCATTTCAAATAAAGTTCTCAGTTCATACTGGTGAGATCCTTCAGGACCTGTTGCAACCCAGAATGTAGGGCGTTTTGTATTTCTATATTTTCTCCAGTACAAACCTTCTTCTGCCCAGTACTTATCATTGGCATATCCGCCAACTGAAACGAAATCCAGAAATTCGTGATTCGTAATCTGATTTTTTGTGTATTCGAAATCTCTAATCGCAACTTTTCTTTGTCCGTACTCGTTGTCCCATCCGTAAGATTCAGTTTTTACCGGCTTCCCGATCGTCACAGTCTCTCCAGTTTTTTTTACCCATTCATTTTTAACGACAGTCAAAGGTGCATTTTTTGAGGGATGAAGCGGTGGCCAGAATTTTGGTGTTTCAACATACTCCACGGGAAGTTCGCGCATAAGTACACTTGAAGTTTCAAAGTGAATTTTCTCGTGCTCAAATCCCATAGGAAGCCCCCACCATTTTGAATCTGGTGTGAATATTCCTTTTTTATCGAGGTCAGGATGATTTTTAATCAGGTCGATAATAAAATCATAAACAGTCTGTCGGTATTCGCGGACAGCGGATACTTTCGGCCAGTGCATTTCATTTTTGGACATATCGTCCCAGCTCATTTCATCAACACCTATTTCCAGAACTTTTTCAAGATAGATATTAATCGGTTCATTTTGAAAACCGGCAACGCGAAGTTTGTTGATGTATAAAACGGCCGGATGACCGTAGTAAAAAATAAGTGGGTGACGAAGCCCATGATAGGGAGGGCGAATATAAGCTTCTTCTGTTTTTAAACTTTGAAATAAAAGTTCAGTAAGTGTCCACGAGTTATTAAAATAATCGAGAATGTCTTCACGTGTGCAAATTTCTAAATTAAGCAATGGAAGGGCCACAAGACAATTTCTTTCGTGATCAAATCCGGGACATTTTCCAGGCGATAATCCTGTGAACCAGTTGCTTCCGAATTCTTTTTTGATAGAGTTATCAAAGAAAATATTTTTTCCCGATTTAGATAAATTAGGATTTCTTGTGATGGTTACGGCCATGCATTGCCTCGAATAGTAGTTTTAAATTTCTACTATTTTCTGCCTATTTTAAAGTTTTGTCATTGGAAGATTGAGAAAGCCTAAGCATGGTCTAACGAAAAAGGTTATTAATGTCTAACCCCGGGTTACCCTCGTTATTTAACGGTCTTAAGTCTGAGAATTTTACCGCTATCAGTTGAAAGATAAATCAGTCCGTCAGGGCCCGTTTTTACCTGTCTAAAACGCTCCCCCAAATCATCAAGGAGTTTTTCTTCTTTAATCATTTTCATGTTCTTATCCATTACGACGCGGTGTAAGTGCCCATGATTGAGGGTTGCCAAAAAAAGATTTCGTTCAAATTTAGGAAACACAGTGCCTGTATAAATCATGATCCCTGAAGGATTAATCGATGGCACCCAATGAAATACCGGCTGCACCATATCTACTCTCTCGGTAGTGCCAATGGATGGCCCCCAGTATTCTTTTCCAAATGTAATGACTGGCCAGCCATAGTTCAACCCTTTCTTTATAAGATTCACTTCATCACCACCACGTGGCCCGAATTCTGCTTCAATAAGATTTCCATCCGGATCAAAAATGAGCCCCTGTGGATTGCGATGACCCAGGCTCCAGATTTCAGGTAAGGCGCCTTTAATACTTACAAACGGATTATCAGCAGGTGTCATACCTTCTTTCGTTAAACGCAGCACTTTCCCCTGATGTGTAGTGAGATCCTGAGCACGCTCTCTTTTATTTCTTTCACCGACACTCATAAAAATAAATCCGCCTTTATCGATAGCGATGCGCGAGCCGAAGTGCTCGCCGCCTGATGAAAAGGCCTGTGCCTGAAAAAATCTGGAACCTGTTAACGATTTTTTATCGGCCGATAATTTTCCCTTAAACAAACTTGTTGTCGCACCTTTTGGATCCGGATCCGAGTAAGTCAGATAAACATCTTCAGTTTTATGATCAATATAGACATCGAGTAATCCTGCCTGCGATTCAATAAAAACTTTCGGTGCACCAGCAATATCAGATGATTTAAGCGATTTTAAATCCAGATATTTTAATTTTCCGTTTCGTTCACTAAAAATCATTTCATCCGCCATTTTGGGATTTAAAAAATCAAATCCCCAGATGACATCGCTACCTTCGTAGAGCTTTTCAATCGTAAACTTCTGTCCTTCAGAAATATAAACTTTGGCAAAAAGATTATAAGAAAAAATTAAAACAAAGATAAAAACAAAGATAAAAATAATTTTCACTATGGAAGTCCATCTACATTTGGTTTCAATGTACAAAATGCGTAAGAAAAGCCTCTTAACCATGCAAGAAAATAAATTTCCTTCGTCTCAACGTTCTGACGTGCCCAGTAAACTAGGGCCGGGTATCCCTCATTATCTAAAACGGCAGCAGTGGCCGAAGTCGGATGCCATGATATTCTTCCTGCATCTCTCCAGTCCGGAGACATTTCTCTTCTCGCATCAGCAAGAGACCAGTCGGCCATATCATTACTGTCTCCAAAAAATTGAAGTACTGGCGACATGAAGGCCCCTTTTGAATCTGTATCTAAAAGCATTCCTATGTAATGAGTTGTATCCGGATCAAGTGAAGTGGATTGATGATTACACTCTCCCGAATACATTCCCGGAACAAACTTTGGCGCAGTAGGAGTCTTTAAAAAATTGTTATACATTGTATCCATCTTTTCAGTACAGCCGTCATAACAAGCGTCCTCCAGAATTTCCGGAGCATCCCATGCGTGAGCTGAAACAGAGACCAAAACTGCAATAGAACAAAAAATCGTGCGCATAGCATTTTTCATAAGACTCCAATTAAACATTCAAAGTAAAAGCAATTTGCTTCTCACTTTTAGCAATTACTTTTATAGACCCAAAAAAGTATATTCAATAAAAAGTTGTAAAGAAAACGGGGTGCGCAATTTTTTGTCCCGATTGTATTGCACAAGGGGGCATGATAAAAAAGCCATACTATGAATCATCTTAGCAGCTACCTAAACAGTATTTACGCTGACAACCATCTTCCTTCTTCCCTTGAAAGAAGACAGGAACTCGTCCGCGAAATGCAGGTGCTGGAAGGCAAAACGATTCATTGTTTTACCTGCCCCGGTACCTGCTGCACTCAAGCTGCCAATTCAATGCTCATCACTCCAATTGAAGCGCTGGAGATTCTGGCAGGACTTAAAATTGAAAAATTTAACAATGAAGAGCTTCAATCTCTCAAAGACCGCTTGAATGAAACAATTAAAAATTACCGTCTGAATGTAGAAATTTATACCGGTAAAAAAAATGCCTCAGGTTTCAGAAAAACTTATACCTGTCCATTTTTCAATAACGGTGCTCTCGGATGCTCTCTTTCAAGATCGAGCAAGCCTTATGGCTGCCTTGGATTTAATCCCCAAATTTCCGACGACAATGGCATGTCGTGCTCATCAAACACTTCCCTTCTTGAAAACAGAGAACATATTTTTTCAGCTGCTGAAGAAACTGTTAACAATCAAATTAGAAAAGACCTGAACTTTCACTGGATGAAACAAAATATCCCACAGGCACTTTTAGATGTTTTAGAAAAAATTAAAAACTGATAACCTTATCTTATGTCTGAAAAACTCACTTCACGCCAATTAGGATTTATCCAAATTATTTTATCAGGTGCCTGCTTCGGTACTCTGGGATTTTTTGGAAAAAAAGCATTTGAAAATTCAATTGCTCCCGGAGAATTATTAGCACTCCGCTACTCTATTTCTGCCATCCTCACAGGTTTGATCATTTTACTCACAAATCCAAAATCACTGAAACTGAATCGTTTTCACCTTCTCTCATCAATCCTGCTGGGAATTTTTGGCTATGCCCTTTTTTCAAGTTTATTTTTCATGGCACTCACCGGACTTTCAGCTTCACTCACAGTTCTTTTGCTCTACACTTATCCAGTAATGGTTGCGGTGCTCTCACAATTTATTTTAAAAGAACGCTTGGAGAAACTCGTAGTCTACGCGCTCATCGTAGCGACATTCGGAATGGTAGGATTAGTATGGGGCGAATGGGCAATAAGTCGACCTCAATTTTTATTATATGGTATCGGATCAGCATTTTTTTATGCGCTTTATATTATGTATTCACGAAAATATCTGAACGATATTCCAGCAATGCCTTCTTCTTTTTATGTCCAGCTCGGCGCCGGTGTTAGTTTATCACTGATTCACTTTCACGATTTTGCAAGACCAGCGGAAATTTTAACGAATCACACTCTTCTTATCTTCAGCATGGCCATCATCTGCTCACTCATGGCCATGACATTATTTCTCGCAGGCCTTCGAAGAATTTCTTCCAGCGAAGCTTCAATCTTAAGTACGACAGAACCATTGTTCGGAGTTTTAATCGCGAGTCTTTTTCTCGGTGAAAAATTAGCATTGATTCAAATAGCTGGAGGAATTTTGATTTTAATTGGAATGATCTTGATCGCTAAATCTAGTAAATAAAGCAGAAATAAAAAAGGCCATCTTTCGATGGCCTTTCTTTTCATTATTGTTTTTAAGACAAAAATTATTTTGTAGCTGGAGCAGTAGTTTCAGCAGTAGCTGGAGCAGCAAGTTTTGCTTTTACACAAGACTTCATTGCTTTTTTAGCTGTTCCTTCTGACTTACAAGCTTCCATAGCAGCTTTTCTTTCTGCTTTAGATGCTTTTCCGCCAGCGAAAGCAGTAACTGAACTAAGTGCAAGAGCGATTAAAAGTGCGTTTTTCATCTGAGATCTCCTAGTAGGTATGATTAAAGTCATTCGAAGTGAATGTCTTTGTTGCTATTTTTCTTAAAACTATAATCACATGTTGAAATTAATAAAAGATTTAAAAGAGATTAAAAAAAATTAATCTGAAAAATGCACTGTTTCTTTTGTGAATTCGAACACTTTGCTTATAGCAAAATCCCCTTTAGAAATAGGCTCGCCACAGTAAAATAGATGACTAATCCTGTTACATCCACCAATGTTGCCACGAATGGCGCAGATGATGTGGCCGGATCGAGACCGAGGCGTCTTAAAAGAAATGGTAGCATAGATCCTGCGAGAGTTCCCCACAAAACAATTCCTACTAAACTGCACGCCACACTGAGAGCGACTAAAACATAATGAGCACCATAGAGAACTTCACGTCCAGGCCACAGAATAATTCTCATAAAGCCAATTGATCCAAGAATAATTCCGAGACTTAATCCTGAAACTAATTCACGAGACATGACTCGCCACCAGTCTCTTAAACGGACTTCGCCTAATGCCATGGCACGAATAATAAGTGTTGTTGCTTGAGAGCCTGAATTACCGCCGGAGCTGATAACAAGTGGAATGAAAAGTGCGAGTACAACTGCTTTAGCAATATCGTGTTCATAATGGCTCATTGCCGTTGCAGTGAACATTTCCCCAATGAAAAGGGCCATAAGCCAACCGGCGCGCTTTTTAATCATCGCTGGTAAACTAATATCTAAATAGGGCTCGCCGAGAGCTTCCATCCCCCCCATTTTATGAATATCTTCTGTCGCTTCTTCTTCCAGTACTTCAACAACGTCATCAACAGTAATAATCCCTTTCATAACTAAATTTTCATCGACAACCGGTATCGCCAAAAAATTATGGTTAGAAAAAGTCTGAGAAATACTTTCCTGATTTTCATCCTGTAAAACAGTGACGAGATCAGTGTTCATAATTTCCTGAATCGTCGAATGATTTTTTGCCAGGAAAAGTTCACGAAGAGAAACAACACCAAGAAGAACCTGAGTGCGGTCTAAAACGTAAGCGTAATAAATGGTTTCAATTTGTGATTTCGACTGCGCTCTTAAATATCTGATTGCTTCTTCTACAGTCATCTCCGGACGAAGACGTGCAAAGCGCGAGTTCATTAATCCCCCCGCTTCATCTTCAGCGTAGGCCATGAGAACTTTTACTTCAACCAGAGTTGCGTAGTCTAAATATCTAAGTGCCGCTGCCTGAGACTCTTCATTTAAGTTCTGAACTAAATCGGCGATATCATCAGGAGCTAAAAGACGAATCCATGAGCGTTTTTCTGCGTGCGGAATTTCTTCAAACAGTTCGGCCTGATAATCGGAAGATAAGTTGATAAAAAGCTCTTCCTGATCAATACGCCCAAGCATTGCAAAAACGTCTTCACGTTGCGCATTAGTAAGGACCTGCCAGTTGTCGAGCAAGTTTTCTAAAGAGAAGTCATCATTCAAAAGTGTAGAAGTTTCCATTTAAGCACCATTTTATTTTTCATAGGTGGATCTTAAGTGGATAGAGGTTGGAAATTAAGCCGACATTTTCTCCACTGAGTTTTTTAATGTGAAATACTTGGGATCTTCGTCCATCTTGTTTTTCTCAGTTGAGTTGCTGTTGATAATAATTACCGAAATTTAATCCCAGTCTTTCTAAATGGCAAACACTTTTATAAGATGCCTGGAAGATGAGTAAAAAAAACACACCGGGAAAAATTGAAGAACACCTAAAAGATTTTAGCCGCTGGACTCTTTACAAGAAAGGCATGTGTGATTCGTGCGAAGGCCTTTGCTGTTATATGCCGGTCGAAGTAAAAACCTCTGATCTCATCCGTCTAGGTATCCTAGCTGAGTTTCATTTAGAAATGACATTGAAAGAACAAATCAAAGATGCGCTCAAACATCCTGGCGTCCAAAGATATACGGCCTCCACAGAAAAATTCACACTGACACAAAAATCCGATTCAACTTGCTTCTTCCTTGATTCAAATAAACGCTGCACTCAATACGATATCCGCCCGGATACCTGCCGTAACCATCCAAAGGTCGGACCAAGACCAGATTTTTGTGCCTATATGAAAAAAGAGTAACTTAACCAGTAATTCTTTTGTGAAAGACCATTTAAAAACAGAGTGAAGTGCGCTATTGTTGGCCGATATGACACAGAAACGCGACTTCATTAAAGACTCAGGCCCCAATCATCACATCGGCAGACGCCGTGAGATTATCGCTGCACATCCGGAGATTAGAGATCTTTACGGGCCGTACAGATTGTCTGCTTTATATATTGTTCTCGTTGTCGCATTTCAATTCGCTATTGCTTACTCTCTTCGCAACCAGGCATGGTGGTTAATTGCTATCATCGCTTATGTTGTTGGAGCTTTCGCCAACCACTCTCTTTACGTTATGATTCACGAATGCACTCACAATGTGGTTTTAAAAACTTCATTTGGAAATAAAATCATGGGACTTGTCTGTGACTTCCCTTTAGTTCTTCCATCGGCAATGGGTTTTAGAAAATATCACATGATTCACCACAAGCATTTAGGTGAGTATTCATACGACCCGGACATTACAAGTTACAGAGAAGGAAATCTTGTTGGAAATTCTGCTATAAAAAAAGCAACATGGTTAATGTTCTTTTCTGTATCTCAAGCGCTTCGTCCATTAAAAGTTCAATTCTATAAACCACTCAACATGTGGACAACTGCCAATGTTGTTGTGAATCTTGCAATAAATGTTGCTCTATTTATTTACGTGGGCCCGATGGCCTTAGTTTATCTTCTTCTTTCAACTTTATTTGCACTGGGACTTCACCCGTTAGGCGGACGATGGATTCAAGAGCACTTTATTACAAAAGAAGGGCAAGAGACATATAGCTACTACGGACCGCTTAATAAGCTCTGTTTCAATATGGGGTACCACAACGAGCACCACGACTTCATGAATGTTGCGTGGATCAATCAACCGAAAGTAAAAAAACTTGCACCTGAATATTATGACAATCTTGTAAGCTATAATTCGTGGACGAAAGTTCTGCTGAATTTTATTTTCAATCCTGAGATTGATTCATTTACCCGTATGATCCATCCAGACCGCCACCCTAAAGCAGCGGCGGATAATGAAAAAATTCTTTATTCTAAAGAAGTGATTGAGATGTTCTTCTAGTTTCCGTTTACACCTTCTATTTCTTCTTTCTTATTAAGAGCGCCATGCTTAGCTTTTTGCTTGGCACATTCTGCTTTGCTACTTTTTAACTCGCAGGCTCCATCCATCGATGCACGACCGATTTTTCTCAATACTTTTTTTGTTTCACCTGAAACATTTTTTGCGGCCTGAATAACTTTTCCGTCATCTTTCTTAACTGGTTTATCATCATTCTTCGTAGTCTCTACAACGGTGGTCGTCGTTGTAGTTGTTGTTGTCTCAGCGTGAAGGGATACTGAAAGTAACAAGGTCATCGTAAGCGTAAATAGTTTCATAAATTTGCGTCCTTTAAATAATAAGGTTTTTATGTTTAAATTATCATAGCACCACTTTTATCAAGGATGAAAATATGTTTTCAAAAGTTGCAATGGCATCGCGCTACATTCTAGGTCTAATGTTTACAATCTTTGGAGCTAACGGAGTGATGATGGCCTTTATGGGTCACGGATTTATCCCTATGCCTCCACAGCCGCCTCTTATGGTGACAATCATGACTGGATTTATAGCGACTGGATATTTACTTACGCTGGCCATGCTATGCGAGTTGATTGCAGGACTTCTGCTTCTAAGCGGAGTGTATGTCAATGCAGCGATCGTTCTTCTCGGGCCAATCATTGTTAATATTTTAGGGATTCACTTTTTTGCTGAGCCGTCAGGAATTCCATTGGCGCTTTTTACAGCAGTTCTTTATGTCATTCTTGTGGCATCGAGATGGTCAGATTTTAAGCAATTAGTTAAAAGATAGTTTTTGCCATTGCGGTGGCCTTTTTTATTCTGCTTTAATAGAACAAAAAGGCATTTGATCCAGATGTTTTTTAAACCAGCTTACGAGCAGTGCTCTTCCTCTTTTATCGTTTTGCCTAAGCGGGCCCCATAATAAAATATATTTTCCGAACAGCTGGCCTTTAAGGTCGGGCCTTAGGAATTTTGTTTCCGTTACTGGTGCACCTTTTAACTGCCACGCTAAAAGTTTTACTCCGCAACGAAGATGCATAGCTGGGTCTGCAATATCTTTTGGATCATTAATCCCGCATTGCTCGCGTGCTGTGGCCTTTGATAATTGAAGGAGTCCGTAGTTTCCATGTCCCCCTTTCGGCGCACGCGATCTCACTTTTGTATTGAATGCACTTTCAGCTCTCGCTAAACTTGAAAGAAAAACTATCCAGAAATCCTTTTTTGAATCGGCATCTGCTGAATTAAACCCCGGACAGCCGAGCGAGATCAGATCGTCCTGATCGATATATTCAGTAATCATATCGTTATTTATTTTTTGATCGATCTCATTTGAAATGGCGTCATTCCAGGAATTATCCCAGAAATATTTTTTTCGGTATGGCTCGATTTCTATTTTTGCGAAAACAGGAAGTGAAACTATGAATAACAATAGGAGAAGGAAAACAAATTTCATTCTCCTATTGTGAAGAACGTTTTATTGATTGTCTAATATTTTGAATCTTCGAGTTTATCTACTGGAAATCCTATTTTTTTTGCGAGTCTTTTATAATCATTTAACACTTCAGGATCAATGCTTGGAGTGCGTGAAAGAATCCATAATGATTTACGGTTTGTTGATCCAACTAACACACTATCGTATCCTTCACTTAATTTAATGATGACATACTCACCTTTTATTTTAAAAAGATTCAGCCAGAAATTTTCAAATTGGATTGAAAGACGTGCATTGTTGGGAGTATCCGTAATTGTTCCTGCCCCATAAATAACATCAGTTTTTCCGTTGCTCTTGATGCATGTGTTTTGCACACTGATTTCCATTTCGCTGAGGATTCCATACTCGGCAGTCTGCCCTTCGCATTTTCGCGTAAAAAATTGTGGCAGTGATGTGATCGTATACCACTTCCCAATATAGCGAGCGACATCTACGTTTTGAGCAGTTGGCAGTGGATCTTGTTTAGCAAAAACGTTGAATGAAAAAATCAAACACAATAAAATTAAAAAGTTTTTCATAGCTACTCCATTATTAATATTTGGCATCTCTTAACTGCATTACAGAAAATCCTAAATCATTGGCCAGTTTTTTATAATCAAGAAAGGCTTGCGGGTCAAGTGCAGTCGTGCGGGACATGATCCACAATGATTTACGATCATTAGATCCCACCATTACTGAATCATAATTATCAGAAAGTTTGATGATCTGATAGTCGCCTTTTACTTTAAAAAGCTTTGTCCATTTCTTGTCGAACTGTACCAGTAGTTTTGAATTGGCCGGAGCGTTTTGAATAGTCGCAAATCCATTGATATCTTTTGTTTTTCCTTTTTCTTCAAAACAAACATTGTGAACACTGATTTCTTTTTCATTCAGCACTCCGTATTCTGCGGTCTGACCTGTACATTTGCTTGTATAGAATTGTGGAAGTGAAGCAATCGTGAACCACTTGCCGGCATAGCGGGCCACATCGACTTTCGATTCAACTGGAAGAGGGGCAGGTTTTTTAGCGAATGCACCGACTGAAAATAACAGCGCTAGTAGTAAGAAAAATTTCATGAAGACTCCCATCTTTTTTAAAGGCCATTGACTATGGTCTCCAAAGCAAGATAAGTGCCATCGTAATTTTCCAGACCAGGGAGATGAATGAAAGTAGCAGGAGTTTTTTTATCCTGCAAGTAACACAAAACTTTATAAAGCAGTTCATTGCACACATACTCTCCAGCACTCGTAGAAAGCTTCAGGACACATCCAGCTGAATTCGCAAGCGAGATGAGCTTATCGATATCAATCGTCGTAAAAAGCGCATCAGGGCCGCTCACATCAATTTTCTGCGATGTGATCGTGATGCCGTCGTTGTCTGGAATTCTCGCGTCCACCCAATTGATGCCGATGCGCTCGACAGTAAGTTCTTTGCGATTTTTAGCTAGGCCGGTAAGTATGACCATATCGGGGCAAAACTCATCATAAAATTTTTTGAATTCAGAAAATCCGCCATTAAATTTCACTGGCAAAATTACTCCGCAAATCTCGCGATTGCAAAAAGAATTTCTGCTGTTCATCCAGTTGATCCAATCTCCTGAAGGATTTGTTGTGTCCTTGTCAAAGGGTTCGAATCCAGTGATCAAAAATTTTTTTTTCATATGTATCCCTAATAAGCCAATTAACGCACGTGCTTTCATTATGATTGCTTGACCTTTGCGCTGACCGCGTCTAAAAACGATCACCTTATAATAAGTTGGAGCTTCACTAATGAAAACATTTTTATCTGCATTACTAATTACCTTAAGCTTCTCAGCTCAGGCTTCCGTTTGGGAAGATACAAATTCATGGACTGTTGAATACGAAAAAGAATTTACTAACTGGATTCAAACGAATGCTGTTCGCGAAGGAATGTTCAACGATAGAAACTCTCCCTACTACGGAATCAGCACTGACTGCGCCGACACAGCTTACGCGCTAAGAGCAGTGTTTGCTTTCGAACACAAACTTCCATTCGCGATTTCAAATCCATCTGGATCACGCGACGTCAGCAAAACTTTAAACAACAAATCAAACAAGTTCGATTATTCAGGTACAGAAAATAAACGTCTGGTGGCCATGATTACGGAAATTGGCGATTCAGTGGGAACAGAAAACCTTACAAGACTTGATACATTCCCTGTAGCGATTAAATCAATCGTTCCGGGATCAATCTTCACTTATAAAATGCAGGCAAGATTCGGAAAATTCATCCGCCACACTTACAACATTAAAGGCATCAACCCGGTTGGAACTTTCGACGTTATTTACTCGACTCAAGCAAACCATGCTTCTCACGGTGACCTTCTTAGAAGAAGAGATCGCGAATTCGAAAATCTTCCAAACGATCCATGGGGATTTAGAAGATTCAAATGGCCTGAGCATTTAAATCAGCCGACCTCGGTGATCCCAGCAGAACTTGGTGCTTCTAATGAGCAGTATGATCTTGCAAGAACTATGGACACGCGCACATTCTTTAAATATGTAGGAAAACAATTAGCAACTACTACTGAATCATCATCACAAAGATTAACCAGATTATTCGCAGCAATTTGCATTGAATCTCAAGCGCGTATTACATACGTAAACGAAGGCCTTACTCACTTAATGCAGACCTCTAATGCATGTATGAACTACGAAGAATTTGATGCTTATTCGACTCCGGCCCGCGATGGTGCTCTAAAAGAAATGTACTTAAAGTTTCAACAGGCACTTTTAGAATCAAAACAAATGAGACTGACTGATGGTGACGTGTACAACTATGCAAACTACATCTTCAACGGAAAAGGAAATGTTCAGGCTGAACTTCAGGCCGCATGTCCGATTGCTTATAGAGGCGGTGTTGTAATTGATCTTGCTGTCTTCTGGAAACGTATGTCAGCTGACAGAATGTCTTCTCACCCGAACGACATTGTTGAAGTTCGATGGGGAGAAAAAACATCTCCAGCTACACGCTGCAAACGTTGGTACTAAGTTTTAATGAATTCTAAAAAAAGAATGATGATAAATATCGGGACCCTGATAATCGCTGTGATTATCGGGGCCTTGCTTTTTTCAACTTATAAAAAAGCTCCGGAAGCCTTACCTTCTCATAGCTCGACAACCTCTGCTGACTCCATTCCTGTTAATCCCGATGTAAATCTTTCAAAAATTCCACAGGAAGCAGCGACTGTTCATAATGACTTTTCAAAAGACACTGTATGCAAATCAATGCACTCGAGTTACCAGTATATTAATGAAGTAAAGAAATTGAAAAATGTTGATCTGCGCTTTGTGAATATTCATAAAAAAGTTGATGGGATTGTTTACCGCTTAAGATTTTTTTATAAAGAATCCAGCGAAAACGAAATCCCTAATTATCTCGTGTATAAAGAGAATCAAAAAGACGAAGACATTCTCGTTGAAAAATCTTCTTACAAAAAAGGTAAGCTCTATCTAAAAGTTGAAAATGATCAGGGCGAAATCGTCTATAGTGAAGAAGGATTGAACGTCGGAGCAGAAAAAGATTTATTCCTGCACTATGAAAATAAAGTGTTAAAAGATCTTCAAGGGGTAAGTCCTCTTCAGGGTGAAAAGAACTTTATCGAGTGCCGTTTCTAACTAGCAGCCTGATCCTGCGGGAACTGCGGCCTGCGCTTTACAAGACATATCAGTTTTCGGACAAGTTAACCTCATATGAAAATGATTCGTGTGAAGGTCTTCCACTCGCAGGCGTCTTAAGGCCTCAACGTATTCTTTCTCAGCAAGCAGATTATGTTTCTTCGCGTATTTGCAGAAAGCTTTTTTAATCGCCACATCAACGAAAATTCTTTCCACCGGATGAGTTGTTACAAGATATCTAAAAAGATTAAGTGAGCGCTCCAGATCCAGATTGTCGCTGACGACACCATTTTTTACAAACTCTTCTTCCCAGTAAAAGGCCGTCTGGGACTGGAGCTTTTTATTTTTAGTCAAATAAACAATGTCAGCATCGAGACCATTCTGGTGACTGCCGTGTTCTTTTAAAACTCCGCCCCCTTTTTGGGCGATATCTCCGACCTGTAATTGTTCAGCATCCGGATAAGTTTGTCTCACAAAGTCTGCAGCATCACTGATTGTATCCTGCATAACCTGAGTTCCGAAAAAACGTTCTCTTTGCATGAAGAGTTTATGAATGAGAGTTCCTCTTTCAATAATCGAGTCTCCGTCTTTTAATTTCCCTGATGAGTAGTAACCTATGGCCTCTGAGGCGATTGTCTGAGTTGAAAGAACAGCAGCGCAAACAAGAATCATTCCTGATAATTTCATTAATCACTTCCTGTGATAAAGTTTGAATACTTCTATTCTAACCAAGAAATGAGAATGTCATTTTGAGGGTAAAAATCTTCCTTAAAAGCAGACTATTCCAGTACTGTTTTCTAGATTTATCGGTCTTTTATCCCTATACTTAAAATGTGAATTCTTTAATCGCCTTATTATGCGTCCTTATCTACTTTGTTTTGCTCATTGCTTTTTCACTGTTTAAAAAGACCTCACAAGGAATAGAAAATAAATATATTAACCTGATTAAGCCGCTTATTCCGTCGTGGAAATTCTATGATGACTTTGAAGAGACGCGCCTGCTATTTTTCCGCGCCAAAGTATCTGATGAAGAAACTTTCAGTGAATGGGCGCCTCTTTATCAGACGCCAAGGCCAACATTTCCCACACTGTTCGTTAATAATCAGGGAAATCTTATTCTCGCAGCTCAGTCTCACATACAGACATTGATTCACGATATCGGTGAACACAATGACCAGACGGCCTTTCAGGATACTCTGACCTACAAGATCACCAAAAACTTAGTGAGCTATGCCTTAAGAAAAAAATATAACGACCATTTTATTTATCAGTTCAAGCTTTCATCAGTGAGTGATAAAGCAGAAATTATGGAAGACATTCTGGTCTCACCTCTCTACGAGGAGGAAGCCAGTGCCTGAAGTTCATGATGCCCTTGTTTTAGTAGGACGTCTGATCGGGCTTGCTGTTTTTTTTCAATCGCTTGAATTTATCAAGATGAAAGAAAGTATTGCTGACAACGGAATCTGGAGATGGAGCGAGCTTCGCACTGACTATTTATTTCTTCCTGAAAAAATCCTTAAAGGCCTCGATTGGACGATGACACCCAAAAGATTCATGGAAATGATGACTCTGCGGTTTTATATAGGTCTTCTTGCTTTTTTATACCCTCATTATATTTTTATTTTTGTTTTTTTATTTTTAACTACTTTTCTCATCACACTTAGATGGCGTGGATCATTCAACGGCGGCAGTGATTATCTAACGTTGATTATTCTTTTATGTCTTTGTATCGGCTTCATTCATCCGCTCCTTGGCAAGGCCGTCTTGTGGTACATTACTTTGCAAGTAATCAGCTCATACTTCATGGCCGGCCTTTATAAAATAAAACAGAAAAAATGGCGTAACGGCGCTGCTGTTTACGGCTTTGTTTCATCGGCCAGTTATAAAACACCGCAATTCATTGTGAATAAATGCGAAGACCCGACAACGGCAAAAATCCTAGCTTGGTCTGTGATTTTATTTGAGCTGACTTTCCCACTGGTACTCTCGCATCCTTACCTGACAGTCTTCTACTTAGGTGCGGGGCTGTTATTTCATCTCGGGAATTTTATGACATTTGGATTGAACAGATTTTTTTGGGTGTGGAGTGCCAGTTACCCGGCACTCTACTATTGCAGTAAATTAATTTGATGAGCGTATGAAATATACTTCAAGGTCAAAAATGCGTGACTTTAAATTAGAACTTCTCACCGTTCTTTGAACCGACATTGAAATTCTGTTTTCATTTTCAATCACCATCCATTTTTGTCCTGAACCGAAGTTGATCACAATCTTGTGAACTTCAGGCCCGCCTCTTAAAAGATAATAATGATATTCAGAGGCAGGGAAACCTTCAAACCTTGCGTAGTCAAAAATATCCCATTCCATCAGGTCTTCACTTTCGTTAGTGATTGATGGCGCTTTCGATGAAGCAATAAACTCAAAAAATCTACCGGCCCAAAGCATGTTCATGTCGTTTTTTAAATCTTCTGGCATAAAAACACCGTGCAGAAATTTCTGGCAGTAGAAAAAATCACCACGTAGGTAGCAGTCATAATGATCTGCGACTAACTCATTAAAGCGCTTTGTATTCATACTTGGAACTAACTCTGTGTCGCGTGCGACCGCTGCTGTTACTTCTTTGAACATAAATTGTCCATTAAGCGAAATAGGTCCACTGGCAAAAAGCGATAATGGCAAGAAAACTGCGAGAGAATAAATTAGTTTTTTCATTGAGATAAGTTTAAGCAATTCAGACTTAAAGAGTCAAGACGAGGACCAATCACTTCTGCTATCTTCATTTAAAATTAACCTCCAACAAGGAATTACTCATGATTACTCTTTATGGCTCTCCGCGCTCAAGTGCTGGAAGATGTCTTTGGGCCTTAGAAGAAGCTGGTGTTGCTTACGAATTAAAAAACATCGATTTCAAAACAAAAGAAAATAAATCTGAAACATTCTTAAAAATTAATCCTAATGGAAAAGTTCCTGCATTTACAGATGGATCATTTAATTTATTCGAATCAATGGCGATTAATAATTATATTGCAGAAAAATATAAACCGGAATTAATCGGAACAACTGTTGAAGACCGCGCTGTTTCTTCTCAATGGAGTTTCTGGGCAAGTTCTGAACTTCAAGACCCAATCATTCAGGTTTTTATTCAGAAAGTTTTTGTACCGGAAGATAAAAGATCTCAGACAGTGATTGATGAAAACATGGAAAAACTTCCTGAGCTTTTTACAGTGCTTAACAAATCACTGGAAGGAAAAACTTATTTAAACGGGAAAACCTTTACTCTCGCTGACCTTAACGTTCAGTCAGTCGTAAGCATCGCTCCGATGATTGGTTTTGATATGTCTTCATATAAGAATGTTGATTCATGGATGAAAGCAATCAGTGATCGTCCGGCTTTCCAAAAATACGCTAACCTGAGAAAAGGTTAATTTAAAAAAAGGAGCTCCATGAGCTCCTTTTTT
>JACMRM010000029.1 GCA_014376445.1 Bacteriovorax sp. | reverse complement strand
TCGCTCACATCGATCACGGTAAATCCACTCTCGCGGACCGTATCATGGATGGTACCCTAGCTGTCAGCAACCGTGAAAAAAAGGATCGTTTGCTCGACAATATGGATTTAGAGCGCGAGCGTGGGATCACAATTAAGGCACAGGCTGTTCGTATCCCTTATAAGGCGCAGGATGGCAATACCTATTATTTTAATTTGATAGATACTCCCGGGCACGTGGATTTCTCCTATGAAGTTTCGCGCTCTTTAGCTTCATGTGATGGAGCTCTTCTCGTTGTCGACGCCTCTCAAGGTGTTGAAGCTCAGACTCTAGCAAACGTCTACATGGCCCTTGAACATGACCTGGAAATCATCCCGGTCATTAATAAAATTGATTTACCTCACGCCGATGTTGAACGCGTGAAAAAAGAAGTTGAAGACATCATCGGAATTGATACAAGTGATGCTTGTGAAGTTTCTGCAAAAAGCGGAATTGGAATTGAGAATTTACTCGAGCAAATTGTTAAAAGAATTCCTTGTCCTGTGGGGACTCCTTACAATGATCTTCAGGCCTTGATTTTCGATTCATGGTTTGATAACTACCAGGGAGTAGTGATTCTCGTTCGTGTTGTTGAAGGAACGTTAAAAAGAAAAGATAAAGTGTTTTTAAAAAATGCTGGAATGGAATACGAAGTTTTAAAAACTGCGGTAAACTCGCCGTTTTTTACTGAAGTTGATGAATTAACTGCAGGTGAAGTAGGGATGGTTATCTGCGGGATTAAAACGATTCGCGATGTAAATGTCGGGGATACAATTGTTCACGCTGATAAAAAAAATACACCGAATGTTCCGGGATATGTGGAAGTAAAACCGATGGTATTCTGCGGGATTTTCCCAGTGGAAGCGACTGACTATGAAAACCTTCGCGATGCTCTTGAGAAACTTGCATTGAACGATGCTTCATTTACTCATGAGCCGGAGAGTTCAGCTGCTCTTGGATTTGGATTTCGTTGTGGATTCTTAGGTCTTCTTCACATGAACATTGTTCAGGAAAGATTAGAGCGCGAGTTTAGCTTATTACTTATTTCAACAGCGCTTTCACTGTGTTTTAAAATTTTAAAAAATGATGGAGAAGAAATTACAATTTCTAATCCAAGTGAAATGCCTGATCCAGGATTAATACAATCCGTAAGTGAGCCAATGGTTGAACTTTCAATTCACGTTCCGAATGAATATGTCGGGCGCATGATTACTTTGTGTGAAGAACGCCGCGGATTCCAAAAAGAAATTAAGTATATTACTGCTGAACGAGTGCAGGTTATTTATAATCTTCCACTCTCAGAAATGGTTTTTGACTTTTACGATAAACTAAAAGGTTTAACTAAAGGATATGCATCGATGGACTACGAGTTCAAAGATTACGCTGTGGCTGATCTGGTTAAGGTTGATATTTTATTGAATGGTGACAAGGTTGATGCGTTGTCGATTATATGCCACCGCGATAATTCTTTCTACAAAGGTCGCGACCTGGTGCAGAAACTTCAGAAATTGATAGACCGCCAGCAATTTGATGTTGCAGTTCAAGCTGCAATTGGTGCTAAAATAGTTGCTAGAGAAACGATCAAGGCCTTACGTAAAAACGTACTTGCAAAATGTTACGGTGGAGATATCTCTCGTAAGCGCAAGCTTCTGGAAAAACAGAAAGAAGGCAAGAAGCGCATGAAGATGGTGGGATCAGTGGAAGTTCCTCAAGAAGCGTTCCTGGCAGTTTTGAAAACTGATGAATAGTTTTTTCCCGAGCAATTAAAGGATTATATGCACCCTCTGTTAAAAGAACATTTTCTGAAAGCGCTTGATATTTATACTCAAGGCGTTCACTACGAAACATTGCTGGAAGCAAAGAAAGAGTATTTCACGATCACAGGTCAAGCGAACGATGACGATGATGATTTCGAAGCACGTATGAACTCATTCAATGAATGGTATGTATTACAATTCATTTCTATGCGTGGAACCCGCACTGTTATTTCTGATTATTTAATCAATAATCCTATTGATGATTTCCTGGCGAAATCTTTATCAGGTGTAAATTATTCTCTATTTGAATACGTAGGAAAAAATCTTAGAGGGTTCGATACACTCTACGATATGCTTCACGATAAAAAAATTACTCTTCCGAAAGGAGAGTCGCTTCCATCAATCATTAAAGATGATATTTTCGTTGGGCGTGTTTTGACTTACGAAACTCAAAATTATTTAGTGCAAGGTCTTTGTGTAATTCCAAAAGACGTTCGCGGGATTTTGAAAAAAGAATGTAAAAAAGTCAGAAAGCTTAAAAACCCAGGTGAAGAATTAAAATTTCTTCTGAAGATTGAATCTTTCAAGACCAAGTGGATCCGTTACGGACACGTCGATGCCACAAAAATTTTCAAATTTAGTTAAACTTTATGGATTTGGCATTTTAAAAAATGGTGTAAAATTTGATTTTCCTTTCAAGGAGAGTCTTTTATCCATGGAGCCTATTGCCGAGAAAGTTTATTTCGCCTTAGGTGATAGTGAAGATACGACTAATGCTGAGTTTGAAAAATTTCCTTTCGTAAAAATAATCAATACAACTTGGGACAAATCTTTAAAAGACGGAAAAGTCATTTCGGTTGAAACGAATAAGGCCTTACAGTTTTTAAAAAGTGATTTATCTCCTGCTGAAATTAAAAGTGGATGGGGATTGTATCTTCAGGCCGACGAAGTGATCCATGAAGATGACTACGCAGTTTTAAAAAAAGATATTGAGTATTGTGAACAGAATGGATTTGATACTATTTCGTTTCGCTATCTGCACTTTTGGCACACACATCATCATATCGCTGTTACAAAAAATTGGTACCCGCATGAAATCAGAATTATCAAACTAGACTCGATGGTGGAATCATGGGGGGATGGGCAGAGTTTTCAGAATCAGAAAAAAGTTTTTTATTCTGATGCCCGTATTTATCATTATGGACATGTGAGAGAGCAGTCTGCTTACGAGCAGAAAATGCGTTTTCAAAGTTCGTTTCATCATGCTGATCATTTAGTTGAAGAAAAATTAAAGAAAGACGCTGAGAATTCAAAAAAACACAAAACTAATTATTATTATGGAACTCATCCACTTGTGATGAAAAATAGAATCATTCGTATGAATGATATCTGGGAATTGCCAATGGCACCGGCCGTTGCCATTGTTGGTAACCCGAAAAAATATTCACCAAAACTTTTAAAGCATATCGCCGCAGTTGAAGTAAAATGGTTTGCATCTCTAGGTGAAGTGCCCGAGGCCTTAAAGGAAACGACAGTTTTAACTGAGCCGACGATTCTGGATTATTTTTTAAAAAGGGCCGTTCCGAATTTAAAAATGCGATCGAAACATGCACTTCCATGGAACGATGATTTTAAACTCATCATGCAGCTCTCAAGCAAACAGATAGGTTTTCATCATGATTAAACTTTCTGTTGTTATCATTACATTGAACGAAGAAAGAAACATCGCTCGTTGTCTCGAGTCAGTAAAACATGTGGCGGATGAAATTTTAGTTGTTGATTCATTATCCACTGACAGGACCCGCGATATTTGCGGAATTTATAATGTGAAGTTTGTTGAGCAAAAATTTCTTGGCTATATTGAACAAAAAAATTTTGCTTTAAAGCTGGCCTCTCACGAGTATGTTTTATCACTCGATGCAGATGAAGCTCTCGACGGCAAATTGCAAAAAGAAATTTTAAAAATTAAAGCTGGATTTATTTATGATGGTTATGAATTTAACCGCCTGACGGCCTATAACGGATTTTGGGTAAGACATTGTGGTTGGTATCCAGATACTAAACTTCGCCTGGTAACTAAAGATCTGGCCTTATGGGTTGGAAATAACCCGCATGATGCTTTGACTGTGAAAGGTACAGTTGGAAAAATTTCCGGCGACCTTCACCATTATTCATATGAATCAATTTCAGCTCATATTTTACAGACGAATAAGTTCAGCACTATTGAAGCAGCTTCGCTTTATTCTAAAGGTAAACGTGCAACGATCATAAAGCTTGTCACCAGACCACCACTGCAGTTTTTTAAAGATTATATATTGCGAAGAGGATTTCTCGACGGGCATTATGGACTTATTATCTGTTTCGTTAATTCGCTTTATGTTCTTTTGAAATATGCCAAGATGATGGATATGCAGATGAACCGCAAAGTTTAGATAATTATTTTTCTTCTGCTTTTAAGTCATGCTTAATGAACATATAGGGAAAAACTCCCAATAAACAAACCACCACATTCACAATAAAATATAGATTATAGAGAGAAGCACCATGCTCTACATGAAGCATAGTGAATAAACTTTCAAAGAATAAATGACCGACTCCGAGTCCTGCGGGTGCAACCGGCAACGAAGCACCAATGAATCCAATGGGGATAATCGTAAATAAATTTAAAAAAGAAACTGATTCAGGAATAAACGGAGAGGCCAGCGCCCAAAAGCAGCCGATAATACATCCCTGGCTTAAAAGACTGATGAATAAACTTTTTAATAAAACATAAATTGGGATTTTTAAGGAAAGAAGTTCAGATAAGGTCGATGAAAGTTTTGGCCATTTTTTTAAGTAATTCAACAAATTTTCCAAAAATGATTCCTGAGGAATCACATCAGAAAAAATAATAAGAATGAACGAAGAAGCACCAATCATCAGGATAATATTCGTATAGATCAGAGAAATAAGCGCAGGATTTATAGCAATAATACTACTGAATTGGATTATGCAAATAACTGCACCCAATAACATCAATCCTAAAAGACCCATGCAACGATCAAGTATAATCAGAGACCCAATGGTAGGCGGAGTTAAGGTATGATCAATCTTTTTATAATAGAAAAATCTCACTACATCACCAGCGACAGATCCTGGAAGAATCACTGAAAAAAAACTACCGACTGCATCAAAAGAAAGTACCTTCACGTACGATATTTTTTCTTTAGATTTTGACAGGAGAATAACTCTGAAACGATAGGCGTTGATGAGAATATGAAAGACATAAAAGGTGATGGCCAGCAACCATAAATACCCTGAGTGAAATGATTTGGTAACCAATGAGAAATCCAGTTTACCACTCGTAAAAAGCCAATAGCATAATGCAAGGGCCAGTAAAAATTTAAGTACAGTTTTGAGCATGTAAAAATTTAGCATAATAATGAAGGTAATGCTAATGTAGAGGGAAAATTACAAGTAAAGAGAGTGAGGAAATAATGAAAGTTTCAGTCATTGGTACAGGGTATGTTGGATTAGTAAGCGGGACGTGTTTCGCTGAAATAGGTCACGATGTGACTTGCATTGATATCGATCCAAAAAAAATCGATATGCTCAAGGCCGGGAAATCTCCCATTTATGAACCGGGTCTTACAGAGCTGCTTGAACGAAATATTAAATCGGGGAGACTTCATTTCACTACAAGCTATGAATCAGTAAAAAATGCGCAGTCTGTTTTTCTTGCAGTAGGAACTCCTTCTGCTGATGACGGAAGAGCAGATTTAAAATATCTTCGTGCTGCCGCAGTTGAAGTGGCAAAAAATCTTGCTGATGATGCTATCGTTGTTATCAAGTCAACAGTTCCAGTGGGAACATCTGTTGAACTTAGAAAGCTGATTGCCGACAATACAAAAAAGAAATTTCACCTTGTTAATAATCCTGAATTTTTAAAGGAAGGTTCTGCTGTTGAAGACTTTATGAGACCTGACAGAGTTATCATCGGTCATCAGGATGATATGGCGATGAAGGCGATGGAAGAACTTTATGCTCCTCTGGTTCGTCAGGGTAATCCTATTTATGGTATGAGTAATCTTTCTGCTGAAATGAGTAAGTATGCAGCCAACTGTTTTCTTGCAACAAAAATTTCTTTCATCAATGAGATCGCACGCCTTTGTGATTTAACAAATGCAGATATTGAAGAAGTGAGAAAAGGAATTTCTTCAGACAAGAGAATCGGGGGACACTTTTTATATCCAGGCCCGGGGTACGGGGGATCTTGTTTCCCTAAAGATGTTAAGGCGCTTATCGCGACAGCGGAAGATGTCGGAATGGATTTAAAAATCATCAATGCTACTGAGCAAGTGAACGATGAACAAAAATCTTATGTCTTCTCAAAAATTGTAAAACACTATGGCGGAAACCTTAAAGGCAAATCTTTTGCTTTCTGGGGAGTTGCTTTTAAAGCTAATACTGATGACGTTCGCGAGACAGCTGCCATCGATATGGCGAGAAAACTTATCGGTGCCGGTGCTACGATTAATGTTTTTGATCCAGTTGCTACTGAGAACTACCTGCACATGATGAGAGAGTTTAAAGAGTGTGAAGGAAAAATTAAGGCCTTTGAAAATAAGTACGATGCTCTTAATGGTACTGACGCCCTTATTACTGTTACTGAATGGAGAGAGTTCACGACGCCGGATTTCAGCGAAATAAAGAAGAGATTAAATAAGCCGGTTATCTTCGATGGAAGAAATCTGTACGATACAAAAAAAGTTCAGGCAGAAGGATTTACCTATTTTGCCATTGGGAAATTCATTAAATGAAAATAGCAGTTATTCAATTAACTTCAGTTCTCAATTACAAAGCTAATCTTGAAATAATAAGAACACAACTTACTGAGGCGAAAGCTGAAGGTGCAGAAGTTTTCTTTATGCCGGAAGTCTTTTATTCAATGAGTGATGGTGTAACACCAACAACTTTTTTAGTTGAAGAAGGAAATGAGCATTATAAAAATATTCAGAAACTTTCTACTGATTTTCAGATGGTGCAAATCGGCGGTTCGGCAGCAACGAAGTTTAACGGTAAAATTGTTAACCGTGCTTATAACTTTGATAAAAATGGAAAAGATCTTGGTCATTACGATAAGATAAATCTTTTCTCATGTGATCTTCCCAATAAAAAACTCAATGAAGGCAATAACTACACTGCTGGATCTGAATATAAAATGTTGCAACTTGGACCGACAAAAATCGGTCTGGGAATTTGTTTTGATATGCGCTTTTCCGAAATGGCACATCAATACAGAATAAATGGTGCAGAAATTTTAACTTTCCCTGCTGCTTTTACTGTTCCAACAGGTAAGGCCCACTGGCATACACTTCTTCGTGCTCGCGCGATTGAAAACCAATGTTTCGTAGTGGCCGCTGCTCAATGGGGACACCACAACGATAAAATCCAGACGTATGGACATTCAGTTGTGATCGATCCATGGGGTGACATTATTTTAGACCTGGAAGAAGGTGTAAAAGTTGGTGTTGTTGATCTGGACTTTCCAAAGATCGAATTAATCAGAAAATCAGTAATTATGAGTCGCTAATTACTTTGCCATACTACATTTCAAAACGATGGATGAAGGACTGATGGTAATATTGGCCACTTTATTATCTGTCATGGATTTCTCCAGACAAGGCACAAATTTTTCATCCGCATAATAAGGAGTTGAAGATTCATGCATGCTGAACCAGTAAAAGTGCCCTTTGGAAGGTTTTAGCTTGCTGACAAATCCTTTAAGCTCAATATTCTTTTTCACAGGCTCTTTAGCAACAAGAGAAAACGAGAAAAGAGCTACAGTGATCACTAAGATTTTCATTTTTAATTTACCTTACATTCTTGAACGATCAAAGATTGAACAGAGACACGCAAAGTGGCTTCTTTATTTTCTTTAATAGATTTTTGCAGGCAAGAAGCAAATCTCTCTTCTGCGTGATAGACCGCTGCGAATTCGCGTAACTCTAAACGGTACATTTTATCCGCACCCATCCCCATTTTTACAACGTGAGTCTTAATTTCTAAAAATTTTTCAGAATTTTTTGCTTCAGCTAATGAATTTATTGAGGCAAGGACTAAGAATGTTATGATTAAATTTTTCATTATTTCGGCTCCACTGTTTTGTACATTCTCATTGTTTCATTAGACATCATCATTTTCTCGTCTTCATTCATGTTGATACTGTCTCTTGGTAGATAAGGATCAGAGCTTGAAAATGAAAGTGTAGAACGTTCCATGAAAGCTGAGTTTTCCGGGAAAGGGAAAGCTGTGATGACTGAACCTCGTGCCGTTTTTTTCGACATTTTGTGATCCCACTCCTCCACTGTAACAGGTTTTTTGAATAAAGATGGATCTATCACCATTTTTTGTATATTTCCTTTTCCATCTTCAACATAAACAATAGGGGCGACGTGGAAGTTCCATTGAATAAGTGGTTCGGTACCCGGAACATATAAATCTCCTTTGATCCAAACTTTATCAACACGGACACCTTCAGTTTCAAAACGCCTCGCCATTAAGTGAGCACGAGCATAACATCCATCAGGTTTATACTTCCAGGCGATATCTTTCATATTGGCAGCTTTATTGAACAGCTCAGTTGCACGGGCAAGTGAGATCGTTTGATCAACTTGTTTGTCAGGATGTATGTTCTTTTTTAGACGGTTTAAATTTTTTGCAGCTTCTGCATTGAGATAAACTCCTTGATAAAGACAACCGAGTTGTGGGGCCAGAGTTGGATCAACAAATTGTCCGACTAGAGATCCGTCACCTAATACCTGAATGAATTCCGATAATTCAAGATCGGCTAGTTTTGCGACAAGCTTCCTTTTTCCTTCTAACAAGGTATCAAGTGTATTGTCTTCGCCGCATATATTTTTATAGTAAGACAAGATCATGTCGAAGTTGGGATCTTTATAAGTAGAAATTTTTTCACGGTCTTGTTTTAAACTGGCAGGAAGCATGCTTGAAAGATAATTGCTGTTAAAAGATTTCTCAGCGTTTTCTAGATAGTAAGAATTATCCACCAGTGGTGTTGGTGTTCTTGCTGACATAATTTTTTTAACTGATTTTTTCGGACCAATACCATCTTTATCTATTAAGTGAATTGATCCTGTCACAAATGACCCGGCGGTTGATTCATAAAGCATCGTTGCTTTATAATCTTTCCCATCAACTTTTACTGGATCACACTTGAAACTTCCACATTGAAACTTGGTCCCCGTTTGTAATTCATTGGTCTTTTGTTCATTGGATAAAGCACGTGTGTTGCCACGTTCACAATTGATTTTCTGGCCATCTTCAAGTTCAACAGAATAATTTTTTTCACTGTAAACTACATTCATCTCATCCTGGATCTGCTGCTTTTCTTCCATGAATGATTGAACAATCTTTTCATATTCAGCCGATCCAGTTTTTCTCTTTGAGGCCATTCTTGGGTGAGAATATGTTTCGAAAAACCCATCGATTGTCATGATTCTTGCAGCGTAGTCGCTGTTCATATCTTTTGTGTTATTGATTTTAATACCAGCGCCGTAACTACCTCCTATACTTCCAGGAAAGTCAGCATAGACCGGAGTTTCATAAAGAATTTTTCCGTCGGCTTCAATGTGACTGATGTTTAACATTACTGCTGCTTTGTCTTTATTTTTTCCAAGAGCAGAAAATCCAATTGAAGATGATTTAACTAAGATTGGATTGCCGTCATTGGGACAAATATAAGTTTTTGAAGCACTATCAACATCGCATAAAAGTAATTTTTTATCATCAAGCTGAATTGTAATTCTTGGAGTGCTTTTTACATCGAAAGTCTTGGGTGCTTCTCCAGCAACTGGAAACCTCATTCCACTAGCAAATATGGGTTCAGTTTGTGTTTTTTCTTCCTTAAATTCTTGAGCGTAAAGAGAAGAATGAAATAAAATAAATATCGATAATATCAAATTGATTTTCACAAGAACCTCCAATTAGAATGCTTATCGGAGAAATTTGTAAGGAAATAAAAATTAATGACTGAGGGTTTTTGTCGACTTTATAAGGATGTCAGGTTTCATGATGAGGGCCGCTAACACGCCAATTAAACATCCAATGAGAATGTCGATAATTCTCCAAAAGGCCAGGTGGTGGGTGGCGATTGATGATGGTGCCGCAATTTCCAGAAAAAAGAGGATCATTGCAGCAATATAAATATTGGCAATCCAGTAATTTTTCGCAAGGCCATGAGGCATTAAAAAGGAAAGTAAAAAGATGAAAGTGATAAGAAGTTTTGGATCATGAATATAAGTAATCACTGCAGCTGCTATGATTACCCCGACAGTTGTTCCAATAATTCTTTGTGTACTTTTATAAATACTTTTATAACTATCAGGCAGCATGACGATTAAAGCAGTACCTACGATCCAGTTCGCGTGAGAGAACTTGAACATTTTCGCGGCCACATATCCGACACACGAGAATATGGCACAGACCAAAGGGAAATAAGAAGATTTATTATGAGAAATAATATTCTTAACACTTTCTCTTTTACTGACCATTGGAAATATTTCATGTCGTATGGCCTTAAAAAGAATAGCGGCCCAAAAAATGTAATTTGCGAAGGCGAATAGTGAGTAAAGAATTAAGTCTTGCAATTGTAATTGCATCACAACTTCTGATGAAGCCGTAATAAATTGCAGCGTAATAAATAACATCAATCTCTCAAGATCTATTCCAAAGTCTTTTGACTTGCCGACTATGAAACTTAAGACAAAAAGAATTCCGACAATGAGATAATCATTGCCCACACAAAAGGCACCTACAGATAGACTAAACATCAATAACATAAAGGTAACGATAAGATGCTTTGACCTTTTAACCAGAGGACCGAAAGGGTCATTGAGATAATACAGTAGACCCATTAATGATCCGAACATTGAAACAAAAAGATGATTAGTGAAATATCCAATTATAAGAGGAGTCGTGATCCCGGTAGCTGACAATATCATCTTGAAGAGTGGAGTAGGCTCTGGACTAATCCGAAGAGTATTTTCTATATGTTCTTTGAATGCCATATTTAATTAAAAAGAAATTGAAGCTTATTCTTAAATTCTTTGATGTGTACGTTATACTTATTTTCCATTGAGTAGACAAAGCAAATCCAGTCAAGGAATGGCTTTATTTCCTTTGAATTTTAGCAGCAATGATAACAACGACAAATCTGTGGGCAAATGGCCCAAGAACACTTCTGACATCAAAGCGCTTAATGGATGGACTATTCTTGATCACAGTAACTCACGCTTTGGAGATCTTACAGGACTTCCATGCATGACAGCTGGAGCATGTAGTTTTGGAGATAGACCAGGCAGATTTAAAATTGAAGACATTCTTAAAAATATTTTTTAGCTAATGAAATATGAAAGACTTCTTCATCAGCAATATCAGTAAAGATTTTTGAAGTGACAGGATCAGTGACTTTTAAGAACTCTGCAAATTTTACACCTGCAATACGGCCTTTTTCTTCAGAGTCAGAAATATATAAAGTAAATTCTCTAGCGCTCTGACAATTTATGAATGAATTATACAGCCCTAAACTTACCGGCATTTCTGCGGCATCAAGATTCAGTTCAGCAAGCCTTTTTAAAAGCCATGTTTCATGTTTTGATTCTTCAAGTGCAATTCTTTTCCATGCCATTACTAATTCTTCAGGAACTTCAGTGGCAAATATTTTTGCGGCCTGGGTAAAAGCATAATAAGCTTGTCGTTCAGCAAAGGCCGCAACTCTGATGCGGTCGCCGAGACCTTCTGATGTATTCATCGGACGGATTTTTGAAGGTGTTCCTGTTCTATAGGGGGCCCAGTCCAGCAAGTCTACAGATATAAATTTTCTCATTTTAAATTCTCAGATTAATAAGGTAGAAGTGTTTCAGGTCTTTTTTGAAATTGATAGATCGGATTGGTCTCATTAAGAATAGCGCCATTGATAACTTTTTCATAAAGCATCAGGTATTTTTCCGCATGTTTCGTAATATTGAAATTATCTTCAACATATTTTCTGATACCGTCAGGATTAAACTGTTTTGAAGCATCCGCTCCGACCAGTTGATTCAACTCCTGCTGATTGTTTGCAATGAAACCTGTTTCTTTGGAAATAAGTTCAGGCAGGCTTCCATAAGAAGAGCCAATGACAGGAAGGCCTTGTGACATGGCCTCGATTACAGCAATTCCAAAAGGCTCATGCCAGCGTACAGGAAAAACCATGAAGTCACATGAACGGATAATTTTCATTTTATCAATGCCACCTACAATTCCATGATTGTGAACAAAACGTGAAAGACCGAACCAGTGTCCACCGGCGACGTGGAGATGCTTATGTGAAATGCGTGCAGCTTTCACTGCACCTTTTAAATTTTTTACACTCCATGAAGTTTTTGCAAGAAACAAAAAATTTTTCCATTCGCGCTTAGTTTTTGGTTCGTAAGGGTATTCTTTTAAATCAATCGCATTGTGTACATATTGAGTAGATCCGTGGATCTCAGCATGCTTTTTTGAAACAAATACTGAATTCTTTTCAAAAAATTCCCCGATCTGCCCATTGCCATGAACAGTAATGATCGTTGGAATTTTTCCTGGAACTTTATAATTGTAACTCAAGTGAATGATGTCTGAGTCCTCAGGAATATATTCTATCCACTGAGAAGTAAAATCACCTTTAACTGTTACCAGCTCAATTCCAAACTCTTTTACTTTCGATTCAGGATTTCCAATCAGAACAACTTTATGTCCCAGTCGGACAAGCTCGGCCATGTGCCAGAAAAGAATTCTTTCAATGCCTCCGTAACCGAGTACTGGCAATATTCCTTCATGTGAAAAAACTATTTTCATATTTTTTTACCAGTCTGCAGTTCATGAAGCTTTGAGTATTTTAAAAGAGCATAGAGCGCATTGATTGAACAGATGATAAAACCGTAGCGGCCATCGAGAAAACCTCTTTTTAAAAAATAATCTTTTAAAAATTTCAGCATAGGACGAGTGACGATTTTAAAAACGCTCGATCGCCTGCCTTGCTTGAAAGCCGCGTGAGCAGCAATCGTTGTAAACTTATCTGTCTGGGCCACGTGAGCAGCGATGGATTCATAACTAAAGTGAAGAAGATCACCTTTTAAAAAGCCGACCGTCTCATTACTTTTCATCTGAAGAATATCGTGGGGATTTTCTCCACCCCAGTGGGCGTGGGGCTTTTTTACGAGACGAAGTTTTGTATCAGGATACCAGCCCGAATGGCGAACCCAATGGCCGTTATAATTTGTCAGGCGGTTAAATCTATAGCCTTCATATTGAAAATTATTTTTTACTGCTCTGATTTCCTCCAGAAGTTCAGGAGAAAGAGCTTCGTCAGCGTCGAGTGAAAGAACATAATCATAAGTTGAATGGTGTAAAGCAAAGTTTTTTTGCTCAATATGTCCGATGAAGGGATTGGCAATAAAGCGCGCGCCCAGAGATTTTGAAATCTCTTCAGTTTTATCTTTAGAAAAAGAATCAATCACCAGAACTTCATCGGCAATCGGCCGTACAGAGCTGATGCAACGACCAATGTTGTTTTCTTCGTTGTAAGTTATGATGGCCACTGTTATTTTAATCAAAGCTGTCTCGTAAATAGGAATGGGTTATACCTTGAAAGTATATTTAGACTGCTCCCCTTTGACAAATACTCAGGTCTCAGGAATTGGGGTTTATAATAAAAATTTATTCCTAGGTCTCAAAAATCATCTGCACGCTGATGTTTTTCCTGTTCTTAAGTGGAGCAGGTTAAAAAAAGCAGTAATTGTGGAAGAGCATTTGAACTCAAAAGTTAAAGCATTACCGCCCTTTTTATTTAATAAAGAAATCGTCTACCACGGGACAGATCACAAGCTGAATACCAAGGCCCGCGGTCCGAAAATTGTCACGATTCATGACATGCAGCCCTTTACCGGTAAGTGGCTTGACCCAAAGTTTGCCCAGAGGCGCATTGATGTCATAACGCGCGTTTTGAAAAGCGATGTTCAAAGGATCATTGCTATTTCTCATTTTACAAAAAAAGAAATCATTAAATATTTTCCCGAAATAGAGTCAAAGATTGATGTTGTTTATCACGGCTACAATTTTAAAACTTCAACGGTAGTTGGCAGCGAAGTAAACGTTATAAAAAATATCGCTAAAGAACGACCGTTTTTATTTTTTGTTGGAAACTTAGAAGAAAGAAAAAATCTCATCAACCAGCTTAAAGCTTTCGAGATCATGAAAGAGAGACACAAAGATTTAATTTTTATTTTATCAGGAAAAGAAGGATTTAATTTCAAAGAAATTTCAGAATACATCACTTACTCAAAATATAAAAAAGATATTTTCATTACAGGATACCTAAGTGAAGCAGATAAAAATTATGCACTGGAAAATACCTCATGCTTAATGTTTGCCAGCTGGTATGAAGGATTTGGTATTCCGGTTATTGAAGCACTTTCTACTAACACCAATATTATTATCTCCCGCGGAAGTGCGCTTGATGAAATTGGAAAAAATTATTGTTATCAGTGCAATCCAAAAGATCCTGCCGATATTGCCTGCAGTGTAGAAATTATCATGGAGAAAGGTAACTTGAAAAAAGTTGAACTGGACTCATGGAAGAGTGAGTGGAGTTGGGAAAAATGTGCAGCGGAAACAATTAAGGTCTACAAAAAGTCTTTCGACTACATATAAGGATTTTTTCCGGCTTCATGTTCAGTCACGTCGATCACGTCAGTAATCTCAGGAAAATTTTGTTTGATAAGAGTTTGAATGCCTTCTTTCAAAGTTGCATTTGAGCTTGAACAACCCTGGCATCCACCTTGAAGGCGAAGAAAAACCTGGTTGTTATCAATGTCGACAATCTCAACGTTTCCACCGTGAGCGGCCAGGGCCGGGCGAACTTGTTCATCAAATAATAACTCTAATTTTCTAAGCATATTAGTATCTTCCTCTTATCAATTCTAACTGAGAAACAGCGGAATATATAGCATGTTCCACTCGAAGAATGCTAGACGAAATCTTGACACTTCTGAATCCTGCCTGATGAAATTGTTCTATGTCCTCTGAAATAAAGCCACGCTCAGGTCCTATCGCTAAAGTAATTGGAGTATCAAAATCAATACCAGACGCTATTTGAAGGAAATTCTCCTTACTATTGAGGTCGAGAATGTATTTTTGCGAGTAATCTTTATAACTTTCAGCAGGATTGTATTTATCCACTTTCACACAAGGAAGCTCACCGTAAATAGCAGATTGAGAAAGCCCTGCTAAGAGATATTCAGCGCTCACTTCAAAAACTTTTGAATCAAGATAACTTTTTTCAGAAAGAGCTGCTTTAAAAAAATGAATATTTTTTGCACCGAAAGTTGTTGCGTGCTCGAGAACTTTTTTACTGGTCTGAGGACGTGAAACGCCAACAACAAGGTTGAACCATTGAGGATGATAAGGTTTTAATGGAGAGAGTTTTAAACGGCATTCTTTGTCTGTAAGAGATTCGATCGTACCGAGAGAAAGTCCTTGATTCAGGATAGTGCACTTAAAGACATCGCCGTTTTGCGCTTTCAAAGTTTCATGCATGTGAGCAATAACTTTGGAATCAATGATAAGGCCATCAGCATTTTTCAGAATTAGAGAGTTCATAAGAACTAAATCTCATCAGAATGTAAAACAGTCAAGTCGTTCGTTTTATCATCTGAAATGCCGTCGTTAACGTGACTGGCAAATAATAAAGAAATTAGTGCGATCTGGAAAAGGTTGAAGCCAGGTGATAAGGCCAGCAAAGAAGCCTTTCAGGAAAAGCTTAAAGTAAAGCAGGATGCTTCTAATAAAGAAGAAGATAAATTCAGACTGAATTTAAAGGAAAATATTTTTAAAAGAAAAACAAAGAATTCCGCGATTCTATGGATGAGTGATTAAAAAATCTGAAAGACAAGCTTAAAAAATAGAGTCCTGAGATTATAATCACACTATATTCTTCCTAGATAGGGGATGAGTTTCATGAGTGGCAGTGCATAGTTCTTCTTATGAAACTTATCCCCGATTTATTTTTTCCCTCATGCTTTACACTCCTCACAGCTCCTGTAGCCTCGGGTAAAACCCGTATGGTCGTCGAGTTCTATCGAGAGCACGATTTCAAAATCATTTATCTCTCTCCACTCAGGGCGCTTGCCAACGAAGTCTATTTCAATTTACAGAAAAATCAGGAGAAGAATATTTTTCTCGCTGGCGGAGAGACACCTCTTCAGGACTGTCTGGAAGGCTTTATAAAAGCACGGAAAAGTTTTCTGGTCACAACCGCTGAGCTTTTGAGCGAAGAGTTTATTGAGGAGCTTTTCACTCAGGAGCAGAAAATTCTTTTTGTGATTGATGAGTTTCATTTGTTTTATTACTGGGGAGAAACTTTCCGGCCAGTGCTTCATGAAAAGTTTTTGGCAATTCTCAATTTTTATTTTCCGATTTTAGCCGTGACAGCAACCATGGATGAGTCGGTCATGTCTCTTATGAAAAAGGATTTAAGCTACTATCAGGATTTCTGGATTCATCTCGATTACGGAAATCATAAGCTGCATCGAAAACCGCAGAACCTTGTCAGTTTTCACGGTCTTAAACCGCAGTATATTCAAAAAGCATTCTGGAGAGAGTTGCGGGTAAAAAAAGATTCAGATATTTTTCTTTATTTCTGCGCTTATCGCAGTCAAGTGGATGAACTAGTGGCCCGTTGTCAGAGAATGGGATTTAAAGCGATCGGTTGTGTCGGTGGGGAAGTGGATCAGTTTTTATTAAATGTGAAAGAAAGTGAGGGGAAGATTGACTGCATTTTTTCGACGACGACTTTAAGTCATGGAGTTAATTTGCCGGAGATCAAAAAAGTTTTTATTGATTACGAAACTAAAAATTATGATTTCTGGCTGCAGATGATCGGTAGAGGGGGGAGGCAGGGAAGTGAGTATCAAGTTTATACCTATGATTCGTTTCATATTGATAGGAAAAGTAAGTTGCTTGGTAAAGCTAAGATATTGCTGGCTGATTTGATAGGTCTGGAAATGTAAATACGTGTTGTATTTACATTTCCTTGGTTTAGAGGTATTATAAAAATGAAGATTTTGAGTTTTGATTGGGATGAAGGAAATTTAGATAAGCTTAAAAAGCATAATATTTCAAATCTTATATAGAAGACTTTATTACTAACTATGACTTATATTTTATCAATGATCATAAACATAGTGCTAACGAATTAAGATTTATTTTATCTGTCATCTATGGAAAGCGAGATTTATTTATTGATTTCACTTTTAGGGTCAAGTCAGGCCAATTAAAGATCAGAGTTATTTCACCAAGATATTTACATAAAAAAGAATTAGGGAAACTTTATGAAGAAGTCCAAAACAAAAAAGAAAGTCACGGTTAAAAAAAAGCTTCGACCTATTGATTTGAGTGGTGATGATCCTCTTGATCAAGATTTTTCTGATGTTGATTTTGGTGATGGTGAATGGATTAAATTAAGATTAAGTGATTTATTCGAATTCCAGCCCAAAAATAAAACGATAACATTTAGAATACCAGAATCAATGCTGAAAAATCTAAAAACCATCGCCGACAAAGAAAAAACTGACTATCAAAAATTAATAAGAGAAGCTCTCTCTGAATTGATCATGAAAAGGTTAAAAAAAGCAGCTTAATGCAAAATAAAATAGAAGGCCTTGTATTATCCAAAGTCCCTTACGATGAACGACATATCATCGCCAATCTCCTGTTGCGTTCAGGAAGAAAAGTCTCAGTAGTTTTTTACGGAGGACGTGGCGGTGGAAAAAAACAAAAGTCATCTATTATTGAGCTAGGCTTCATGCTTTCAGTTGAGCTTGCTCATGCAAAAACCAACAGCGATATTTATCACGCTAAAGAATGGAACCTGATCTGGAACCACGACCTGATCCGATTGAACCACACAGCTTTTTACCTGATGTGCTTTTTTCTGGAGATCATCACCAGGGTCGCTCCGACAGAAAATCTTCATGAAGTTCACGAAGAGAACGTCGAGATGGTCGGGCTTTTTACATCTTTGAGCAATGCTCTCGTTCACATGGAAAAATCTTTAAAAGAAAAAGAATTTTATATTCATTCTCACGCTGTTGTTTTTTTAACGAAGACTTTGCTCCACCTGGGAGTTTTTCCCGAGCGCGAGCATTGTACTTTGTGTGGAGAAGATCTTCAGCAGTTCAACGATATGTATTTGATCGCGGAAGAAGGGGGCTTTGCCTGTCCGCCTTGTATGAATGCACGCGCTAAATATACAATGCAGTCTGGAAGAGAGTTGTGGGAAATCGTTGGTCACATCGCGCACACAAAATATTCCGAACTCGGCGGGCTAAAGCTGGAGTATAAGTCACTTCCGAAAATGCTTTTCCACTATTTTTGTTTTCAATTTCACTTTGAAGAGAAAGATTTTAGAACGGCACCTATGGTATTTTAAGTTCCTTTCAGTTAATCTAAGGCATGACTAAAAAATCCCTCACAAAACAACTTTGGCCTTATGTAAGACCATATAAAAAAATAGCCATTCCAGCTTTTCTTTTATCGTTTTTTCTAGCGGCCCTTGAAGGATATAGACTTAAATTAATTAAACCTATTTTTGATCACGGCTTAAGCCCTACGGCAACTCCTCGTGAGATTTACATTCTCGCGGGATCTATTTTCTTAGTTAGTCTCATCAATTTTCCAATAAGATTTTTTCATTTTTATGGAATGAGGTTTGTAGGAGAAAAGATCAATGCAGATTTAAGGTCTGGGATTTTTTCTAAGCTTCAAAAATTACCAACTGCTTTTTATAATCAAAATAAACAAGGGCGACTCCTTTCAACTATTTTAAACGATGCAGAGATTTTCGCGCAGTCTTTTAAAGCTTCCATCGATATTGTAAGAGAGCCTCTCGAAGCTTTAGTTTATTTATGGGTAGCCTTTTCTACTGATTGGCAGCTGACTTTAGTTATTTTAATCGTTGGCCCCTTATTCGTTTTAATTTTTCAAGTGAGTGGTAAAAAAATAAAAATCAATCAGTCTGAAGTTCAAGAAGGAAGAGCAGAGTTCACTCATAATTTGAGTGAAGGATTGTCGGGACACAAAGTGACTAAGGCTTTTAATCTACAAAGCTTTGTAATGAATCGTTTTAAAAAATCGCAGGATTATTATTTTCATTTCACCATGAAAACTTCTAAGGTCGAAGAGCTCGCTCATCCTTTGGTTGAAGTTATTGGCGGCGTAGCTTTTTCTCTCATTATCGTTTTCTCTTATTACCGGATTAGAAGTGGCGCTATGACAGTTGGATCATTTATTCAGTTTGGTATTGCACTGGCGCTTTTAATGGACCCTATCAGAAAATACTCTCAAGCCAATATAAAGTTGGGGCAAGGTCGTGCAGCAGCTGATCGTATTAATGAAATACTAAATCTTGAAGAAGAAGTTGATATGGGAAATTTTGAAATTAAATCTTTAGAACGAGATATTGTTATTTCAAACGTCACTTTTGGTTACAACGAAAATCCTGTACTCTCAAATTTTAGTCTACAAGTAAACAAAGGTCAGAAGGTCGCTCTGGTTGGTTTGTCGGGATCGGGGAAGTCGACTTTAATTAATTTGCTTCTGGGTCTTTATCCGATTTCTCAAGGCTCGATTAAAATTGATGGACGTCCATTACCAGATATTAAATTAAAATCTCTCAGAAAATTATTTGGCCTCGTCTCGCAGGATATTTTTTTATTCCACGATACTATAAAAGCTAATTTAACAATCGGTGGAAATTTTACTGATGCAGAAATCAGAAAGGCACTGGAAGTTTCTTACGCATCAGAATTCGTTGACAAGCTTCCTCAGGGACTCGAAACAATCATCGGAGACAGGGGAGCGAAGCTTTCCGGTGGACAGCAGCAGCGCCTGACTATCGCCCGTGCCTTCCTGCAAAATACCGATATTCTCCTGTTTGATGAAGCGACAAGCGCGTTAGATAACGAGTCTGAAAAAGTTGTTCAGCGTGCCCTTGAGGCCATTGCTGGAAATAAAACTGTTATTGCTGTTGCCCATAGACTCTCGACAGTGCAGGACTACGACCGCATTTTCGTTTTAAAAGATGGAATTCTCATTGAGGAAGGCACGCATGCTGAACTTATGAGTAATGCTAACGAGTATAAAAAACTTTACGAACTTTCATTAAAATCTTAACTGGTGAGCGCGCTGCGAAAGTAAGTGCGTCTTGCCAATGAAATCTCATAAAAAATTTAATTACAATTAAGCGCTTAAAAAGTAATCTTTCTGGAGTCAAATTTCAATTTTACCTTCCTGGAGAATTAGCGTGTCTAATGAAAGCAATTTAAAATCAATGAGTGATTTAGTGGCCTTGTGTAAACAGCGCGGATTTATTTTTCAATCGTCGGAAATTTACGGTGGACTAAATTCATGTTGGGATATGGGACCGTACGGAGTTGAGTTAAAAAATAATTTAAAAGCTCGCTGGTGGAAATCGATGACACTGAGACAAGATGTTGTTGGTGTTGATGCTTCAATTCTTATGCACCCGACAGTCTGGAAAGCTTCAGGACACGTCGATGGGTTTTCTGATCCGATGGTGGATTGTAAAGTTTGTAAAGAGAGATACAGAGCTGACAATATCGATATAACTAGGCCATGTCAGAAGTGTGGATCGAAAGATTCATTCACAGACATCCGCCAGTTCAACTTAATGTTTAAGACTCAAATGGGTGCGATGGAAGATACTTCATCGATGGTTTACCTAAGACCAGAAACAGCTCAAGGGATTTTTGTAAACTTCTTAAACGTTCAAACGACAATGAGAAAAAAATTGCCATTCGGTATTGCTCAAATCGGTAAAGCATTCAGAAATGAAATTACTCCGGGTAACTTTATTTTTAGAACCCGCGAGTTCGAACAAATGGAAATGCAATATTTCGTAAAACCAGGAACTCAAAAAGAATCGATGGAAAACTGGAAAGAAACAAGATGGAAATGGCATCTTGAAAATGGTCTGCGCGCCGACAAGATTAAATGGGCACCACACGGGCCTGATTCTCTTGCTCACTACGCTGACGCTGCTACAGATATCGAATACGAATTCCCAATGGGATGGGGGGAGATGGAAGGGATTCACTCTCGTACAGACTTCGATTTAAAACAGCACCAGGAATTTTCTGGAAAGAACATGCAATACGTTGATCAGGTGAACAACGAAAAATATCTTCCGTACGTAATTGAAACATCAGTCGGAGCAGACAGATGTCTTCTTGCAATCATGTGTGATGCTTACAGATTAGAAAATGCAGGAGATCCGGATAAAGAAAGATCAGTGATGAAATTTCACCCGGCACTTGCTCCGATCAAAACCGCGATCATGCCGCTTTCAAAAAAATCAGAGCTGGAAGAAGTTTCAAATAAATTGTTTGATGATGTATCTAGCAACTATAAATCTGAATACGACGTAGCTGGATCAATCGGGAAACGTTACAGACGTCAGGATGAAATCGGAACTCCTTACTGTATTACAGTAGACTTCGATACGTTGAACGATCAAGCAGTAACAATCAGAAGTCGCGATACGATGACTCAAGAGAGAATCGGTATTGCTCATGTACAAAATTATTTGAAAGATAAATTTAAATTTTAATAAACCACTGGGCTAAAATTTCCGAGGTAATGAACTATGACTAAACAATGGGTGTATCTCTTCAGCGCAGAAAAGACTGAAGGAAACAAAGACATGAAAGACCTTCTTGGTGGAAAAGGTGCCAACCTTGCCGAGATGTGTTCGCTTAAACTTGCTGTACCTCCAGGATTCACTGTCACGACTGAAGCGTGTCTTGATTACGAAAAAAACAAAAAATCAATCAATGCAGATGTTAAGGCGCAAGTTTTAAAATCAATCGCAGAAGTTGAAAGAATGACCGGGAAAAAGTTTGGTGACAACGCCAATCCACTTTTATTCTCAGTTAGATCAGGTGCCCGTGCTTCAATGCCGGGGATGATGGATACAGTTTTAAACTTAGGTCTTAACGATCAATCAGTTTTAGGTTTAGCAAAATTAACTAACAATGAAAGATTTGCATGGGACTCATACAGACGTTTCATTCAGATGTACGCGAATGTTGTAATGGACTTCAACGTTTCACTTCTTGAAGCAACACTTGAAGATTTAAAAGAAGCTCGTGGTGTTCAT
>JACMRM010000250.1 GCA_014376445.1 Bacteriovorax sp. | reverse complement strand
GTTGATAAATTAACAGGTCTTGCTGAATACAGAAATGGTGGGTTGTTAGTTGATAGAGATCTGATCACACTGAGAAATCCAAAATTAGCTGAACTTAGTCACAGACCAGATTCAGAATTAATTATTGAATGGCGTGGATTAACAGTTGCTCTTCTTGATCGCATTGGAGCTCAGGTTCAGAAGAAGCTGAATAAAAACCCAAGTGATTTCCCTCTAGCTAAAGTTCTCGAAGGGGGAACATGGTGGGCCGGAAGAAAAGCCGCGAAAGCAAAACGTGCAGACAGTTCTCCGCCATTAAAAATTGAAAGTGATGGAACAGTATTTTAAGAATTATTACTAAGGATTATATATGACAGGCAAAGTTACAGTTATTAAGCACCCACTTTTAAAACACAAGCTGGGACATTTAAGAGATAAGAACACTAACTCAAATGATTTTAGAGAAATCACAAAAGAAATTTCTAAAATCTTAGCTTATGAAGCAATGAGAGAGTGGGATCAGATGGAAACAGTTTCTATTGAAACTCCAATCGCAAAAACGACAACTGAAAGAATCAAGAATCCACCAGTCGTTGTCTCTATTTTAAGAGCTGGAAACGGAATGCTCGATGCAGTTCTTTCAATGATACCGATTTCGAGCGCAGGTTTTATCGGAATCTATAGAGATAAATTTATTCACAATACCGTTGAATATTATTTTAAAATGCCAGAAAATATCAAAGGAAAAGAAATCCTTTTGTGTGACCCATTGGTTGCCACAGCAGACACGATTGTGGCAGCGATTGACCGATTAAAACAATATGAAGTTGGAAAGATTAAAGTTCTTTGCATTATCGCCAGCAAAACGGGATTAGAGCGCCTTCATTATTTTCACCCCGACGTTGAAGTACTAACTTTAAATGTTGAAGAACAGATTAATGAAGTCGGCTACCTTGTTCCGGGTCTTGGAGATGCAGGGGACCGCTTGTTCCAAACGAAATAAAAGGATTGGTTATGGTTGTTCCTTATATTATTGGCGTAGCCGGTGGCAGTGGATCGGGAAAAACTTTTTTCGCCCGTGAACTCCAAACAATTCTAGGCGATGAGCTTTGTACGATTATTTATCAGGACAATTATTATATTGATCAGTCTCATCGTTTTGATGGTGACGGCGGATCAGTAAACTTTGATCATCCGAACAGTCTTGATTTTGGTTTGCTGGCGAAAGGGTTAGCAGCATTAAAGAAAGGACAAAAAATTGAAGTTCCTCTTTATGAATTTTCAAACCATAAAAGAAAAAAAGAAACAATTGACTGTCATCCTAAGAAAATTATTTTGGTGGATGGCATTCTGATTTTAGATTCAGCGGCCGTGCGAGCGCAGCTAGATGAAGCGATCTTCTTTGATACTCCGGAAGAGTTACGTTTTAAAAGACGGCTTGACCGCGATGTAAATGAAAGAGGAAGAACTGCAGAAGGTGTAAAAAAACAATTTGATCTGCAGGTAAAGCCTATGCACAATCAATTTGTGGAGCCTTCGAAAGCTCACGCCCAGACCGTTGTAAAAGATTTCGGTGATTATCACGAAGCGATAGAGTTCTTTACCAGAAAACTGACTTAATTCTTTGGATTAAAAATGAAAATGTTATCAATCCTGTTCTTGGGGCTATTGATCAGTGGTAATGCCCTTTCTTCAACAAATATTTTATTTCTTGGCGACTCACTTACCGAAGGTCAGGGAGTTGATGAAAATCAGGCCTTCCCAAGACTTGTGGAAAAATATCTGCGTGAAAAAAAGCATGATGTAGTTGTCACTAACGGTGGTGTGAGCGGATCTACTTCTGCCAGTGGAGTCAACAGGCTTAAATGGCATTTAAAAAAGAAAACCGACATCATGGTTTTAGAGCTCGGAGCAAACGACGGTCTTCGGGGTCTTAAATTAACGGAGACTCGGAAAAATCTAGAAGAGATCATTCACCTGGCAAAAGATAAAAAAGTGAAAGTTCTTTTGGTCGGTGTTTTGATGCCAACTAATTATGGAAAAAAATACACTGGTGAATTTGAGCAAATGTATAAAACAATAGCTGCAGCAGAAAAAGTTCCATTTTTACCTTTTATATTAAATGGTGTGGCCACTAAGACAGAGCTTAATCAGGCAGACGGAATGCATCCGAATCCTAAAGGACATGAAATCATCGCAAGAACTGTGACTGCGTTCGTGGAAAAAAATCTATGAAAATTTCAATTAAAAATATCAACAAGCATTTTCAGCAAGGAAAAAATACCATTCATGTTTTGAATGATGTTTCTCTGGAAGTGATGTCGGGTGAAATTATTGCTCTTCTTGGAAAATCAGGAAGTGGTAAAACAACGATGCTTTCTCTACTTGCAGGCCTTGATAAACCTGATCATGGCAGCATCTTAATCAATGATCTCGATCTGACAAATTTATCGGAAGAGGGACTATGTGATTTCCGTGCAAAGACATTGGGAATTATTTTTCAGCAGTTCCATTTGATTCCGCATTTAACAGCTCTGGAAAATATTCTGCTTTCGTTTGAGATTAACGGAAAAGAAGATAAAGAATCTGCCGTGAAATGGCTCGACATGGTTGGGCTTAAAGACCGTGCCGATCATTATCCATCTATGCTTTCTGGTGGGGAACAACAGCGAGTGGCGATTGCACGCGCCCTTTCATTCGGTCCGCCACTACTTCTTGCAGATGAGCCAACAGGAAACCTCGACGTTGAAACGGGAAAATATGTCATTGATCTTCTATTCAAAATGGTTAAAGAAAGAAAGACGACAATGATTCTGGTTACACATGATGAAGAGCTGGCCGCTAAAGCTGATCGTATAGTTCGTCTCGTAGGTGGAAAATGTCTTTCATGAAATTCTTCTGGCGTGATTTTAAATCAGACCGCTCATTTAACTGGTTTTATGTTCTCTGCGCTTCACTGGGAATCATTGGGCTTTTACTGGTTGAATCATTCAAAGTCGGCGTCGAAGATAAAATTGCAAAAAATGCAAAAAACTTTATCGCTTCGGATTTATCAATTTCTACAAGAAGAGCTCTTGATGAAAAAGAGCTCAAGACGATCGAAGAATACCTTGCTGAAAAGAAATTCAACTATGCCAGATGGACAGAAACATATTCACTGGTCATGAAAGTTCAAAAGAATACAGATCACGAAGGGCCGCTTTCAAAACTTGCTGATCTAAACTTTGTAACGCCAGAGTTTCCATTTTATGGAAGTGTTGTGCTGGAGGATCAGGGAAGAAAAGGACCGGGCGACTGGAGCAGTATTCATGCAACTCCTACTGTCTGGATGAGCCGCGATTTATCATGGGAGCTAAATTTAAAAGTCGGCGACCATGTGAAAATCGGTGAAACAGTTTTTACTGTCGGCGGAATTATTCTGCAGGATCAGTTTTCTTCATTCAGAGGATTTAATCTCGCGCCAAAAATATTTCTTTCCTACAATTTTCTTCCACAAACCCAGCTGGTTAAGTTTGGTTCAACAGCAACATTTAGTTTTGCCATAAAACTTCCCGATGACACAAAAACAAAAGAAATCAGAAAAGAGCTACGCAGCCTTCTGATAGATAAAAGTATAAAAATTGCAGGACCGAAAGAGGCCAGCCAGCAGATTTCAAAATCGCTTGATCTCCTATCGGATTACTTAAGCCTAATTACTCTTATGACATATCTTTTAAGCCTTGTAGGACTTTATTATTTCACCCAGCATTTCCTTTCGAAAAAACTTAAGACGTTTTCAATTTATAAAGCGATGGGGCTTAAAACTTCATTTCTTTTTAAGGTTAACTTTATTCATTTGATTGTTGTGACAACTTTTGCGGTTGTGATTTCGACTGGCATTATCGTCGGAGTGCTTCCTTTTTTGGAAATTTTTTTCAGCAAGCTTGTTGGAGAAGAACTATTTTTTAGATTGAATGCCATGTCTCTCGTTCGTATTTTAAGTCTTTCATTAGGCGGAAGTTTACTGGCCCTGGGCCCACTATTCTGGGGTGCGCTTCAAACTCCTGTCGCAACAATTTTCCAGGATCTTCCAATGGAGTTGAAGAGAATAAAGTTTTATTATTTTATTCCGCTTTTTCTTTACGTGATTGTCCTTGCCCACCTTCTTGCAAATTCATTTAAAGTTGGATCATTATTTCTTGGAGCTCTGGGGGCGATCATTATTCTCGCGGCAATCTGTTTTAAAGTCGTTACTTCTTTACTTGATCGTGCTTCAGGAACACTGGCGTTTGTGAATCGTCACGCTGTCAGAACCTTGAGTCGCTACTTTACTTCATCGTTTACAATTTTTATCTGCCTTCTCATGGGAATGACCTTAACAACTTTTATTTTTCAACTGGAAGGGTCATTGAGAAAAGAATTCACTCAGACTTTTGGAAATAAACGCCCGGATCTTTTTATTTTCGATTTACAGGACACTCAAGCCGAGAAGTTCGAGCAAATTACCAAAGCAGAAGGCTGGAATCGTACAATGTTCGCACCCATGATCAGAGGAAGACTGCTCAAGATCAATGATAAGCCGACACAGAAAAAAGAAACTCCGGGAGAAAGTGATGTCAACTTCCAGACTCGTGAAGAAGAAAATTCAGAGAGCATGCGAAACCGCGGAGTGAATCTAAGTTATCGTCCGCAGCTATCGTGGTCTGAAACACTGGTTGAAGGAAAATTTAACGGTGAGAAATGTATCCCTTCCAAAAGGCCGTGTGAAATTTCGCTTGAACAAAATTATGCCAAACGCTTAGGTGCAAACCTTGGCGATAAACTGGTTTTTGATATCAGCGGAATCGAAATCGAAGGAATTGTCACAAGCATGCGCACTGTGAAATGGACAAGCTTTGAACCCAACTTTTTTATTTTATTCCAGCCGGGTGTATTAGAAGAAGCACCAAAAACTTTTCTCGCTTCAATCAAAGTAAAGGACTATGCAGAAAAACAAAGAGTTTTTACTAAGATGGCACAGACATTCCCAAGTGTGTCGCTGCTGGAAGTTTCTGAAATCGTAAGAAAACTGAATGCTGTTTTTGATCTGATGGTTGTGGCAATCAAGTTTATTTCATTCCTTTCACTCTTCGTGGCGTTAGTTGTACTGATCGCCGTGAGTTTCAATCACCTGGAGTTAAGAAAGAGAGAGATGGGGCTGTTTTATATGCTTGGTCTGAAACTTGATACGATCAAAAAAATTTACGGACGTGAATTTAGCTTCTTGATTGTTTTCTGTTTCGTTCTCTCGATTGTTTTTGGAACAGGATTGACAGTATTGATTATGAAAAATATTTTCAACTCGGAAATTGTCTATAGACTGAGGTTTGTCGTGCCGGTCATGGCCGCACTCGGATTTCTCTTATTTACTATAGTAAGTCTTCGAGTGCGCCAGTTAGTAAAGAATAAAAATTTATTTTAGAACTGGTCTTTGATTGATTGAACAATTTCATAAGCCGTCGGTGAGCGTTTCATAAAATATTTTACACCGATCGCGATTTCTACCATCTCATCAGCTTCATCGTAAAAAACGCCGGAATTATTATATGACGTAACATTAAAAGGTGAAAATCTCACTTGGATTTTCCAGTTAGGGTCGCTAAGATTAGATTTATAAGCATACTGCCCGTGACAGATTGAGCTTCCAGAATCCCATGTATCACGTGATCTTGCTGACGTTGCTACACGATCAACATTGATAATATTTCCTAATACCGGAGTCTGGTCTTTATCATATCCATTACACTTGCAGCTGTATGAACAAATTTTTTGTCCTTCGTTGCTGTCAACTCCCGAACCTTTCGCTATACATTTACATACGAAAACATCGTGCGCTGCCTGTGCATTTGAAATAAATGATAAAGCAAACATGATAGTTGAAAGCACTAATAGATTTTTAAGCATAAAAAGCTCCATAAAAGATTATTGTCTCCAGTATATAAAGAAGCGGCGGGGATTTGTCGGTTTCCTGTAAAAAAGTCAGGGCTGTCCATTCTTTGGACAGTTTGCTAGAATAAACTATGACGAATTTTATCGTAATATTCACATGTATGATTGCTGGAATCCTTTTTAAAAAGATTCGTCAGTTTCCCGCGAATACTCCGCAGGCATTGAATGCCTTCATTATTTATCTTTCGCTGCCGGCACTGGTTTTCACCCAGCTGCCAAAACTTCTGGTGACATTGGACTGGAATTCAAACTGGTGGCTTCCAGTTTCTATGGCATGGATTTGTTTTATTTTTTCATACATTATCATTTCTTTCATTGGAAAAAAGTTGGGGTGGGGAAATGCTAAAATCGGAGCACTCATTTTAACTGCCGGTTTGGGCAATACTTCATTTGTGGGATTTCCACTTTTAGAAGCAATAGTCGGTCCCCAGGCAATTCCCATTGGGATTCTCGTTGATCAGCCGGGAAGTTTTTTAGTATTATCAACTTTTGGAGTTATCGTTGCAGCGATGTTCTCGGGCGCTAAAATCACTCCGAAATTTGTCGCTCGAAGAGTTTTTACTTTTCCTCCTTTTTTATGTTTGTTCGCCACTGCTGTCTGGTATACAGGATGGGGAAGAATAAATCCTCATAGTCTCGACATCATTATGCCGGCCTTCGAAAAAGTTGCGAGCACCCTGGTGCCGCTCGCTTTATTTTCAGTAGGATTTCAACTGCAGTTTGATCTGGCAATTTTTAAAAAACGCTGGGTAGGTCTTACGATCGGACTCGCTCTAAAATTAATTTTATTCCCTGCTTTCTTTGCTTTCTTTTATATAAAAGTTTTAGGCGGACATGACTTGGTCACACACGTCATCATTCTCGAGTCAGCGATGGCCACAATGATTACTGCAGCTGTCGTTGCCGGCGAGTTCCATCTGGACAGCGAAATCGCCAATCTAATGGTCGGTGTAGGCATTCCTCTGTCGTTGATCACGGTACCTCTGTGGAATTATATTTTGGGATACTAAAATCTGATCAGGTTATTGATTACGATAAAGTGAAAAGCTGCTCCCATAATCACCAGTAAATGAAATATTTCATGATAACCAAAAGTTTTAGGCCATGGGTTCGGACGTTTAACAGCGTAAATAACTGCGCCTACAGTATAAAAGAAACCGCCGATTAAAAGCATTTCAATTCCGTGAGTTCCTAAAGCAGCATGCAGTTCTTTAAAATATGGAACAACTAAATAGCCTGCGGCCACATAAAAAATTGATGAAATCCATTTCGGAGCATTCACCCAAAATAGCGACTGTAAAATTCCAAAAACGGCCACAGTCCATGTGATCATCAGAAGTGTCACACCGGATTCTAAAGGCAAGGCCAGATAAAATAAGGGTGTACCAGTGCCGGCAATAAGAACATAGATAGCAGCGTGATCTAAACGCTTCATCCACTGTCTTTTTTGCGAAGTCCATGTTGGGCGGTGATAAAGAGCACTGATGCCGAATAATCCGCACAAGCTTAAAGAATAAATAAGAAGTGAAATTAAAGTTGTAAGACTATGAGTCTTGGAAATCATCATCATGCATGCACCAAGTGCAAAAAAGAATGCAGCCTGGTGAGAATGTCCGCGTAGATATGGTTTTACTAATTTTGTGTCAGCTGTACTCATGAATTAAAATTAGCACATAAAAAATTATTTAAGGGTAAAATATTTGTCAGATATTTATAAAACATGGGTAAATGACAGGGAGATCGTTAAGAATAATGTCTTTTAGT
>JACMRM010000249.1 GCA_014376445.1 Bacteriovorax sp. | reverse complement strand
TTTGCCCCATCGACCTTTCAACAGTACCATGAGATTTCACAATCGTAATTTGACCGGCATTGCTCCCGGCAATTCCACCAACGATAAGCGAGCTTACAGTAATGTGGGGTCTAAGAATTAAAACTGAGTTGTCTAATTCTGAATTTGAAATGACACCACCGATTTGATTTGTTCCCACTAATCCACCACTAATGAATGAAACGTTGTTAGTGAAAAAGTCAAGGCCCGTGAATGAACTCTCGGAGTCTGAGGTGACAACATTTTCTATCAATCCATAGTTCGATCCTGCCAGTAGACCAATGGACGTATTGCCAGCAACTGTATAATTATCAGCAGTAGATAATTTTCCAAAAATAATTGCGAGGTTTTTAATTTCTGATTGTGCAGACAACTCTTTAAAAAGTCCGTTGTTGCCTGAACTCACTACGCTGATTTGAAAATCAATAAGTGCATACCCATCTCCATCGAGATAGTAAACACCGGCACTCTTCTGCGCGACAGAAGCGCCTGCAAAAATAAGATTCTTTTTTAATTTATAATAATAACCAATTCCCATTGAAGCAAACTGCGATGCTGAACATATACTGTAAGGATCGGCCTGAGTTCCTGACCCAGCGGGCGTGCTGTAAAGACCACTACATTCTTTTTTTAAATAAGGCACAGTCGCTTCTCTAGTAACTTCCCACGCTAGACGTGGGATATCTCGTCCGCTTCCCTGGTCATTCGCGGGCCATGACCACAATGGATAATCAGAAGCGATACTGGTTGTAAAATAAAAAGTTGAGTCTGTAATTTGTGCAATTGTAGTTGCAGAGTCGGTGTTGCATGCAAGACTGCCAACACTCACTCCAACAGAAAAGTTACGTCCTGGTCTAGTGGTGCTTGATGGACAGATCGGAGGAGTTGACGTTACAAAGCCAAGCACGACACCTTCAGATGTATCACTGGTTTTTCTGTTTGATTTTCTCATCATAACTATAACGTTTCGATTAAATTGTCCAAGCTCTCCTTCACCGACCAGACCACCCATCTTTAACTTGTGAGTCGTCCCATCAGTCATGGCATTTGAGCTCATAACTCCGGTAACAATCGAATCATTGATATTTATTAAATTTGTCCGTCCAGCAAGACCACCTATTATTTTAGAACCTTCTAGTCTCTTAAGTTTTGCCGTCGATTCTTTAATTGTCCCTACACTGGCAGAGTAATAAGCATCTCCAACCAGACCACCTACGATTGAATCACAAGGAGTTCCCCCGCAGCGTGAACCGATCTCACCACTAAAAGAAGATCGAATAATAAAATCTTGATTGCTAGTTCCTGAAATAAAACCAGCCAGACCACCAACGGAATTAGATCCGTTCATGCCACCTTCAAAATGAACATCTTCAAAAGTTGAATTGTTAGCAGCGTAGCCGACTATTCCACCGACAAACTGATCACCCGAGATGTGGCCAAAAGCTCTGATATTTTTAAATTTATTATTACTAGCAGCTCCAACTAAAAGACCTAATTTATTATTGGTGTATGAGTCTTTATCGCATTCAACAACTCCCTTATTGATTGTTAAGCCTGAAAAAACACCACCCTGTGTATTTCTAAATAACCCAAAACCGTCTGCGCTTACACTCGGGCAATTAATGCGAAAATTTTCTATGCGATTATTTTGGCCGTTAAAATTTCCAGTAAAAGCATTCACCATATCTCCGATTGCCGGGATCACTGCCATATTGAAATTTATATTGGCAATTAAATCAAAAGAGCTACCACGTGCATATACCGATGCATCGTTATAGAGTGCGTGGATCAGGTTAAATTGCTGAGGAGTGCATATTGTATAGGGTAATGAAACCGATCCTTTCCCTGAAGCAAAAAAAGAAGGATCGAGACGAGGGCCCTTACAAATTGGAGCACTATCAGTTTCTAAAAAGAATCGTTCATTCGTTTGAATACTAGTCGCTGCCGAAACAAAACTTTTTTGTTTCGCAGAATTATTAAGCGGAATAGTCGTAAAGCCATTAGATTCATCACATGGATTCTTACTCTAAAAAATTTGAAAATATGCATTAAAGCCATTCACTCCGGACTTGGGAATATTAATCGAGTTGATAAATGAAGACTCAGATGTTGCCACTCCAGAGGGACTACTGCTCTCGATAGCAAAACATCTAGAAACGATTGCGGGAGTGTTCCCGTTTCCAAAAGTGCTGTATTCGGGAACAACTAGACGCACATAGGTAGCATAACCTTTATTATCAATGACACCACCATTGTAATCACAAAGTGTAGTATCGACGAAACTAGTGATGCCGGAAATATTTTTACATGAATTTATAGAAATTTTTGCAAGTTTTCTCTCGCCGGAAACTAATTCAGAATTTGGATGAAAACTACTGTCACAATTAGTATTTGATAAAGATAAATTAATCGCTGCATCTGCTCCAACGAGCGACACTCCCATCGATTTTGCGCATGAGACCCGTCCAAGTAATCCAGTATCTGCAGCTGCCCCTCCGCTGTATTCCCATGCCACGGCATAAAAATTCCAGACACCATTTGGAAAAACTAATTCAACTGAGTCATCATTGATTTTTTTTGCAAACATTTTTCCATCGCTACTTTGTCCATAAAGCATCAACCCGTTATTAGCTCTTGTCGCAATCATGCCTGTTGAAAAAGCGCTTCCAAATATTTTAATTTTTGAAACTGTAGTTCCTTCTTTTTTGCTACAGCTCGCAACTAAAAGAATGATTAAAGTTACACTTAATATACTTTTAAAAAAATTCATGATCAGACCTCTTTAATAAGTAATCAATTTAAACAGATTACATTTTAAAGCCTATCGGATACTTCTATGAAGCATATTAGATTCTAATGATTTAAATGTAGTTATTAGGCAAATCTTGTAATACCTAGACTATTTAAAATGGCAGTTAAATACAAGAAATGTAGAAGTTACTGGATTTTGGAAAGAAAAGGCCTGCCGATTAAAACAGGCCTCTACTATTACTTATGAATAATGAGGTCTTTAGCATCGAAACGAACTTTAAGGGCCTCGGCATATTTGTCATCGACTGCTCTATAACCAGCAGGACAAGCACAAACGGTTTTCCAACCCGTGCCAGTAAGACCTAAAATATCGTCGTACTTCTGGGGCTCAATTCCTTCGAATGGACAAGTATCCACTCCCAGAGTTGCTGCCGCAGTCATAAAGTTTCCTAATGCAATGTAGGCCTGTCTGGCGGCCCATTCAGAAATTACTTCAGAGCGCGGTCCTTTAACAAGATCGCCAATCATCATTTTTTTGTAACCTTCTAATGTAGAAACGTCTTGTCCTCTAATTTTTGCAGTCTGCTCGATGAATTTGGTAATATGCTCTTCGTCCATTTTTTCTTTAATTACAAACACCACATGGTGAGAGCAGTCAGTAACCTGAGCTTGATTCCACGAGGCAGTCTGAAGTTTTTCTTTCAACTCTTTACTTTCTACGATAATAAATTTCCATGGCTGAAGGCCGTATGATGAGGGAGTCAGCATCAACACTTTTTCAAGTGTATTCCATGTTGAAACATCAATTTTTTTACTGGGATCAAATTTTTTAGTGGCATAACGCCATTCTAGAGACTCTAATAATTGAGCGGAAGATAGTTTCTGCATTTATCCTTCTTATAATTTAAGGTTGATATTGATAGATACGGATGTCATACATCTGAACTTTTTCTAATTCAATTATTTTATGGTGACTATCTGTAATGTCAACAAAACCCTGTAAATCACATTTAGACTTACGAAGATAATACCTAGTAACAATAATCGCTCCTGGTGCTAACCCTGATTTAATTTTTTGCATAAAATCTCTTTCTAGATCACCCTGAAAGTATGACGGTACATCACTTAGCGATAAAAAGTCATATAGAGTATCACCTTTTGCGAGATTGCCTACAAAATCTTCCTGAAGGAAATGAACATTGGTTTTTGCATTATGAACACGCTCAAAACTCTCATTACTTGCTTCAACAGGAACTCCTGCCAGAGATTTTATTTTTCCATAAAAACATAATTGAAGAAAAAAACTTTTCCGGGCAAGGTCTTTCGTAAAAAGCCTTTCGAATGCCTGGAAGTAATAATCAAAATGTGATAAAGGAGAATTTTTTGTGATGAAGTCCCCTTTATAAAGAAGAGCATTAAACATGGTCTTGTTTCCAAGAATATGAATTAAGACTTTCCATCTTTTCATTGGGAATTCTGTTTTATAATATTTAATCTGGTCTTCCAGATTATCAAAACGAAGAATGCGGTCAAAATCAAGTCCCAGTAAAACTCTGCAGGCCTTGGCAAAAACAGCAAATGTTCTCTCCCACTTTCCCAGATACAATAATGAAGTGTAATTAATTTCATTAAAGATATTAGTAAAAAAAGTTTTAGTCTCTGGTGTTATTTTTATTTTCTGGAAAAGCTCTTTTCTCTTCGATGTATCGTTGTCATCCGCATAAGGATAATAGCCCCAGAACAATAAAAACTCTTCGTGATTAAAACTTCTATAGGTAGCTAACCGGAGCTCTGCCAGCATAAGCTGCTCTTTGGATAAATCAGCAAGCGTAATATCTTCGGCTTCCACATGCATTAATGGAAGAGATCTTCCTCCGCTTCCACAAATAGAAAATATTTTCTTAGGTTTCAGTCTTTTAATTAATTCTATTTCAACACTCGTGTCTTCATTTCCAAGAGTGTAATTAAGTCCTGAAAAATAACTATGGCTCATGTTTTTCTCTTTTTTTAGGCCGCTCTAATTTCACCATTGCATGCTCTTTGCATAATTCAAATTCAGCATCAGTAATAAATCCACTGTGCCCCATAATCTGTGAGAGTTTCACGCCGTGTTCGCGGGCCATTCGGTCAATTTCTATGACCTTTTCATAATTTATATTTCTTGAAAGTGTAAAGGATTCAAACTTTCCATCCATGGCCAGCAAGGCAGTTTCAGCAAGACAGGCATAGACGATATTTCCCTCAAGACCAATATCAATATTGATATCGACATCACCCGGCAAGGTCACTTCACCGCTGGCGATAATCATGACGTCAGGGCGTCTGATCGCTTCTTCTTCTTTGATGTCGAAAGGCCTTGAGACATCACAAATAACACAACCAGGTTTTACTTTCATAATATCCAGAACTGTTTTTCCCTGACCTGAGGTTGTTGTAATAATCAGGTCGCAAATATTAGAATAATTATCAGCGTCAGTAGAAACTTCTACTTTGGCCTTAGGATTTATTTTTAGTATTTCTTCTTTTAGCTCCATTAATTTGTAGGCACGGGGAGCTGCAATGACTATTTTATCCCACGAAAGCGCAAGAATTTTTGCAGAGACTGCACCAATGCTTCCGGTTGCACCTACGACCATCACTGTGCCTTTAAACTGCCCGTCGATTTTTTTTACAAAACCGAGTTTTTCCACGGCAAGTTTTGCGGCCCATAGAGTTGAGGCCGCTGATAAAGAGTTGCCGGTAGTCACTGGAATCGGACTTAGTTTTTCAATCGTTACTCCAGCGTCCCCTACAATTTTTGTGTAAGCACCAAGTCCCATAATTTTTGATCCGGCGGCATCTGCTTTCTCACAAAGCTTTAAAATTTTTCTATAAATGACATCAGGTTTTGATTCCATTAATTTTTTAGGAGTCTCCGTAACTGTATAAATTAGGCCTTCAACTTTTCTTCCGTTTTTTTCACTTACGATTCCATCAATTTTTCCATAATAAAAGCCCGGAGAAAAAGCTATCAGGTCTTCCGTCAGCTTTCCAAGAGGCCTTGAGTATTTTTTTATATATTTGGCATATGGGTGTGTGAAAAGAAAACTTCTGGAAAGAGGATGAATTACAAAAGAGAATTTTGTCACTTCTTCAATATCTTCGTAAAAAGTTTTAACGGTCGGCGAGAGCTTGACTTCCTCAACTAGTTTTATAACGTCATCCTGAGTAACAATCGTCCCCACACCTTTTTTTATCTGAATCAATCCTTCGAGAATGGAGTAGTTTATTTTGGGATAAACTGAAAGTTGAGGCAGGCATATGAGAGCTTCTTTAAGACCAGAATCCTGCAGTTTTTTTTCCAGCTGAGGGGAAACTATATCGATAATCAGAGTTCGACCTTTCAGATGAGAAAGATTAAGAAAATTAATATTGGCCTCATTTCCGACCAGAATATCACAGCCTAAAAACTCATCGAGCGCACGGCTTTTGAATTTAGAATCGTTGTCGAAATCAGGGACAAATTTTTTCTGGACTTTCATTGCTTTGAGGATCGGACTCAAAATTTTCAGGAATTTTTCAAGAGATCTGGCGCTATGAAGATTAAATGGAAGCTTCATGATAAAAAATGGATCGGCCATAACCAGATCGCTGCAGATTTCAGACAGAGGCTCAACAAATCCGATATTCAATGAGGCCGCATAAAAACCAATTTTTTTCTTGCTGAAAAACTGGGGATGCTTCAGGTAGTATAGACGAAGTGCATACGGGATATAAACGTCTTTAATGATCTGTCCGTCGACAATCGGTGTATGTTTTGCAGCTGTTTTTAATCTGTATGTATCTGGGTGAAGAAAAAAACCTTTTTTAAATTTAATCTTCTGCGGAATTCCGGTAATGCAGATAACATCGCACTGGCCGTCATATTTTTTAATCAAATTTTCGGTGAGTTCGACATCAAAATTTGTCGAGTACTGAATCACTCGATATACTTCACCAAAGAATTCGATTTCTTCATCAAAATTATATTGGTCCTGGGCGAAGGCCAATGAAAGAATTGTTTTCATATAATCTCAAAAACGAGTTTTAAGATCTGCCGAAAAGAATATGTTTGAAAGAACTATAAGTGCTCTCATTAATCTCAGGCAAATCCTCTAAAGTACTCGTCTTATCGTAAGAGAGACGAGAAAACATAAATGGCAGAACTTCATCTGGAATACCCAAGAGTTTTAGAAGGGAATTGTGAAACTTATTTTCTTTGACGGCGAAATAATAAGTCTTCGCACCAACCATATTATTGAGATCACCAAGGAATTCATCTAGGCTCGGTGACTCTGAACTCACGAGGTGATAAGTCTTGAGAGCTTTTTTAAAATCATCTCTCTCTATTAGGAGCCTGATAAACCGAGCGCAATGATCAACTGGAATTATTGGAAGCTTTGCCCGCGGATTAAAACTTAAAGGAACTATTGGAGTATACTTTAAGGCCTTCGCATACTTTTCAAAGGCCTTGATAAAATAATAAGGACCGTCAATCTTAGGCATTTTACCGGTAACTGAATCCCCTACAATAATCCCCGGTCTGATGATTCTTGTAACGAATTTCTCAGAGGGATTCTCGCGTACAATCTGCTCGGCAAGGTATTTAGTTTCCGAGTAAGCATCGGTAAAATTAGATCGAACCGGCAGTTGATTTTCTTCCAGAAAAAATGTGTCAGGATCGCCGACAGCGATTGTCGAAATATAATAAAATGATTTCAGATTTTTCATCGAATTCAAAAGATGCATTATATTCTGGGTGCCGACGACGTTTTGTAAAAAAGTTGCGGAATGAGAGGCAGCTAAATCATAAAGAGCTGCTGCATGCAAAACAACATCAACTGAATCAAGAAAATCTGTGAGAACCTTGCCTTCAAAAGCGATGACTTCAAGATTTGTAATATCGCCTGTTATAAATTCAATGTTTGAAATATGCTTGAATTTCTCAAGATTCTGCTGACGTGATAAGACGTAAACAGTTTTAAAAGTGCGGGAAAGCTCCCCGACCAGGTGGCCTCCTAAAAATCCTGTTCCGCCTGTAATTAAAATATTCATTAGTTTAAACTTACAATCTGCCCGCTGAAGTTTGCGAGATCAGTCTGATCTTTTGGTGAAAAGACGTTGAGAAACCCGGGATAACATTTAATTTCCCATTTTTTAGCACCTTTAAATAATTCACCATCGCCAAAAAAAGAGAGATCGTGATTTGATTCAAGCAGCTCTACTTTCGCTTCATTTGTTTCAAAACTGATTAAGTTTTTATCATCTTTTGGATAATTGCCGTTCATAATTTTCAGCATGCAGTTGATCAGCTCAAGTCGGTTTTTATGCTTTAAGATTGTCACATTAAATTTTCCGTCCTGGTGATTAGTTTCAGGCGCAACTTCAAAACTTCCCCCCAGCATTGGCTGGTTATTAATCAGAAGAAGCGGAGAATAAAGTGTTTCATTAAAAATATCAGATTCAATCTTGAATTTGTAACTGGTGATATCTTTATTCATCATCTTTTTCGCAAGAAAAAGAGAATAAATATTTTTTCCAGAAAACTTCATTAATTTTTTAAACTGAGGATAAACTTTTCTAAGTTCATTGATCTCTTTTGCAACTTCAGCTGCGAACCCCAGGCCTCCGTTAGTGGCCATAAAAGTTCCGTTAATATTAATCAAGTCAATTCTCTTTCTGGTATCGAGTCTGATCGTCTGGGCAATTTTTTTAATATTCGAGCTTGACCCCATAACACGGGCAAAGTCATTGGCCGTTCCGCCTGGAACAACAAGAAGACCTACGTCAGTCCCGGCTAGTTTTTGAATGATTGCATGAACAGTTCCATCTCCGCCAACAGACAACACAGCATCAACGTTGTTTTCAACGTCGCGCTCAAGATTGATATAAAGCTCCTCCAAAGTTTCCGAGACCGGATAATCGATCTTGCTTCTAAAAAGGGCATTATTGATCATTCCTTGCCAATCACGGCTTCCATTGGAAGCTGAATGGTTAAGATAGACCGATATGTTTTGCATAAATTCCTCGTAGGGCAGTTTCAGTTATGCTTAATTCTACTCTCTGCCGAAAAAGGACGTTGTGCTAACGTATTCCCCTTGAAAAAAATACATTCATTGGCCAAACTATATACAACTTAATATTTGAGGCCATATGAAAATACTGGTAGTTACCAGCGAAGTCACCTTTGTTCCTGAAAATTACAATCAGTTTCTGGAAGGGCTTTTCCGTGAAATGTCCGGAGAAAAAGAGCTTTTTATTGAACTGGTAATTTTAAGAAATAACTCGTTCATACTTCCATTGAAAAGTTTTTTTCTCATGCTCTCAGGGGCGCGCTTCATCGGTTTTCACCTGCTGAAAAACTCATTTAAAGCTTTTTTTAAAGACCGTGCATCACTCGCACAGAAATATAATATTCCTGTTCATTATTTTTATAACCCTAATTCTTCCGATTTTCTTTTATTCGTAAAAAATTATCAGACTGACTTGATTATCAATGCCAGAACGCGCTTCATTTATAAAAACTCGATATTAAAACTTCCAAGATTGGGTGCGATCAATATTCATCACGGCCTTCTTCCTGATTACCGCGGAACCATGTGCGATCTATGGGCCTTGCACGAAGAGCGCCCTACAGGATTTACAATTCATGTCATGGAAAAGAAAATAGACAACGGCTCAATCATCCGACGAGTCCAGACAAGTACTCCTGATAATCCACTTTACCGAAAGAACTTCGCAGACCTTATTTTTCAAAGCTCAAAGATGGAAGGAATTGAGATGGCCCAGATCATAAAAAGTATCAGAAAAAATCAGTCAATTCCGATAGAGATGAACAATATTTCAACTTCGCCGACATATACAAAAAATCCTGATTTTTTTTCAATCAGAAAGATGCTTCGAAAAGGTATAAAGCTATGACTAAAATTGTTCTGCACCATGGATCACCGGGATCTCCAAAAGATTTCTTTCATATAAAAAAACATCTGCAAAATCTCGACGTCATTCTTTTTGACCGCATTGAAAAAAATGCCCCCCAAGGAATGCAGGAAGCTGAAGTGCAATTAGGTTATTCTTTCGGATGCACGAAAGCTATTTCAGAGGCCGTAAAAAATCCAAAAACCAAACTAGTTATTCTTCTCGCTCCCTATCTATTTCCATTGAAGCCTCCAGGTATTGTAATGAAAGGACTTTTACTAAATGATCTTTTCAGGAACCTTGTACTTCCGGGACTAGCAAAAAAAAGCATCGCAAAAATGCTAAAAGAAAGTTCCCACCCAAAAGCTATTCCTGATTTTTATCAAACTGATTCAGAACAATACTTTCATCCACAGAGACTTTCACAGTCTATTCTTGAAAAAGGAATTTCACATTCAGAAATTTTTAAAAACTTAGAAAAATTGCAGAAAAAAGGTATACCCGTAATCGTGATCATCGGCGAAGGCGATCAGACATCTTATAAAGGAATCAACAAAGAGCAGCAGTTTAATCCACTCTTAACTTTTAAGAATATTCAGATCAAAACAATTTACGATGCCGGTCATGCTCTTTTATGGACACACATCAAAGAAATAGCAGAGCTCATTAATGAAGCTATAGGAAAAAGCAAGGGACAGGAAAATCTTTCAAAACGTTTCGGGTACTATGATGGCGTTAATCCTAACAATAACGTCGCAAGTTTTCTAAAAGATCATAAAATTAAATTCCCTATGAGAAATATCTTAACATGGGTAAATCCCGCTGACATCAAAGCATGGAGCGGTGACATCAACACACCTCTTCCTCATCAGTCTGTTACTGTCGCAGAGCTTGATCATCTGGTTGCCGTGCTTTCGACTGAATTTATTAATCAGGGAATTAAAAACGGCGACAGAGTTATTTTATTTTTGCCAATGTCACTTTATATGTACGCTTCAATGTTTGCACTTCAAAAAATGGGAGCGATTCCAACGTTTCTTGATTCATGGGCGCGAAGAGATCAGATGGGCGTGAGTGCGCAGGTGGCAGCTCCCGAGGCAATGATCAGCGCAGACCGTGCGTTCATGTATCTCGCCGAAGTGCCGGAGATCGCACAGATAAAAATTAAAATTGTCGCAGGTGAAGTAACTTCACAAATTCCTTATTCAGCTAGACTTGAAGTACTTCTTCAGGGAATAACTCCATCAGATATTACTCCTGTTGAAAATGAGCACACAGCTCTCATCACTTTCACAACAGGATCATCAGGAACACCAAAAGGAGCAGACAGAAGCCACCGCTTTCTGGCCGCCCAGCACTATGCTCTAAACCGACATCTGCCTTACGCTGAAGGCGATAAGGATCTACCGGTCTTCCCTATTTTTTCACTAAACAATCTGGCAGCAGGGGTTGAAACAATTATCCCTGCAATTGACGTAGGCTCCCCTGCACCGACAGATGCTCTAGTACTTTTTGTGCAGATGAAATCATCAGGTGTCACATGCACAACTCTATCACCGTCGCTTTTTAATGCTCTTGCAACTTTCTGCATCGATAAGAATCTCAGTCTTGATTTCTTAAAAAGGGTAGTAACAGGTGGAGCTCCTGTTTCCAGAAATGATGTTGCAAGAATGAAGAGTGTCGCTACAAAAGCAGAAATTCTGGTTTTATATGGTTCAACCGAGGTTGAACCGATGGCACATATTGAAGCCGTGGAGATGCTTGCCGAAACTCAGGATAATGACGCTGAGATTGTCGAAGCAGGTGTTAATGTCGGATCACTGGATGGCGGTCTGACTTATAAATTTATTCACATCAACAAGGAAGCTATTTTTGTTGAGGGCAGCTCTGACTGGATGAAGCTCGAAGTTTCCGCTGGAGAGGTTGGCGAATTAATCGTTGCAGGTGAGCATGTCTGTGAAAAATATTATAACAACGAAGAAGCATTCTACAGGTCCAAGATCAAGGATGAAAAAGGTATCGTCTGGCATAGAACCGGCGACCTTGGAAAACTAGATAAGCACAAAAATCTCTGGATCGTTGGACGTGTTCACAATGCCATTAATCGATCCGGAAAATACTTTTTTCCGGTGAGAGCAGAAATTATTTTAAAAAAATTTCCATTTGTACACAGAGCTGCTTTTTTAGGAATCAGTGACCCTATATTGAATGAAAAGACTTATGCTGTTTTTTCCTCTGAAGATAAAAATTTAAACATTGAAGAAGCAAAAAAAGAAATCAAACGCGTGATGGAAAAAAATCAGTTTATCGTCGATGAAGTCCTCCACGTGGACGACATACCGATGGACCCGCGACATCACAGTAAAGTTGAGTATGAAGCTCTGAAAAAGAAGATTTTGGGGAATGCCTAATGACAAAGTCACAAGCATGGTGCCAGTTTACAAAAGAGCGTTTTGAACCGTGGTCTCACCTTACAATGATAGTGGTTTTTTTAATTGCTCATATTCTGGTCGTCAGTCCGGTCAAAACAATTTTCGCAAGCTCGTTGAACGATATCATTCTATTAATAGGAGTCATCGCCTTTTATTTTAAACTACGACTGTATGATGAAGTTAAAGACTACGATCTCGATGTCGTGATCAACAAGGCCCGTCCACTTCCAAGAGGTCTTCTCACTCATAAAGATATGTACCGTGGGATGGCCTTCTGTATTCTCATTGAACTGATCTGCTTTGCAACTCAGGGAACAGAGAGCTGTATTACAATTGTAATCGCTATTATGTACTCACTTATTATGTATAAAGAATTTTTTATCCCGGAAAAAATCCGCCCGCTGCTTACGACCTATGCTTTAATCCATACAATTGTTACAACCATTTTAAGTTTTGCCATTTTCAGTTTTTTAACTCAGGCGAGTCTTTGGGAAATAATACAAGAGCCGACATTGGTGTCTTTTGCTTTTGCCAACTGGCTATTGTTTAATATTTTTGAATTCGGCAGAAAATCTTTTGCTACTTCTGAAGAAAGAGAAAACGTCGACACCTACTCAAGTCTCTTCGGAAGACCAGGTGCCGTCATGCTGGTGGTCTCGCAGGCCGTCGTTGCCCATTTTTTAGTTCTGAATCTAAAAGGCACTAACGAATCTTTTTTATTATGGGGCTCAGGTGTACTTCTGCTTGCTCTAGCTGTTCTTTCCATGAACTACATTATGACGAACAGACCGGGACCAGCAAAGGCCTACAGAACATTTAGCTCAGTTTACATTATTGCATTCTACTTAATATTAATTATGTCTCATATTATTCCATAAGGTCTCAAATGAAGCCAAGTAACCTGTATACTGTAACGACTTCAAGCACGCACTATTTTGCGAAAAAAGAGTCAGGCGGAAAAGGACATAACCTTTATCTTTTATCAACTAACGGAATAAAAGTACCAAAGTTCATTACTTTGCCACCGAACTTTTTCGAGGAATTTAAAAAGATCAGCGGTATTCAGGATTATCTGCAG
>JACMRM010000248.1 GCA_014376445.1 Bacteriovorax sp. | reverse complement strand
TCATCCAACAGGTGCCGGAAACCCAGATCAATCGACTTTAGTATCTTCAGAATTTTTATTTTATTATTTAAATTGGGATGGCTTTTTTGGATCTTTCTCATCACAAGCCCGATTTAGATTATTAGGCTTAATAGATTTTATCCGTAATCCACATGTTCCACCACCCCCATCTCCACCTCCTGCACCACAACTTTCAGTTATCATTCCTCCTCAAAAACCTACGAGAGCACCTGTATGTAAGGGAGGTTCAATTATTGAAGTTGATAATCAAGCATTAGGAGAATCCATTCCAGTTACAGGGACTCCTTATTCAATGTTTTATTATAGTGATCGTGTTCCGGGAAGATTAGATAATTATAAAATTACACTTCCCTTGATTAACGGAGCAGTTCCAAGCTCCTTGACCACAGTTGATGTTGACATTCTTTATGCCGATCGTTCATTCCACAAAACTTTTTCAGCAGTAAGTAATCTTTCATACGATTTTTTCTGGGATGGTAAAGATGCATCTGGAAAGTTACTTCCCGGTTCAGTCAATGCTCATATTACAGTTACCAATAAAGGGCCAGGGGGATCTATATCATCAACTTCTATAGTTACCATAGGAGGATGGAGTACAAAAACTTTAGGCATTAATGGTTGGAGTTTAGATGTCGTTAATTTTTACGATAAAAATTCTCGTACTCTCTACTTAGGAAGCGGAGGTTTTGTTCCTGTTACTGGCTTTAGTTATAAAAATGGTTTTGCAGCTCCAAGTAAAGATGGCTCTGAACTCTATATTTTTGATCAATTTGGAAAACACACTAAAACATTGAATGGTTTGACCGGTGATTTGAAATTGGTATTTAATTATATTATTAATGAAGGTTTGGTTTCTATTACGGATAACTATGGAAATAAAACAATAGTTCAGCATCTTGATTCACATGCAAATAAAATAATTTCTCCTTATGGGCAAGAAACTCTTTTAAGTGTGGATTCGAACGGATGGTTATCACAAGTTAAAAATCCTAATTCTGAAATATACAATATGACTTATAAACAAAAAGGACTATTAATTAGTTTTCAAAAGCCAGGTGGACAATTATCCACAATGACTTATGACCCATTAGGTTTTTTAATAAAAGATCAAGGATCAGCAGGAAATTTTTTATCATTATTTAAAACAACTACCGAAGAAGGTTGGAAAATTAAAACCGAAACGGCCGAAGGAAATAAAACTACCTATGACATTATTGCTGATTCTCTAAATTTCACTAGAACAACAACAGATTCAAGAAATTTAAAATCTATTGCAATTGACCAGCCTTTAGGAACTTCAAAGTCCCAAACGCCAGAGGGGCTCTTAAGTAGAGAAACCTCATCACCAGACCCTCGATTTGGAAATATGGCACCGTTTGTTCAATTTTCCGCCCGAGCAGTAGAAGGAACAAATTTAAATTACGTTGAAAACACAACAAAAAATTTAGAATTTTTAAGCAGTGCAGATACTTTTTTTGTTAAAACACTTGTCACTAAAACGACGTTGCAAAATGATTCAAGTAAAACTTATTCAAATCTGTTTAATGGACCGGCAAGACAATTTACAACAACTAGTCCTATGGGAAGAAGATCAATAGCAAGTCTCAACGATAAAAGTGAGATATTAATTTCGCAAGAAGGTAGTTTAGTTCCAATTCAAAATAGCTATGATGAAAGAGGAAGGCTTTCCACGATTACCCATGGGGAACGCCAAGTTAGTTTTTCTTACGACAATTTGGGAAATTTAAACCGATCAGTTGATTCACTCGGAAGAGCCACTCTTTACAAAAGCGACTTGTCGGGAAGAGTTGTAGAGCAGACCTTGCCTAATCAAAATAAAATTCAATACAGCTATGACAAAAATGGAAATTTAACTAGCGTTACTCCACCGCAAAAAACAGCTCACAGCTTCACACTAAATCCACTAGAAATGGTTTCTCGTTATTTACCTCCATCTATCGGAGGAAAACAAACGGCAACCAACTATTCATATAATTTAGATAAACAACTAACCCGAATTGATCGTCCAGATGGAAAATCTGTAGTTCTCAATTATGATTCAACAACGAGAGAATTAAAATCTGTTGTTATTCCCGATGGCGAATATGTTTATAGCTATTCAGAAGCGACTGGACAACTGAACGAACTCCTGAGTCCGGACCAAGTGTCGTCTGAGTTTTCTTATCAAGGTCCACTTTTAAGTAAAGAAAAATTGTCTTTCAGCGCAATCGAATCTGCCTTATCTTTAAATTACAATGCTGATTTTTCACTAAAATCTCTTGGGGTATCATCTAATAATGGGATTGAAAGTTTTGTAAATATAAACTATGACAAAGATGGATTACCAATAAGCATTGGTTCAGAAAATTTGGCCTATGATCAAAATGGTTTATTGAACTTAATTTCTCAAAAAAGCATCACTCAGAAGCTAGAATACAATAATTATGGAGAGGTAGTTTCTGATACTTCTGAACTAGTAAATTTATCAAAAGACAAAAATAGCAAGAAAGCACTTTTCAAAATGAATCTAAAGCTAAAGAGAGATCAGCTCGGAAGAATTGTTGAAAAAACAGAAAGTGACAAAGATGAACACTCTATAACGACCGCGTATCAGTATGATGCCGTTGGACGCCTAACAGGAGTCTTCAAAAATAATCATTTAATTCGCCAGTACTTTTATGACGCCAATGGAAACCGAATCAAAAAGCAAGATGAAGGAAAAGCTACAGAAGCTTCATATGATGAGCAAGATCGACTTATTCGCTACGGAAAGACCGATTATAAATACAATGACAATGGGGACCTGACGGAGAAGATTGAACATAAAAAAAGTGATAAAGATGGCAAGAAAGAATCAAAAGAAGATAAACACCACGATAGATCCACTCTGTACCAATATGATGTTTTCGGCAATCTTAAGAAAGTCGTTCTTCCAAATAAAAAGATCATCGAGTATTTAGTTGACGGAAGCAATCGCAGAGTTGGTAAAAAGATTAATGGTAAACTAGTTCAAGCTTTTGTTTATCAATCTCAAACTCAGGTGATAGCAGAACTAGACGGAAATGGAAAAATTCTAAAAAGATTTGTCTACGGATCTAAACCAAATATTCCAGACTATATGATTATAAATGGAAAAGAATATAAAATTATTTCTGATCAAGTGGGAACTCCTAAGAGCGTACTTGATGTTTATTCTGGAAAAGTAATTCAAGATTTTGAATTTGATGAATTCGGAATTTTAAAGGACAATGATGAATATAACGATGAGCGAGAAGCTAAGATTTTGTTGCCGTTTGGTTTTGCTGGTGGATTATATGATGAAGACACAAAGCTCGTGAGATTTGGAGCGAGAGATTATGATCCAATAATCGGAAGATGGACCAGCAAGGATCCGATTCGATTCAATGGTGGAGATACGAATCTTTATGGGTATGTTGCGAATGATCCGGTTAATTTTATAGATCCAGATGGAAAAGTCGCGATACCTTTTGTTGCTATTATTGGTTCCGTAATAGCATTTGAAGCAGGTTACGGAATCGGCACTTTCGTAAACAGTTTCTTTATTGAAAATAAAAGCTTTCAGCAAAGTCTTGCGGATTTGAAAATGGCTTTTTCAATTTCAAGGCCATTTTTAAGTTTTGCTAGTGGGTTTACAGGACCATTTTCAACTGTATTTAGCTTTTTATCTGACCCAAATACGGCCAAGGTTATTAATAGTCATAAAAAACAATTAAGGCAAAAATATATAGACAGTAACTGTAATTAAATAGGAATTTTTATGGACAAGGAAACTGACAAAAAAATAGCAATTGGAATAACTTATTTTCTAGCTTGTTGCTTATCGGTAGTATTCCTTATATTAGCTATACTTACTGCTGTTGGATATATAGGGTACTCAACACAAGATTTGATTGTTCTAATTGCATTAGCGGTTGCACATATATTTTTAGCGATTAAATTGCGTTCAGTTTTAAAAGCTAATTAAGATACAATGATGAATATAACGATGAACGAGAAGCCAAGATCCTTTTGCCATTTGGTTTTGCCGGTGGATTGTATGATGGAGACACAAAGCTAGTGAGGTTTGGAGCAAGAGATTATAATCCAGAGACAGGACGTTGGTTGAATAAAGATCCAATCGGATTTGGCGGCGGACAAAGTAATCTATATTCATATCCCACTGACCCGATCAATATCATTGACCCTAGTGGATTAAAAACTACCATAATAACAACTTATGATCTCGGTTTTGGCACTCATTCGGCAATATTAGTTGAAACCCCAGGACAAGCATCATTTTTGTATGATCCAGGGGGGCATTATCCAGGTACAGGGTCCGGAAATTTTATCGATGGGGTTACGCTGGCCCAATATATAGCGTTTCAAGAAGCAACAGGAAGCTCAGTAAGAACCAAGGTCCTAAACACTACACCCGCTCAAGAGCTTGGGATTATTCAGCGAGCAGAAAATCAGGGCGGACGACCACCTGGCTATTGTGCCGTGGGTGTTTCAGGGGCGCTCGGCGGAGTATGTGGAATTAAGGGATCAATGTTTCCTGGAATTCTTAACAAGCAAGCAAAAAAATCGATGTGCCCAAATGGTAAGTAAAATGCGTCCATTAATTATAGTGACTTTTTTATTGATTGCTTGGCTTCTTACTCCTTTGGGATATTTTTCTGGAATTTTCTTAAAGTCCGAATCATTAAGATTAGCATATACGGTGCTTTACTTTTTCAGTCTTTTAGCGAGTTTGTTTTTATTTCGCAAAAAAATTATTCGAGCAAGCTGGTTGCAATCTTTGCTTGCCGCGACTTTTACTGGGTATCTGATATCAATTATTTCTCTCTTGATCGCCGAATTGTTGATGCCAGGAGGTTTTACATTGCTTGCAAAGACATTTAGAACCACTAATCTTTCAACTGTCTTGGCGGTAGAATTATTCTTTCCTTTTATGCTTCTTGGGTGGCTGTTTGCACCTTTTGCCGTTTTTGCTCTGAAAATAGGAAGTAGAAACAGATGAATACAATGGCTCCTAGTGAAACCAGAAAACCGGCGATCTTACTTGTAGCCCCTATGTGGTCACTCTTGGGACATATAGCAAGGGCGCTACTAATTGTGCTGGATTCGCGCTAGATTTGTGGAGTCACTAAAATGGAAATTTTTAAAAAAGAAAGTAAAACGATGAAGTTCGTAGGGCAGTTCATTTTACTAATTTTCACTTTTTTAATTTTAAGCAGCTTGTTATTTCCATTACTCATAAATGCACTTGGCCCTAAAGTTCATTCAACTCTTTTGTATGGGATCATCGTTGTTATAGTTGGTCTCGTTTTTTGGAAAATAAAAAATTTACCAGTTCGACCTTGGACAATCGCCGGATTAGCCTTCCTTGCGTTCATAGTGATGATCTGGTGTAATATTTGGATCTTTAACTATACCTCAGAACATCAATCAAAAACTGAATTGCAACAAGCAACTATGGTTAAATAATGATTGCTTTATTTAACCATAGTTGTAGCGTGCAACTTTACGATCGTATGATTTCCAAATTTATTTATCGTGAGATTTCGTGAAAAATGGGCATGGTTATCACGATCTCATCATAAGAAAAAAACTTTCAGCTTTTCTTGGGGTACGGCAACGATTCTTATGATTTTCATAGATTCTTTTTTACCTAAACCAAATTATCAAATTCAACACCGTTATTATTTTTTTGATCTATTGGCCAAACATTTACACTTTTTGACATTGCTAATTTTTCAATAGGCGCACCTGTTCTCTCGTATCGCCCTTCAAACTCATTGGCTTTTTTTATATTCATAATGACATGATGAGGATCAATCTTTGAGCAATAAAGAAGTGCCTGTCCAAGCTTAAGTTTTTTAATTTCATTTGGATGAACGACATATTCTTCAACTTCACGCTTGGATTTCGCGCCAGTCTTAGTATCTCCCAAAAATCTATCTTCTGTTTGGTAAGTTTCTTTTGTCGTTCTTTTAGTTCCAAGTAAACCGCAAAACCACTCTACGTCTTCCGAGTCCTGTACTTGAAACACTACTTTATTGGCGGTATTCTCGTTCATTTTCAGTGCCAGACTTTGTTCTATATGGTCGAGACTTTTTCTACTTTGGTAGGTAACAGCAATACTGATTCCAGCACCGCGTGCCTTCTCGATAAATTCTCCAAAGTCAGGAGTAGCAAAAGAACCGATAGTTGTTGCCGTTTCTTTCAGCTTGATCCCTTATTTTTTCATATAGCCACAAAAGCCAGGGCGCGGACCAACTTGCGGATGATTTCTACAAGTATCTGGGCGCTGATCGTACTGAGTGCATTTTTTATTAATATCCAGAAAAAAACAGGAGCCGTCTGGCTTTTGTTTTAG
>JACMRM010000247.1 GCA_014376445.1 Bacteriovorax sp. | reverse complement strand
TTCAGATCATCTCTCCTTTTGGTCCAATGCATATGTTCGATGGATTTGAATCGGCCCGAAGTCGCGAGAAAGGCCACTGCGAGGAAGTACTCATTCAATTAGCAAAATCCATAGCTGTTAATCGCATAGAAATGGATTTCAGTTATTTTGTGAATAACAATCCATTTGAGATAAGCATTCAGGGACTCTCAAATAATGAATGGATCACAATCGTTGAAAAAACTAACGTAAAGGCTTTTGCTGGTATCAAGCGAGAATTTAAAATTTCTAATGACCGCAAATATGAACAAATTAAAGTTATCGCCCACCCAGATGGTGGGGTTAATAGAGTGCGAGTTTTTGCTCGGGCATAATCCCGAGCAAACATCTCTTTTGTTGAGCTCTATGCTTTAGGCAATAATTGCCAAAAAACCTCCACTTCAAACCTGTTATTAAAGAATGATCCTTAACCCTCGATAAGATAGCAAAGATACATTATTTTTGCATTCTCGAGGATTAGATCGATGAAATTTTCTAAGAAAATTTATACAGTATTATTTGGTAGTTTATTGACGACAATTTTTATTTCTTCTGCATCCGCCACTGATAATTGTGTTCAATGTGGAAGTAAAAATGTTCCTGGTGCTCCAAATCTTCCGATGAACGGATTAGATAAAGTTGCCTTGATGGTAGGACAATCAGAGAAACCGACGTATTCCTTTATTGACTATCAGGCATCCTATTGTATGAAGTTCGTTCAAATCGAAAAAAATGAATTGAACCAAATGATTAGAGATTTAAAAGAGACTCCGTATTCGGTTGATGATTATTTTCAAAAAGCTGGATGCAAACCTGAAAAGGCTGGTGGAGTAAAATCTCCCATTCTACATCTTACAGCAGAAGCACCTTGCTCTAGAGTTGAATATCCTCAAATTATTTATAAGTATTATACTGTTAAAAGAAAAGATCCTAAACTTTGGATTGAAGCAGTGAATGCAAAAAACACATTGGGTGAAACTTATTTGGATTATATAGAAAGTTTAAATAAGCAAAATGATTTTAATACGGTTGCTACCAAAGAATGTGCAAGTCAGTTAATCGCGTTTGCCTGTAAAACAGGCGCAACTTACTCAAAAGTTAAAAATAAAACCTGTCCCACGGATATATGAAATGAAATTAGCATTTTTTATTTTTTTAATCAGTTTAACTAACTACGCAGCGACTGAAAATCAAGTTAAAGAGTGCCATGCTAAGATTCAAATATCTAACGCCATAGAAAAATTAAATGTCCCCAACTGCGGTTTTGCACAAGGTCTGGCTAAAAACTTAGAAGTCCAAGATTATCATCGAAATAAAATATACGATAAATTATCAGAGAAACTGGCTCTTCAAATCGAGCAAAGCTTAGAAGAAAATGCACTTCTGGCTCAATATTACACTTCGAACAATCAGGAACTTCTGCCGAGTGGTGATTCAAAAGTTAAGAAGCATTGCCGGCTGGATATTGCAGGTGAAATTGAAACATGTCATGGGAAAAATACTCAGAATGATCCATCTTTTAAATTTAGATTAAATTTATTAAAATCGAAATTAAAGAACAATATGACTGCAGGTTGTTCTAAAAAAGTATTAAGTCTTCAAGAAATCCTGGGAACAAAAGTAAGACATATTATAGGTGCACAGGAAAAAGACAATTCTCAATGTGGTGTGGAAAAAAATTCATGTCCTATTCAGGGTGCCTCTGGTGCATTTACACTCGCTGCTCAACTTGACGACGTATCTTCTAAAGAGTTTATAGATTTAATACAAAACACTAACACCTTACCTGCCAGAATTGAAAATTTCTTTAATGCATATCCTCAGTTTAAATTAATTAAAAATGCGAAAGGAAATTTAAAATATAATTTTATTAATTATCTAAAAGGCTTTAAAAGCAATCAAGGTACGGCCAAGGAATACATAAATCAGTTTATCTTTAACATTCCTGGTAACCAAAAACAGCTCACTGATACATTGGCAACACAATGTGAAGATTTAAATAATAATATGGAAACTTTCTTGTGTGGAAAAGATTTGGAAGGAAGCCAGTTAGCAAGTCTCGACTCGACTGCTTCAATAAATTTATTTGGCTTAAACCCTAATTTATTAGATGCCGACATATTTGATGATGCTCCAGGTGACCGAGAAAACTTTTATGCAGCTTACGGATTCCAATGTTTGGCGAAAACACAAAAAGAAAAAGGAATAAAGTTAAATCGGGAAAACTCAATAGATGCCTGGTTTAATAATTTTACTAAAAATACAAGACCCCAATCAATTTCTAATGATGATGTTGAAGCTTCGAATAATAAATTTTGTTCAATCTATAAATGTGAAGGTGAAAACGTAAAATCTTCAATTGCTTGTAAAAATGGCGGCCCGATAACCTCTGATGGACTAAAAAAGATTTTTGATTGTGAACATAAATTTTGCCGTACTGATATTCTTAAATATATATCCTATATGGAAGGTTTGAAAAACATTGAAAACATTCAATCTGGTATAGCTTCTAATGCCGACGCTTCAAATAACCTCTCTAGCGTATCTTCATTAGAATCTAAACCTCGCTACTCTGCTTTCCTCGAAAATTATCTTGGTGTTAATGGAACCCTTCTGGCAGAAGGTAAAAAAATTACTCCGCTTGCAATTGCTGAAAAATCAAATGAATTTAAAGAAAGACAATTAGATCCAACTCCATCTGCTCGTGAAGCCAAGAACGACACTAAGCCTTCAATGCTGACTTCGTTGCTTCCTGCCAATTATGGAAAAAGTATACTTGGTGAACAAGTCGTCGATAATAGCATTAAAGTCACTGCACCCACTCGCTTTGATCAAACTGCGAGCAACGATGACTATTTTCAATATCCTAAAAAAACAAAAACATCGCGAAATGCTCCAACTGTTGATAAAGAATCAAACAATGGCCTACCTTCAGCTAATTATGAAAGGGATGCTGAAATAAAAAGACTTCGAGCAGATTTGGAATCAGTAACAAAATCAATCAAAGGATCTGAATCAGAAAAGCTTGCTGCAGTCACAGATAATAATGCTCGTTTTAGTCCGAACACAATGGGTGGCACCAATAAGATAGATTCTTTTAAAGGTTTAAACAATTCAGAAAAAGAACGAGTAGATCAATACCAAAAAAATCTTAATTCCTGGGATTCGCATTTAAATAAATGGCAAAATGATATTGCAGACCGAGATAGTCGAAGTCCTACAAATAACTCTGAAACAAATAATGCCAGACGTGTCGAGAGTGAAATTTCAGTGAGATCAAGTAAAAGTGATGCTCAATTGCAATTAACAGCTGCAGATAAAGAAAAAGGAAAACTAGCAAAAAGTGGCGCATCAGTAAGTACTTCCGGTGGAATTGATTCTCCCGAAGCGATCGTTTCGAGTGATGATCTTGCTAATTTGAAACTAGAGTCGTTGAAAAAATTAGGGATTAACTCTAAGAGTGATTTTATTATTAAAATTCGTTATCAACAGAAATATTATAATGTTTCTGTGAAAACTTTTTCTTACAAAGGAAAAGATGTACTCGTTCCACT
>JACMRM010000246.1 GCA_014376445.1 Bacteriovorax sp. | reverse complement strand
TTCAGATCATCTCTCCTTTTGGTCCAATGCATATGTTCGATGGATTTGAATCGGCCCGAAGTCGCGAGAAAGGCCACTGCGAGGAAGTACTCATTCAATTAGCAAAATCCATAGCTGTTAATCGCATAGAAATGGATTTCATTTATTTTGTGAACAACAATCCATTAGAAATTAGTATTCTTGGTTTCTCAAATAACGAATGGATCACAATTGTTGAACGAACCAACGTAAAGGCCTTCGGCGGAAACGTACGAGAGTTTAAAATAAGAAATGATCGCAAATTTGACCAAGTGAAAGTTATCGCTTTCCCAGATGGCGGCGTAAATCGTGTCCGTGTATTTGCGAAAGCTTAAATCCGAGTAAAAGACTATTGTTTGAGTGAAGTTTTAGGCAATAATTGCCAAAATACCTCCACTTCAATCTGCCAGTTAAAGATTGATCGTTAACCCTCGATAAGATAGCGAAGATACATTAATTTCGCATTATCGAGGATTAGATCGATGAGATTTTCTAAGAAATTTTATACAGTATTCATAAGTAGTTTATTGGCTACGATTTTTATTTCCAGTTCATTTGCGGAAGAAAATTGTGTCCAGTGCGGAAGTAAAAATATTTCAGGAATGCCAAGCCTTGATTCAAAGTTTTTAAAAGTGATTGCCAGGGCTGCACCACCTGCACCCGATCCTAGAGATGCAGGTAAAAATATTCCATTTGAAAATTATCAAGATGGCTTTTGCATGAGCTATACCCATATCGTAAGAAATCAGCTTGGCAGGTTAGTAAGTGATATGGAAGATTCGACGCCATTTTCTGTAGATGCTTACCTGCAAAAACCAGGTTGCACACAAGAGGGTTACGGAGGAAATGTAAAATCTCCAATGCTCCATTTAACTGCTGATGACCCTAATCTCCGTGAAGATTTCCTTCAATACATTTACAAGTACTATACTATGAAAAGAAAAGACCCAAGCCTATGGTTAGCGGCTATTAACGCAAAAAATACTGAAGGTGAAACGGTACTAGATTATTTTGAACATCTAATAGTAAAAAATAAATTTCGCAATGAAGAATCAAAAATAGCTGTGGATGGAATTATAGCTTTTGCCTGCTCTAAAGGTGCCGTCTATTCAAAGTATAATTATAAAAAATGCCCTTAAAGAGTGATTTAAATGAAATTTTTATTTTTTACATTATTTATTTTTTTCTCAATATCTTTGTATGCGAACTCAGATATAGACGGGCATTGCCAGGCAAAGCTTCGAATAATGGATTTTAAAAGTTTAGATATTCAAAACTGCAAGATGGCACAGGCATTGGTTAATACTCCTGAAGTTATCGAATACCAACGTGAAAAAATTTATCGTAAACTATCAATAAATCTTGCAAAACAAGTTGAACAAAACATTGAAGAATTAGCCACTCTTGATCAATTCTACTCTATAAAACAACAAGACCTGATGATGGATAGCGCTGAAGTAAAAAAAGAATGCCGAATTGACCATATAAAAACTTTAGAGTCAAAATGTGGAGGATCAAAATTAAATATTTTAAAATCTGCATTCAATACAAAAGGGACGAGTTTATATACATATTTAGCCGGTAAGTTTACATCTGTACGTGGAAAAAGTGCCAGCAATCAATGCCCTGTTCAAGACTCAGCTGCTGTTTTTAAATTGGAAAGTCAGTTGGATAATAAGTCAGCTCTAAAATTTATTAATTTTATAAAAAATGATAAAGACTCCAGTATAAGACAATATGCTGAATGGATTGATCAATATCCGCAATTTAAACTGATAGAAAAAAACGGAGATAAGAATTTTAAAGATTTATTTAAATCTTATCTTAGAAATTTTTCAGGTAATCCTAAAGATGCAACTGAATACATTACTAAATTTTTCTTTAAAAATGAAAATCAAAAAATTCTCGCAAACGGCCTTGCCTCTCAATGTAAAAAGATTACACAAAATGTAGAGAGTTTTCTTTGCAATGGTCTTGATCAATTAGGAAGTTTAGATCCTAAAGCATCAGATGAATTATTTGCTCTAGACTTAAAAGTTAATTTGGAAAATAATTGGGATCTTCCGGATGTCTCTTCCCCCGAAGGTAAAACTTTTTATGCAGCCTACGGATTCCAATGCATAGCCCGTGATAACCTGAAAAAACACTTGCCGCCAATCACTAACTCTGTCGACCAATGGTATAATAATTTTAATGAAAACACGCGCCCGATTAAAGCGAACCAAAAAGTAGACAATGCTAAATCTGAATTTTGCTCAACCTATAATTGTTCAAGTAAAGAGTTAACTGATCTGCCATCATGTAAAAATGGTGGACCTATTTCTAGTGTTGATTTAAGAATTAAGTACAAATGTCCAGATTCTGCAGAATGTTCGGTTGATGCTTTAAAGTACATTTCTTTTATAGAGGCCACTGAAAAAGAGAGACCTGCATTTTTAAAACTGGTAGGCAATTCAGCTTCGGATAATTCAGACAATGCTCTTTCCGGTCAAAATAAAAATACACCTTACTCAACTTTTGCCGAAAACTTTTTAGGAGTCGAAGGAACCCTTATTGCAGAAGGTAAAAAAGTTACTCCACTTACTATTGCTGAAAAATCAAATGAATTTAAAGAGCGAAAATTAGATCCAACTCCACCGCTTCGAGATGCCAAGAACGATAATAAATCTTCGATGCTGACTTCATTGCTTCCTTCAAATGATGCAAAAAGCATACTTGGTGAACAAGTTGCCGATAATAGCATAAAGGCCAGTGTCCCTACTCGCTTCGATCAAATTGCAAGTAACGATGATAATTTTCAATCTATTAAAAAAATAAAACCATCGAAGACTACATCAATGATCGATAAAGATTTAAACAATGGTTCTGCTTCAACTAATTTTGAACGAGATGCTGAAATAAAAAGACTTCGGGCAGATTTAGAATCAGTGACAAAGTCTATTAAAGGATCAGAATCAGAAAAACTGGCAGCGGTCACAGACAGTAATGCTCGTTTTAGTCCGAATACTCTGGGCGGAACGACCAAAATAGATTCTTTTAAAGGTTTAAACAATTCAGAAAAAGATCGGGTTGATCAGTACCAAAAAAATCTAAATTCCTGGGACTCACGTTTAAATAATTGGCAAAATGATATCGTTGATCGAAATAACCGAAGTCTAGCTAGTAGCTTTGAAACAAATATTGCCAAACATGCTGAGAATGAAGGTTCCGTGAGAACTAAGAGTGATACTCTAGTGCAACTAAGCGCTTTAGATAAAGAAAAAGGAAAACAGGCAAAAGGTGTCGGTGCAGCAAGCGCTTCGGGAGGTATTGATTCATTAGAGGCGATCGTTTCGAGTGATGATCTTGTTAATTTGAAACTAGAGTCGTTGAAAAAATTAGGGATTAACTCTAAGAGTGATTTTATTATTAAAATTCGTTATCAACAGAAATATTATAATGTTTCTGTGAAAACTTTTTCTTACAAAGGAAAAGATGTACTCGTTCCACT
>JACMRM010000245.1 GCA_014376445.1 Bacteriovorax sp. | reverse complement strand
TATGTTTTGGTCTTTTCTAAAAGAGCAGACTGGATTGATGCCTTGAATATTTTTACCCTTGGTATTTTTTCTGTTTTTACAATTTTTTATTTTCAACCTTCGCTTCTTGGCGGCGGGCTTTATCAGATTCTTGATACGACATTCTCTGCGTTTTCTATGTTTTTAGTGTGGGCGTGTGCGCTTACATTATTTTTATGGGGATCGTTTAGAAGTGGATTTACGTCTGCACTTTCAACTGCTGCGAATGAGATTAAGAATTTTGATTATCGGGCTACGGCGGATAAGGCGAATGATAAGTTTTCAGCGCTTAAGAATAAGATGGGGATTAAACCTCGTGAATTAAGTGAGTCTATTGAAGAGGAAACTCATCAAGAAGAAAAGGCGGCGATTGATTATAGGGAACCAGTTGAGAAAGTTGTGGCGAAAACTTCTGAGACGATTTTCTTAGCTGATAATTCTGAAGAGAAATATGCGGCGAATGAAATTTCTAAAGAGGCTTATCTCGTACCGATTACTGAAGCCAAGAAAGTTGAGATGGCGGATGATTTTGTAAGTGAAAATGATGAGAATTTGTCTGCCGATATGAGTAGTCGTGATGACGATGAATATGTTGATGAAGCTGAGATTTCGACGTTTAAAAAAGCGAAAATCGATGCGTTTAATGATGAGAAATATTACAGCTTGGTGAGAATTGTAAGTCATAGAAAAACTGAAAATAGAGTTGTTCAGCCGGAAGATAAATACTTTTTGGATATCATTACTAAGATTCAGGCGAAGCTTGGTGAGTTTAAAATCCAAGGGCAGATTATTAATGTTTTGAAAGGGCCGGTTGTAGATACGTTTGAATGGGAATTGGGAGCTGGGGAAAAAGTTGCGAGACTTTCTTCGATTGCTGAAGATTTATCGTTGGCGCTATCAGGGGCCCCTATTCGTATGGTTTATCCAATGAAAGGGAGAACGACTGTAGGGATTGAAGTTCCTCGAAATCCGCGTGAATTTATTTTCCTGGATGAGATTATGAACTCTAAAGATTTTAGAGAGACTAATCATCAGTTACCGCTTGCTATGGGGAAAGATGCATTTGGCGAAGCGAATGTTCAGGATTTAGCTTCTATGCCTCACATGCTGGTTGCTGGATCTACAGGAGCAGGTAAGTCTGTTTTTATTAACTCTATTCTTGTCTCGTTATTGGTGAAGAAGTCGCCGAATCAGATGAAATTAATTTTGATCGATCCAAAGCAACTGGAGCTTGCGCTTTATGCTCGACTTCCGCATTTACTGATGCCGGTTATTACTGAGCCAAAAACTGCTGCGACGGCGCTGCTTTGGGCATGTCAGGAAATGGAGAGAAGATATTCGATCATGTCTGAGTTTGGGGTGAGAAATATTGAAGGGTTTAATCATAAACTGAAGCATGCTCCGAGAGAGACTGTGGATAAAATTAGAAAGTTTTATGATTATGCTGCGGATGTTTCTTATGAGCTTCCGTATATCGTAGTCATCGTGGATGAGTTTGCGGATCTTATGTTAAGTCAGAAAAAAGTTGAAATTGAAAATCATATTGCTCGTTTGGCAGCTAAGGCGAGAGCATCGGGGATCCATCTAATTTTAGCGACACAGAGACCGTCGGTGGATGTTATTACTGGGGTTATTAAGTCGAATTTTCCTACGAGAGTTTCGTTCAGAGTTACAACTAATACGGATTCGAGAACTATTTTGAATGCGATGGGAGCGGAGAAACTTTTAGGGAAAGGGGACATGCTTTACAAGCAAGGAGTGGATACAACGAGAATTCACTCATCTTACATTGAAGAGTCGGAGATTGAGGCGTTGATTGAAAAACTTTCTGAGATGGCGCCTACATTTAGTCCGGAAGTTCTAGAATTTTTGGAAAATGGTGGAGAAGAAGAATCGAGCGCTGCTGTTGTGGCGCGTGATAACGACCATGGGACTGGAAAGGATGATAAATATGATGAGGCAGTGAGAGTGGTGCTTGAGCATCGTTCAGCGAGTGCGTCATTGTTACAGAGACGTCTTGGAGTTGGGTATAATAGAGCGGCTAACCTGATTGAAGAGATGGAATCGAAAGGAGTTGTAGGGCCTGCGCAGGGTTCTAAGCCGAGAAAAGTTTTGATGGGTTCGGAGTCGTTAACTTAACCTCATTTAGTCATCAAAATTGTCAGATATTAAAATCAAATTAAAATAGATTTTCATTGGGGAGAGGAGTTGGAAATAACTCCTTTTTCTTGCTCATTTTATAAGCGCGTGTTATCTATCTAGCTCATCAATAATTTCAGTTGTCTGAAATGTTGGTCCACCGATTAGAAATGAAAAAGTGGCTCACAGACAATTCGATTAACCAACGGAGTATCTATGTCAGAATTGAACTTAAAAAGCTTGCTTGAAGCAGGCGCACACTTTGGTCACCAGACTGAAAAGTGGAATCCAAAAATGAAGAAATACGTTTTCGGTGAGAAAAACGGAATCTACATTATCGATCTAGCTAAAACTATTCCTCTTGCAAAAGACGCTTACGACTTCCTTAAAAAAACGGCTTCTGAAGGGAAACCGGTTCTTTTCGTAGGAACAAAAAGACAAGCCGCTGAAGTTGTAAAAGCAGCAGCTATCGATTGTGGAGCTAACTTTGTTACTTCAAGATGGTTAGGTGGAATGCTTACTAACTGGAAAACAGTTTCACTTTCAATTGATAAAATTCGTAAAGTAGAAAAAATGAAAGAGACAGGGGACTTTGGTCTTCTAACTAAAAAAGAAAGAATCAATATTGAGAAAGAAGTAGTGAAGCTAGAAAAAGTTCTAGGTGGAATTAAAGATATGAGAAAACTTCCAGGAGCTCTATTCGTTATCGATCCAAACAATGAAAGAATTGCAATCCTTGAAGCAAACAACCTTGGAATTCCTGTTGTGGCCATTACTGATACAAATTGTGATCCAACTGGAGTTGATTATGTTGTTCCAGGAAACGACGATGCGATGAAATCTGTATCTATGTTTACAGAATACTTCGCGGACTCTGTAGCTGAAGGGATGAATCTTGCTAAGAAAAATAACAAGATTGAATCACCTTCTAAAGACTCTTCTCGTGACGTTGCTCTTGAAAAAGAAATCATCAGCAAGTACGAAAAAGATATCGATCTAGCTGACGAAGAATAAGTCGAACAGTTAGAAGATAGTTTTAATTTAAAAAGAATAGAGGATTTAGATATGACACAAATTACTGCAAAACTTGTTTCTGAATTAAGAGAAAAAACTGGTGCTGGAATGATGGACTGTAAAAAAGCTCTTAGCGAAACTAATGGCGATATTGAAAAAGCGATCGACTTCCTAAGATTAAAAGGTCTAGCGGCTGCACAGAAAAAACAATCTCGTATTGCCGCTGAAGGCGCTGTTGCTTCATACATCCACGGTGGAAAACTCGGGGTTCTAGTTGAAGTTAACTGTGAAACAGACTTCGTAGCTAAATCAGAAGACTTCCAAACATTCGTAAAAGACGTAGCTATGCACGTAGCTGCTGCTGATCCAAAGTTCGTAAGAGCAACGGAGATGGACCAGGCTTTCGTTGATAGAGAAGTGGCAATTTACACTGCTCAGTTAAAAGAAGAAGGGAAACCAGAAAACATGATACCAAAAATCGTAGAAGGAAAAGTTAAGAAGTTAGCTTCTGAAGTTTGTCTTCTTGATCAAAAATTCATCAAAAACCCGGACATTTCAGTTCAGGATCTTATCAATGCACTTACTATTAAAGTTGGAGAAAAAATCGACGTAAGAAGATTTGTAAAATTCACCCTTGGAGAAGGTATTGAGAAGAAAGTTGACGACTTTGCAGCTGAAGTTGCTTCAATGACTGGTGGAAAACAGTAATTAAGATTTTAAGAAAATTATAAAAAGGGGCTTTCAGAGGCCCCTTTTTTTTAGCCTACAAAACTCACAAGGACTACACATGAAATACGATCGCATTCTTTTAAAACTTTCTGGTGAAGCACTTGCTGGTGAGCAGGGAACTGGAATTTCTCCAGAGGTATTGAATACAATTGCTGGAGAAATTAAAGAGCTTCAGGAAATGGGTGTGGAAATCGCTATCGTTATTGGTGGTGGAAATATTCACCGTGGTGTTGCGGGAGCCACTAAAGGAATGGATAGAACAACGTCTGACCATATGGGGATGCTTGCGACAGTCATCAACTCTCTTGCTTTACAAGATAGTTTAGAAAGAAATGGAATTAATACGAGAGTGCTAACGGCGATTGGTATGCAAGAAATTGCAGAACCGTATATTAGAAGACGTGCAGTCAGACACCTTGAGAAGAAACGCGTGGTGATTTTTGCTGCGGGAACTGGAAATCCATACTTCACGACTGATACAGCTGCAGCGCTTCGTGCAAACGAAATTGACGCGCAAGTAATCATGAAGGCAACAAAAGTTGATGGAATCTATAATAAAGATCCAATGAAGTTTAAAGATGCTGTAAAAATTGATAAACTAAAGTTTATGGATGTTCTGAATCAAGGGCTGGCCGTTATGGACTCAACTGCGATCAGTCTTTCGATGGATAACGAAATAGATATTCTTGTGTTCAACATGTTTGAACCGGGAAATATTAAGCGTGCTGTTCTTGGGGAAAATATCGGGACTATTGTTACTAACAAATAAGAAACAAACTAAGTTATTAAAGAACATATAAAGTAAGGGGTCTCATATGATGAACGAAATAAAAACTTCATTAAATGATTCAATGAAGAAAGCAGTTGATTCACTTAAACATCAATTAACAAAAGTTAGAACTGGACGTGCGTCTGCCTCTATTCTTGATGGTGTTCAAGTTGATTATTATGGATCGATGTCACCGATTGCTCAGCTCGGGCAAATTTCAACTCCGGAAGCTCGTCTTCTTCAAATTCAGCCGTTCGATAAAACGATGATTGCTGCTATTGAAAAAGCGATTTTTGGTGCGAACCTCGGTGTGACTCCAACGAACGATGGGAACTTTGTTCGTTTGAATTTTCCTTCGTTAACTGAAGATAAAAGAAAAGATATTGCAAAAGAAATTAAGAAAATTGGTGAAGATGCAAAAGTAGTTTTAAGAAACTTACGTCGTGATTCTAATGAAGCTGTAAAAAAAGGTGAGAAAGATAAACTCGTTTCAGAAGATGAATCGAAAAAAATTCAAACTGAAATTCAGACGATCACCGATAAATACACGAAAGAAATTGATACTGTTATTGCTAATAAAGAAAAAGAAGTGTTAGCAGTTTAATTGGAATAGATTTGGAAACAGTTTGTAACAACATTAAACATGTCGCTGTCATCATGGATGGAAATGGCCGTTGGGCCAAGAAGCGTGCTCACCCAAGAGTTTGGGGACACGTGCGCGGTTCTGCTGTTGTTTCACATATTGTTCGGGAAGCAGATGATCTGGGAGTAGAGGCGCTTACAATGTATGCGTTTTCTTCTGAAAACTGGAGTCGTCCGCAGACTGAAGTAAAAGTTCTTTTTAATCTTCTTTATAAATTTTTAAAAAAAGAACGCGAGAGAATTTTAAAAAATAATATTAAATTTAGAATCATGGGAGATATTTCTAATCTTCCGGCACAGACTAGAGGGCTTATTGCTCAGCTTGAAAGTGAAACAGTAGACCACACTGGATTGAAGTTAACTTTTGCTTTTGGCTACGGTGGGCGTGCGGAAATTGCCTATGCAGTTAACCGTTATATGACAGCGAATCCTGGGAAAGAGATTACTGAAGAAAACATCAGTAATTTTATGATGATTCCTGAGTTAGGAGACGTTGATTTATTGATTAGAACTGGCGGTGATCATCGCGTTTCTAATTTTATGTTGTGGCAGATTGCTTATGCTGAAATGTTTTTTACTGAAACGAAGTGGCCGGATTTTACGGTTGTTGAATTCAGATATATTTTAGAGCAAGTATCAAAAAGAGAAAGAAGATTTGGAGCAGTCGCTCCGGTTGAAAACCTGAAGACCAATGTCGAAGTAGCCCGTCTTAATCAAAGAATACTACGAGGCTAATGAGTGTCTAATACAAAAGAAAGAGTTATTTCAGCCATTATTATGACCGCACTGGTGATAGTAGCCGTGGTACTGGGGAAATCGACAACACTCATTGCTGTGATGATTGCAGGTGTTCTTTGTATTGATGAACTGCTTTGTAATTTTGCAAACTATAAAAGATCTGATTTCATGTACAAATATGTCTTGGGATTTTTTTGCATTTTATTTATCGGGATTAATGGGCTTAATACACTTTTGACTCTAGAATTTTTTACATTCGCAGCGATAATGCTGAATATTTTTCTCATTTATTATTTATTTAAAATCCCTCTTGCTGATGGGTTCATGAAAAAAAGTGCAATTGAGCGTCCTGCGATTATTTCTTTGTTTGTTATTATTCCACTTTTATCTTTTGGAGTTCACTTTCAGACTGATGCCTGGAGACAGGTGCTCGGGATGCTACTCATTGTGACTTACTCGATGGATACCGGAGCATGGTTTGTCGGGAAAAATTTCGGGAAACATAAGCTGTGGCCTGCGGTTAGTCCGAAGAAAACTGTCGAAGGTTTCGTCGGCGGTATGGTAATAGCTGCCATTTGTGGAAGTGTTGCATGGTGGTTATTTTTTGGGGAATCCAGATGGTATTACTCAATTATTTTTGCTGCATGTGGCGCGATTTCTCAAGTGGGTGATTTAGTTCAATCAAAAGTTAAACGAGAGTTTGAAATTAAAGATAGCTCGAACTTAATTCCTGGTCACGGCGGAGTCTATGACCGCATAGATAGCCTCATCTTTCTGTCGCCTTTTTTCTTTATTGTTGTAAAATATCTAGGACAACAACTTCCAGTGTAAACACTCAAAATATTGAGGTTCCTATGTTTTTAGAAAAAGTCCTTATTTTTATCATTTTTTTAGCACCATTGGTATTCTTCCATGAATTGGGGCATTTTCTTTTTGCCAGACTTTTTGGTGTGAGAGTTGAAGTTTTTTCAATTGGGTTTGGCCCGAAATTATTTAAAAAGAAATTTGGTGATACTGAATATGCAGTATCTGCTATTCCACTTGGTGGATATGTGAAAATGTTTGGAGATGATCCATTTACGAAAGACGATATTCCCGAAAGTGAAAGAAAGAAGAGCTTTACTCATCAGAATAAATGGGCGCGCTTTTGGATTGTTATGGGCGGGCCGTTAGCTAATTTTATTTTAGCGTTCTTCATTTTCTTTGCTCTGCTTATTGTTGGAGAAAGAATTCCGGAAATTAAAATCGGATCAATCACTCCTGATTCTCCGCTTTATGTGAATGGCCTCAGGACTGGTGACGTTCTTGTAAAAGTTAATAATAACGAAGTTTATAATCCATCGGACTTAATGGTTGATGGGAATACGACTGTCAGTAAATTAACAATTAAAAGAAATGAAGTTAACATGGATTTAAATGTTAATTTTGCAGGTGATAAGTTTTTTGATGAAGTTTTGAAAGCTCCTCCATTTTTAAGAAAACCTTATCTGGTTGATGTTAATTCAAATCGTTTTGTTCTTTCAACAGCTAAGGGGCAGGTCGAATTCAAACATTCAATGGAAGAGCTTGGAAATTTAGAAAATGTGAAAATGCTTTATCTTTACCCCATCGTTAAAGGTGAGGATCTTGCGGCAGATACTGTAAAAGTTGATTTAAATTCTGGAAAAGAAATATCAGTATCGTACAAAGATTTAAATGGCCTGGTTGCAGCTTTGGAAGCTCAAGGGCTTCATACAATTGACTTGATGGTGAGAAGTGTAAACATGGGTTCTCCAGCTGATAAAGTTGGAATTAAAGGTGACGATATTTTTGTAAGTCTTGAAGGTGAAAAAGTACATAGCTTTGAAGAATTGAGATTGAAGCTTCAGACAATTCCTAAAGAAAGTGTGACAGTGGAAGTTTACAGCCAAGGTGAGCTAAAGAAGATTGTTGTGACTCCGGAAGTGAGCACGCAGGATGGGAAGCCAGTTAAACTTCTTGGTGTTTACAGTTTTATTGAAGTTTTGAAAACTAATTTTGTTCTTACGAAATCAAAAGGATTGTTTAGTTCAACGACAGTGGCAATGAGCCGCACGTGGGACTCAATGAAAAAAACTCTTGATGGGTTTGTTAAATTATTAACGAATCAGGTTTCACTTAAATCAATCGGCGGACCACTTGCGATTGGTAAAGTGGCGCACGATTCATTCAATACATCGCTTTCATATTTCTTCCAGTTGATGGCACTGATATCTGTAAACCTTGGTGTAATCAATTTATTTCCAATTCCTGTTCTTGATGGCGGACATATTATGTTTATCGCGCTTGAGATTATTAATCGCGGGCCACTTTCAAGAAGAAAAATGGAAATTGCTCAACAGGTTGGTTTATCAGTTTTGTTAATGTTAATGGTCGGTGCAATTTTTAATGATGTGACCAGGTTTTTTTAATGCATTCGTTGTATGTGGATAGTACTTCAGGGCTGGTAATTGGACTGCTCGATTCAAAATTTAAATGGATCGAGTACGCTGACACTAACGAAAAAAAGCCTTCCGAAGTTATTCACTTTGAGATTTATAATCTCGTTCAAAAATATAAGCTCGACCTTAAGGACATGAATTTCTTTTTTTCAGCTGGACCTGGTTCTTATACCGGCATGAGACTGGGGGAAGGGATCGCGCAGATATTGGCCTGGGATGAGAAAAAAGTTTATTCGTTTCATCATTTTGATGTTCCTGAACTGATCGGCATAGATAAAGGCTATTGGGTGACTAATGCTTTTAAAGGGCAGGTTTTTATTTATAACTGGGATAAAAAATCGGGGTTCGCTGATAAAGAATTAGTGAACTCAGCAGACTTTAAAATTATTGATCCTGAGCTGGGCTATACGTTGTCTGCAGATATTAAAGATTTTTGTCATTTAAAGACGACGAAAGAGTTGATCAAAAATTCTTCTGAAAAAATATTTTCTATAGTTTTAAATATGAAATTGAGAGAGCCTCCTTATTACTTCAGGACACTGGAAGAGGAATTTAAGTAAATGTTAAAATCTTATCTTCCTGCCAAATTCAATACGCTTGCTTTTATCCTGTTCTTTTTTTTCTGGGTGTTTGGTTTTTATAAAATTCTTTTAATTGCTGTTCTTGGTTATATTGTTTTATATCTTTCATTTAGAAGAAACAGAAATGATTTTCGCGATGATCCGATTGTGACCAAGGGAGTGATCTTTGCTCCGGCCAATGGAAAGATTCTGCATATTGAAAATAATGTTTCACATGGAATGTACGGTGATCAGCTGATGGAAATTCAGATCATGGTGCCATGGTGGAAAGAAATGGGAATTTTCATGCCGCTGTCGAGTGAGATTAAAACGTTGATGATTTTAAAAGGTCAGTCTTTTTTAAGAACTAAGATCGCTGAAGAAGTTATCGGGACGAAAGAAGGAAAAGGCGTAAGCTTGGCCCTGGATAATCGTGGTGAAACTGTCGGTCTTACTTTTTTTAAATGTAAGTTAGGATTGTGGCCGGAATTGATGGTCATGCCGGGAGATCGCGGTGGAAGAAGAGTAAATATTGGATACTTTCCCTTTGGGGGGACAGTGATGCTTTATTTACCGAAAAAATATGAGATACTATTGAAAATAAATGATGAAGTTACGGCCGGTGAAACAATTATGGCGGTAATTCCTGACCACGCTTAAAGGTTATTAGAAATGTTAAATACTCCACGCCGTCTGGCCTTTTTTCTTCCAAATACGTTCACAGCTTTGAATATGGCCTGCGGATTTTTTTCAGTCATTCTTGGATGGAAAGGTGAATTTTATCAGGCTTCGATGCTTTTAGTTTTAGGAGCGGTATTTGATTCTGTTGATGGACGTGTTGCGCGCATGACAGGGACACAGTCAGCTTTTGGTGAACAGTTCGATTCTATTTCTGATGTTGTAACATTTGGTGTAGCGCCGGCGTTTTTAGTTTATAATAAATTTTTTGTGAACATGGGCCGTATTGGTCTAATCACTTCTTTTATTTTTCTTCTTTGTGGTGCTCTTCGTTTAGCACGCTTCAATGCGAACATTGATAAAGTAAGTTCTGATTTTTTTCAGGGTCTTCCGATTCCAAGCGGTGCGCTGGCAATTGTCGGTTTGATTCTTTTTACAGGAGAATATCCTGAAGCAGGGATTGCGAATTATCCATTTATCGCGATTATCTATGTTTTATTTTATGCCTTCCTTATGATCTCAAATATCCCGTTCAATTCATTTAAAAATTCACCGTGGGTTAAAAGTCACAAGAAAAGAGTATTGTTTATTATTTTTGTCCTACTTATTTTGATTCTGGCATTCCATGAAATCATGATCGGGGGGTTGATTCTTCTTTATGTAATCGGATCGCTTGTTTATTATTTTAGAAATAAAGGCGTCCTGGAAAATATGTTTCATTGGAAGAGTGAACTTGATGATGACGACAACGCTGAATAGATAGTTTGTAAAATTCTCGATTAGATACTTATGCAGGAGTATTGATATGTTTAGAAGGAATCTAGCTTTAATTATCGCTCTCTTAATGTTGCCATTGGCAGTTCATGCGACAGATCTGGATCATGCTGTTTCAGGTGACACGGATGTCGAAGATACACTTGCTACAAGCACAGTAAAAGGCAACAGTCCTTATATTGTTGAAGGTGAGCCAGGTGAGAGTGTTGAAAATTCCAAAGCAAACGGTACAGACTCTATTTTTAATCACGGTGTAAAAGAAGTATCGACTGAAAAAATATCAGAGAAGAAAAAACTTCAGGATGTAGGCTATACTCCTCCAGGAACATTTGAAGGTCAGGCGAATTACATTGATCTTGATAAGAAAAAACTCAATAAGGATTTCAGAAAAGCATCTGCTGGTGGAATTAACCTAACGTTTATAAAAAATGACTACGATTATCAATCAACAAACGACATCATCAACAGAACAATTGGAATGGGGTATAAACATATTAAGGGCGGAGCTCTTCATGTGAGAAATGATTCTTACATTTTCAAGACAGCATTTTTAAATTTTCATTGGTCAGTTGGCGGCGGCATGGGCTTCAACAGCGGTCGAGGAATTTTTGTTGATGGAAAACAGAGTGATGCGACTTTTAAACTTTGGGAGTTTCCAATTGATGCCGGCCTAGGAATTGAAATTCCTATTGCGAATTGGTTTAAGTTTGCAGGGACGGGCGGTCCCTCTGTGCTTACATTATTGCAAGACAGATCGGATTTAGGGCGCGGAGAAGCTGGGAAAAGAAAATTTCAATTTAGCCCTGGATATTTTGCGAGCGCGCAGTTTAAGATTAATCTTTTGGGATTCAATGATGAAGCAGCTTACGATCTTTTTACAACGAGTGAGCTGACAAATCTTTTCATGAACATTGAAGTCCGCCATGAAAGTTATTCGCATTTTGCTGATCCTGTTCAGGTTTCAGGAACTTCATACGGGATAGGTTTTACGTTTGAATATTTATAAGATCACTGTTTCTTATAAAGGTACCCGATATCATGGATTTCAAGTTCAGGCAGAAGACCTGACTGTTCAGGGCGAAATTAATTCTGCTCTTAAAATTCTTTCGAAATCAGAAGATGTTAAATCAGTGGGCTCGGGGAGAACGGATGCAGGTGTGCATGCTCTTGCGCAGGTCATGCGTATAGAAATTCCTGTTGATATTCCTGCGGATAACTTAGCGCGAGCGATGAATTCGATGCTGCCGGAAGATATTCGTGTGATTGATGCTGCTGTTACTTCGAGTGATTTTCATCCGATTTTTTCTGCGAAATCCAAAGAATATAACTACGTTTTTTCGAATGATTTAATGTTGTCTCCATTTGCTAATGATCTCGTCACTTATTTTCCTGGAGACCTGGATATCGAGATGATGAAAAAAGGTTGCGCGATATTTTGCGGAGAACATGATTTTATAAACTATCAGTGCGCAGGAACAGAAGTTGAGAGCACTGTGCGTAAAATTATGTCCTGTGACCTTGTTCGCTTAGACTCGACAGGCCATTGGAAAAATTTTGTTGGTGAGTATTATATTTTAAAAGTTGTGGGTAATGGGTTTTTAAAGCAGATGGTGCGTCTTCTGATGGGTGCATTAATCAGTCTTGGCAAAGGTAAAATTACACTTGAAGATCTTGTAAAATCACTTAAAGTGCCTCTTAAGAATCGCCTTGGGCCGACAGCTCCACCGCAAGGATTGTATCTCAAAGAAGTCCACTATTAGATCCTGATTCTCCCTTTAGAAACTACAGCATTACATTGACAAATAAGGCCTTGAATAATAGTTTTGGAGAACTATTTTTAAGCGAGGATTTATATGTCTTACACAGTAAAAAGCGTCAATGGATGCACAAAAAAACTGGAGTTCAATTTCGCAACTCT
>JACMRM010000244.1 GCA_014376445.1 Bacteriovorax sp. | reverse complement strand
GAAGAAACTTACATCATTCCTCTTGGACAGGTTTACGAATCTCTTTCTCCGACAGCAGACCTGGTTCACCATGTGAATGGTGTGGGTGACTGTCTGAAAATCAGAGGGGAAGTCATACCGTTATTCAAAATTTCAAAAGCACTACAGAGAACGATGAAGGAAAAACCGATGCACGAGCAGATTGCCATCATCGTCAATACTGAAGACAGAAGTTTTGCCGTACTAGTTGACGACATACTTCATCAGCAGCAGGTTGTTATTAAAAAACTCGGCGATGAAATTAAAAACCAGAAAGGCTTCATGGGAAGCACGATTTTAGGTGACGGGAAACCGGCGCTGATCCTGGATTTAGTGGAGCTGTTTGCAGGTTCAATGAAAAAGAAAAAGACTAACTTTTTAGAAGATATGGCAGCATAGGAGACCAACATGGAAAAAGACAACGTAACAAAAATGAAGAAACAATCTGCGACTGAATTAAGCAGGTTCATTGAATTCAGTCTTGGTGCTGAAGACTATGCCATACCGCTTTTAATGGTGAGAGAAGTTATCTCAGTTCCGGACACAACTCCAATTCCGAAATCACCGCCGCACTTTTTAGGGATCATGAACCTTAGAGGCCAGGTTATTTCTGTTGTTGATTTAAGAAAAAAACTTAAAGTCGATGCCCGTCAGGATAAAGAAGAAGCCGTTATCATCGTCGATATCGGCGGAATGAATATTGGTGTGGTTGTCGATTCAATCAATAAAGTTTTAGCATTCTCTGCAGATGACGTTAGTGAAATGCCGGAAGTGGAAAGCCAGAACAATACACAATATATTTTCGGTGTGTATAAAAAAGAGCACTCGCTTACAATCCTTTTAGATATCGCAAAAGTGCTGGATTTGAAGGACATGGAAGCTATCAGCACGACAAAAAAAGCAGCTTAATAATTTTTCTAGAGGTATATAGATGAGTCAGGCAGCAGCTGCAGGTAACATCAGCAAGGACTTCGTGTCTTTGATTGATAAGGTTTCGAGCGTCGTCCATAAAATTTCCGGGAATCGTCTGGGTGAAAAACAGGCCTATATGGTTGAGACTCGTGTAAAAAAACGCATGATGGAGCTGGGGCTAAAAACTCCTGATGATTACATTAAGTACATAGATGCGCACTTTGATAATGAGTCCTATATTCTGGTTGGTTTGATTACCACTCACCATACATTTTTCTTCAGAGAGTTTCCGCACTTTGAAATTTTAAAAAATAAACTTCCCGAGCTTATTTCTCACGTGAAAAAACGTGGAGACAAAACTTTAAGCGTGTGGTCTGCAGCCTGTTCGAAAGGACATGAAGTGTATTCACTTGCGATGTTTTTAGATCTTTATATTCCGCAGATCGACCCGACCATCTCATTTAAGATTCTGGGAACTGATATTGATGGAGAGTCTGTGAAAATTGCCGGCAACGGCGTTTATCACCATAACGAAATTAAAGAAATTCCCATGACATTCATGGGAGACAACTGGGCCAAGGGAACGGGCGATATCGCCATGTATGCCAAGGTTAAAACAAAACTAAAATCAAAATGTGAATTCCGACCGGGCAATCTCTTAAAAGTAAATGAAGTCGTGAAGAATGAAAAATTTGACGTTATCTTCTGCAGAAACGTTTTTATTTATTTTGAAACACACCAGGTTGAATCGATCTCAAAAGAGCTGATCAACAGACTTCAACCGCATGGAATTTATTTTTCGGGAATTTCCGAGCCACTTTCAGGAATGAAGCTTGATATTGCGTCCATTGGACCGAGTGCTTACACTCACAAGAGTGCTGTACCTGCACCAATGCCGGCAGCAGCTGGAAACGTGCTTCCGATGAGAACGCCGACTCCGGTGTCAGTACCCCCCGCACTTTTAAGAGTGATGTGCGTAGACGACTCACCAAGTATTTTAACATTACTAAAAAAAGTTCTAGCTCCGGAATTTGGATTTGAAATCGTAGCGACGGCCGTAAACGGTGTCGATGCCATGGAAAAATTAAAAACAGTAAAAGTCGACCTTATGACTCTCGATATTCACATGCCGGAAATGGATGGTGTGACTTATCTGGAAAAAAATCACAATAAGTCCCATCCTCCGGTCATGATTATTTCATCGGCCTCAAGAGCGGACTCGGATACTGCAATGAGAGCGTTCAAATTCGGAGCGAGTGACTACGTTGAAAAACCAGCGCTGATAAATTTAGAAGAGCGTGGAGAAGAAATCAGAACCAAGCTTAGAACGATTGCAGGTAGTGCAATGAGAAGCACGGTGGTTTCATCTTTTGATAAAGACAACCAGAAAACTTTCGTGATAGCAAACCCGGAAAAAAAGATGCGCCTTATTTTAGGAGCATTGTCGGATCTTCCGATGCTGAAATCTTTTTTTCACGATATGGACAACTCTCAGCCGCCTACAATTGTTTTCTTTGAAGGGGCAGGAGAGATTTTAGAAAGCATAGTGAGAGAGCATCAGAGAGATTTCAAAAAGGCAGTTGTTTTTTTTGAAGGTATGGATACAAAACTTGAAGCGAACAAGATTTATTTTGCTGACTTTAAAAAATATTTTCCTGAACTTCAAAAAAAACATGGATCGTGCCCGACGTCAATTCTCGCTTACGGGAACACCTCAGCTCATGCTGCTAAAATGGTAAAAGAGTGGAAAGGGTGCGAGCTTCTTATTGAAGATCTGGGAGAAAAAGCAAATATGAAACACTCGCTTAAATCATCATCGAATGATGTTGTTCCTGCGACGAGTTTTCCTTACATGTCGTGCAAATACTTGAGTATGAAATAGGATTGTAATGAAGAAGATGCAGTCGCAGAAAATTCAGACAAAACACGAAGGCGGAGAGTTCATTATGACGCTGGTGCCGGGTGACGCTTTCATTTCATTTCACCATGATTCTCAGGAATGCATGGCCGTGCATTTTAAAAAACACGAATTGACAGCTGCTGATTTCGAGATACTGGCAAGACAGGCGAAAGATTATTTTTCGGATGAATTCAGCAAAATTGAAATGAAAGTCATTGCGAATGCAAAGACGCTGGATATAGTTCTTGCGTTTTTTGTTTCAAAGAAATTCCAGCTGATTAAAAAAATCGAAAAGAGTGAGCAGGTCGAAGTTTGTTTTCTACCCGAGATCAATAAAGTTAGAGTGTCGATGGAAGGATCAGTGTCGGCTCCTGTTCACAAAAAATTTAAAGTCCTCATTGTCGATGACTCAAAAACCATCAGAACAATTTTATCACGAATTTTTTCGAGTGATCCGATGTTTGAAGTGTGCGCGATGGCCGAAAAACCTTCGGAAGTTGAAGCACTCATTTTAAAACACAAACCTGATGTTATAACACTCGATATTCACATGCCGGAAATGGATGGTGTGACACTTTTAAAAACAGTAATCACTCCCAAATATCATATTCCGACTGTGATGATTTCGAGTATCAGTATGGCCGAAGGGCCGCTAGTTTTAGAAGCACTGGAAAACGGCGCCGTCGATTATATCCAGAAGCCCGAGATGTCGGAGATTGCAAATGTCACACCTTACATTCTGGAAAAAGTGCGTACAGCTGCGATGGCCAACACAAATAAAAAAGCAAGCAGAGACAGACTAAAGGTCATTAGGACCAATGAAAAGTGCAATATGGATTCACTTATCGTTTTAGGATCATCGACAGGTGGAACAGAAGCAATCAGAGATATTCTCACAGCACTTCCGGATCAGATTCCGCCGATGCTGATAGTCCAGCACATCCCGGCCGTATTCTCGCTGGCCTTTGCTAAAAGAATGAATGATCTTTGCCCGTTTGAAGTGAAAGAAGCAGAAGACGGTGATGAATTAAAAATTAATCGTGTTCTGATTGCTCCAGGCGGATCACAAATGAAGATGATCCACAAAGCTGGGAAAACGTATGTAGAGATAAATGATGACGAACCTGTGAACAGATTCAAGCCGTCAGTCGATTATATGTTCCTTACAGTCGCAAAATCTCTTTACACTCACACTGTCGCAGTCATTCTAACGGGGATGGGTAAAGACGGAGCGAAGGGAATGCTGGAGCTAAGAAATCTCGGAGTGAGAACTATTGCTCAGGATGAAGAAACTTCAGTCGTCTTTGGCATGCCGAAAGAAGCGATCAATATCGGTGCTGCAGAATATGTTGAACCGTTATCGAATATTGCCGAGAGAATTACCGTCCTTACGAATCAAAAAAAAAGTAAAAGGGAAGTTTCATGAAAAAAGTCCTGATTGTTGAAGATCAAAAAGAAATCCGCGAGATTCTTGATGAAGTCTTCAGACTTGAGCTGGGCTTCTCCAATGTGACTTTTGCCACTGACGGACTGGATGGCTTCACTGAGTGTTACCTGCAAAAATTCGATCTGATCTGCAGTGACGAAGCGATGCCGTTTTGTAAAGGCAGCGATATGGTTTTTGCGATCAGAAACAAAAAGGGATTGAATCAGTTCACACCTATCATTATGCTTTCATCTTTTGTCGCTGAGTTCACAGAGAAGATGAAAAATATCGAGATTACCTATTTTGTCGAGAAGCCCATCGATATGGACAGGCTTCGTCGTTATGTGAAAATGGCGATGAATAATCAAAAGAAAAAAGTAGAACTAAGCGGCCTGGTATAGTGGCCAGACTACCCCCTGGTTGTACAAGCTTTATAAGCTGAATGCCATCTACCATACGACGTTTTGCCGAAACATAACTCGCGTTAAATCAATCAAGAGCATATTAAGTTCAAGACGAAAGCTATACAAATTATTACTTTAAAGCTTTTTATATTTTTATTGCTTAAGATTGATCATAAGGAGAATTTAATGAAACTATGTAATTATGCAGTAACGATAATTTTTTTATTGATCTCTATTCGCGCAAACGCCCAAAGCTTTTATCAAAACAAATACACTGACACAAATAAATCAATTATCGATTTTTCAACATTCAAGGGACAGACAGTCATGGTGGTTAACATCGCTACCCGTTGCGGTTTTACTGGACAGTTAGATGATATCGAAAAACTTTACAAAAAATACCAATCAAAAAAATTTAAAATTGTCGGTTTTCCAAGCAGTAACTTTGGGGGGCAAACACCAGAATCAAATGATGAAGTTGGTAAATTTTGCAGGCTTAAATACGGTGCAACTTTTCCAATCATTGAAAAACAAAATGTCATTGGGAATAACAAGACACCAATTTATAAATGGCTTAATTCTCAAAAAGGATTCGAGTCAGAGGTGGCTTGGAATTTTGAAAAATTTATTATTGGCCCTGATGGAAGAATTCTTGGTCGCTTTCCATCTCAAGTTGGGCCACTTGATAAAAGTATCACAAGTTTGATTGAAAAAAATATTCAATAATTGAGTAATCTATATATTTTATAAAATCTTTTTGGAATGACTTTTTAATTTTTAACCTTGATTCTAAAGTCAATGAAAAAACTAGTGCCATTCCATGGTTATTAAAAACATAAAATAATGCTAGATCAATAGAGACTATCAAGCCTGCTTAGAAATTATTTAATAATTTATACCTTTTTGAAGCTGCAGTGAAATTCTTCTGTAAAAAGACCAATTGTTAATTGGTATGGCCTTGCCGGCATTATGTCCGCTCACTGTTTTAATTTGCATATCTTCCGCTAGAACTCTGTTTCCATTTTGAGCAGCCGCAAGGCCAATAAGTGTCCATGGATCAGAATCGTACTCATAAGTTTTATATTTAGGAAAATAAGTATTTAAGAAGTTCCAGCCAGCATCGTATTGAGAAACTGGGAGATCCAACCTGTAGGCCTGAGCAAAAATTTGTGTAACTCCATCAGGATAAAATTTTAGTGGACTGTGTAATGGTTGAGGAAAGGCTGTATAAGAAACTCTATTGCCCCAGAAGTAAGCAAAACCAGCAGCTGATTAATCATTTAGAGAAACCAGCATATTGTTAAAATCCATGAGTCCTCTAAAGGCTTCAATATTAACTTCAGTGTATCCTATGTAATAAGCGTCTGCGTCCTGAAAGACGTGAACAAGTCCGTTAGGCCATT
>JACMRM010000243.1 GCA_014376445.1 Bacteriovorax sp. | reverse complement strand
ATTCCAGAAATGATCCGTGCAATGACACAACTTAAGTCATGTGAAGCTTTCCTTTCACCCGAGACTCTTGAAGATATCGCCCAAATGCGTAATTTATATTCTCTTTGGGCTGCCGATGCTGAAAGCAACAATTTCCAATTTCCGTCTATCGATAAAAATGGAGAATACACTCGTAAGAATGCTCCAATTACAAAATACACACGCAAATTTTTACCAACAGGTTTATTAGCAATCAGATTATTACATAATCCAGATCCTGGTTCTTATGGAAACCTTAGTCCATTAGATTTAATGGCCGAAACAGTTTTAGGTAAGGTTTTAAATAATGATGCTTACGAAATGTTAAGGGCCGCTCACGTTGCGTCTTTGATTCAAGCGAAAACTATAAACAACCAAACGCTTATTAAAGTATTAAATAAGCGCCTGCAGGGCCGTCTGGACAACGATACTGACTACATAACAGGTAAAAGAACATCATCAAAAATATACAAGCCAGACATCTCGGGTCTGTTTATCAATGCAGTGAATGCCGGTTTTCCCATTACTGATTTTCAAGCTCGCCACATTTATAAAAGTCTAGAAGTTGCCGATCAAACAATTCCAGCTCACGATCCTATGTTTTATGTTTTCGATGCCAGCACACCGGACGGAGAATACACTTTTGAAGCGACAGATCCAGGAATGCCATTCAGAGCGATAGGATTGTTGTTTGGAAGCTGTTCTTCTGCATTCAAAAATGCAGATGTTAACAAAGTTTTAAACTGCCAAAAGATTGAAGATTATTTTAAAAGCCTCAAATAAAAAGGCATCAGTTGATCGGCCTCTCGTTTTTGGGGTCAGGTTAAATTGAATAAAGATTTCAAAGCGTTCATTGTATTATTATCATATCGCTTCATGTATACGCTTAAAAGACTGTCCGTTTTAACAGGGAAAGATCACTAAATTCATTTCGAAATTTGCGGTGCAAGTGCTTCGACGACATCTTTGCATAACTGAGTAATATCAAAACTTATAAACTCATTTTTTTATCTTGGTTTTTTTATTTAGCGGGCATCTCTGGGAATAACAATACTAAAAGTAGTACCTCTATTCTTTTTACTTTCGACGGTGATACTACCCTTGTGAGCTTCTACCATACCTTTTACCATTGGAAGTCCAAGACCCCAGCCGACTTTATTTTCTGCTGATTTTGCCCGATAGAAATTCCTGAAGATAGCTTCTTGGTCTTTTAGGGCAATAGCCTCACCTTCATTGTGAATACTAAAAAATGCTGATTCTTCATCATGAGAAATATTAATATCGATAGGAGCTCTTTCACTTCCATATTTAACAGCATTTGATGTGAGATTTTCTATTATCCTACGAAGTCCATTTTCATTCCAATGACCTGTGCATTTTCCAGATGAATGAATATTAAAAATTTTTCCATAAGTAATGTTCATTTCATTCAATGTTTCTCTTGTGAGCCAGTCGAGGTCACATTTTTTAAACTCTAAAACCAATGTCTCTCCAGCTCTGAGTAGACTAATATTTAATAAATCGCTGATCATCAAATCAACTCTATCCATACTTGTAGAAATTAATCCTGCTTTGTTAATACAATTTTCTATATCATCAGGACGTCTAAGAATTAACTGGGCGCTCGTTTTAGCAGCTGAAATAGGATTTCGTAAATCGTGGGCAATCATTAATGAAAATTGTTCCTGCATTTCTTTCAAAGAGCTGCTGAATCCAGTTGCAGCGCCACTAACGGCCTGTTCAACAGAACTAATTATGACCTCTCTTTCAGCAAAAGTTAAAGGCACATCCTCATCTATAACTTCACAAATGACTTTTCTTAAAATGTGATATTCAAAAATCATTTCATTCATAGTGTAGCTGGTATTAATGGCCCGATCTTTTCCATGCTTGGAGCCCATTTTTTTACTATCAGCAGCATCTTTGATTTTTTTTGCTCTAGATTTATCAAGACAATTTTCCAGAACTTCAACCAACTGATTAAGAAACTCAGGAAGAGAGTCCCTTAACTCTAGGGATTTTTGCCCATGAGAGCCTTTGTGACTTTCAACCGTAACTTTTTCCCACCTGTTTAAAATTTCGGGAATGCTCTTTTTAAGCCTTAATGAAGTTTTATTATTCACTGAACACCTATATTAAAAAATATTAAATGAGCCCAGTTCAATCATGCAAGCAACGAGCCATTAGTTAATAGGTTTTTTTAGAACTGGATAAAGTTTTTTGCAAGAAACAAAGAAGACCCAGCACAGCAACTTGCAGATGAATAATTAGATTCGTAAACATTTGTTCGTAGCATTTTATGAGCATTTCAGGAATGTCAGGTCCACAAATTAAATTGTATTTCTCTAAGCAATTCACCAAAATTACATTCTTGAAGATTTAACATTCACTCGCCATGAACTATTTTTTAAACATCCAACAAATCGTCAACCAGTCTTTTCATTTTTCCGATGTTGCGTTCTATAACATCAATATAATTTATAAAAGATTCATGATCTGTGCTTTTTTTTAAATACGAACGCTTTATAAGTCCAGCACTGAGCGAAATTGCAGTGAGAGGATTTTTTAAATCGTGACCAACAGATGCTAGATACTTGTCTCTGGTAGGTAGAGTGGCATGCGTCTTTAAAAAATTATTGTCAAGATTGTTAGAGTATTCGATGTGAAATTTTTTCATAAAATCCTCATTATTATGATTCGAGATTCAATCTGTAGTTCACAGCAGAGTATTAGTCAAACTTTTGACCATTTCATATTCGTTAATTAATAAAATCTTAAGGTACGAAAATACTTTGATTGGGATAGACGGAATTGGTTATAATAAAAGCTGAGTCTCTTAAGAGAGACTCAATTCAAAAGTAAATTTTTATCCTTAATCTATTGCATTTTTTTTTAAACTTTATTGAAGAAATCAATCAGGTGAAAAATAAAGGAATGGAAATTGCCAGCCACTCTATCTCTTACTCGCGACCAGAGACGGAACTATTTTTGGAGAACTTTCAAATCCCTACTCGCTTCCGCCAACACTGCTGGCAACAGGATATAAATACAGCTCATCAGTGACTTCAAATAATTCTCTTACACATCTTCCTTTTCAGCTTACCTATAATCGTGAGGCTTCACAGCTACTACCGATCTATGAGTTTCCCGTGACGCGCATGGTTTGGAACGATCAGAGAATTCGGCCAGTGGGCCGTACGTGACAATGTTGAAGTGGATATCGAAAATAATGAGATTAATCTCAAGAGCAGCAAAACGATAAAAGGACTAGGTATTGAAATTTCCCGGAACAAGTTAGAGGATAAGATTTTGTCAGAAATTTTATTTATAAAAATGGGTGTTAAAATTCTTCTTGGTGAATTTACAGGCAGCCTTAAAGTTTTTCTTAAATAATTCATGCAATTTAACTACTATAATATTTACCCTCTAAGTACTCGTTAAATGCATCATCTTGTTCAGCAACATTAATCACTTAGATGCCGAAAAAATCCTGACCTATTCTTAACATTTATCCTTTTATAAATTTAGTAAACTATAAGGATGAAATCCACTCCATTAAAATTTAAGCATACCTCTTCAAATTTCTTCAATCGTGAGTTGTCATGGCTGGAATTTAACAGACGAGTCATGTCACTGGCACTGGAAGAAAATACACCAATATTAGAACGCCTTAAATTTTGTGAAATCTATACTTCGAATTTAGATGAATTTTTTATGAAAAGAGTTGGAGGGTTAAAAAATCAGGTTGAATCAAAACATAAATTTATTTCAGTTGATGGCCAGCACCCTACTGAGCAGCTAGAAAAAATAAAAGAAGTAGTTTATAAATCTAATCTTGCAATGGCAGATATTTTTAATAACAAGATTCTTCCTGAATTAAAAAATAACGGCATTCATTTATTAAAGTGGGATGATCTCAACCCAGCTGAACGAAAGCATTTTAGCCAGTATTTTGATAAAAACATTTTTCCTATTCTCACTCCTTTAGGCATTGACCACGGTCACCCCTTTCCCTTTATATCAAATCTATCCAAGTCACTGGGAATCAGCCTGGTAAAAAAGAAAAAATCAAGAAAAGGCCCTGCAAATTCATTTGTAAGGATTAAAATTCCATCGAATATCCCCGTATGGGTAAGTGTAACCTCAAAAAATAAAGACACTGAGAAATTTATAAATGTAGATGAAATCATCATTAACAACATTCATCGCATGTTTCCGGATATGAAAATTGTTGACACCGTCATTTTCAGGGTCACAAGAAATTCTGATTGGGAAAAGGATGATGAAGACACTGAAGATTTAATGGAGCATATTGAAGAAACAATTAAAGAAAGGCAATTCGCTCCTGTTGTCCGTCTTGAATACACGGCTCAAAAATCTGAATGGATTTTAAAATTTTTAAGTGAACAGCTGGAAATAAGTGAAGACGATATGTATCCGATGCCTAGCATAGTCCACTTAAGTAAATTCACGACTATTTTAAAATTGGACCGTCCGGAATTGAAGTATAGTAAATTTAGTCCTCCAGCTCCGGAGAGCTTCAGCTCAAGCAAGAAAAATTTATTTAATTCCATCAGAAAAGCAGATCGCTTGTTTCATCATCCTTATGAGAGCTTTACTGACACAGTTGAAAAATTTATTCGCACAGCTGCAAATGACCCAAAAGTTGTGGCGATAAAACTGGCACTTTATAGAACTGATTCACAAAGTAAAATTATCGATGCCCTCATTCATGCCGCAAAAAAAGGAAAACAAGTTGCCTGCGTGATCGAATTAAAGGCACGTTTTGATGAACAAAACAATATCCTCATGGCGCAAAAGCTTGAGAAAGTCGGCATCTATGTTGTGTATGGAATGAAAGATTTAAAAACACATTCAAAAATGGCCCTGGTTGTAAGACAAGAAAAATTAGGCGTGAAATCTTATGTACATATCGGAACTGGAAACTACAATTCTGAAACATCACTTTTTTATTCCGACATAAGCTTTTTTACAGTCAATAAAAAAATTACTTCTGAAGTCATTGAAGTCTTCAATGCTTTGACAGGAATTCATACAAATAAAAAAATCAAGCATCTTTTATTAGCTCCCATTAATATGAGAAAAGATTTCCTAAAAATGATTAAAAGAGAAATCGCTCATCAAACGGCAGGTCTCCCTGCAAAAATTATCGCCAAGATGAACAGCCTCGAAGATATAGAGATCATTGTACACCTGTATAAGGCCAGTCAGGCTGGAGTATCAATTACTCTTATAGTGAGAGGATTTTGCTGCTTAAAACCAGGCATAAAAGGGCTGAGTGAAAATATAAAAGTTATTTCTATCGTTGGAAGATTTCTAGAGCATTCACGAATTTATTTTTTTCAAAATGGCAAAATGAATCCGGAAGAAGGAGATTACTTCATAGGATCGGCGGACTGGATGTACAGAAACCTTAATAATCGTTTTGAAGTTGTCACTCCAATTGATTCATTAAAATTAAAAAAGAAGCTTTACCATATTTTGAAAGTAAACACTGATGATTTATCAACCAGCTGGGAATTGAAGAAAAATGGGAAGTATATCAGGAAAAAATCCAGATTAGGCGCTGTAAATATCCTGCTCACGGCCACGCATATAAGATTCATGATGGAAATTAAACAGCAGTAGAGAGCTTATTTAACAGAGAGTCTGAAAGACCTATTTTAGGCAGATAAATAGTCTCAGGATCGACCTCATCAACCAGAGCAGAAAATATTTTCAAGGCCGGAGTTATGACTTCAGCTCGGTCTAACTTTAAATCAAATTTTGCGACAGCTTGTGCAGGCGTGAGATCTTTTAGTTCATTATAAATATAAGTCACTTCATTTTTTTTAATGACTCCTCCGCTTCCAGCATCAAAAATTTTTTTGCGAAGTTTACCTAAGCGGCGCAAGTTTCCTCCAGTACCGATGATCGTTATTTTTTCACCAACTGGCAGATTGGCCTGAACAAAAGCTTTCATTTGAACTAGTATTTTTTCACCTTCGTTTACCGGTCGAAGACTTCCATTATTAAAACTTTCAAGTTTTACAACTTCACCCGCTTTCAGGAAAATGAGCTCTGTGCTGCCTCCACCAATATCTACAAGCAATGCAGTTCCGTTTAAAATCGGTAGTTCCTGGCTAAGAATTTTTGAAATAAGTCCAGCCTCCTCCTTACCTGAGATAAGTCTGACTTTAATTCCTGAAACTTCCTCAATGTTCATAATGACAGCAGAAGAATTTTTCGCATCCCTAAGCGCGCTTGTACCGACAGCTTCAATCTCTTCAGCATGATAATATCTTATATGACTTCTGAATTTTCTAAACACTTCATAGATCTCATCTTGTTTAGAACTGCTGATTTCACCATTTGTAAAAACGTCACTGCCAATCCGCACAGGAAAGCGAAACTTCTCAACGATCTTATATTTTCCCATCGAAACGACATCAGCGATCGTCAGCCTTATTGCATTTGAACCAAAATCTATTGCGGCCACTCTTTTCATTTTTTTCCTAGCAGTAAGTCAATTCTATTATCATACTTGATTAGAATGTTTTCGCAAAGGTAATGGCAATTTTTGGGAAAAACTAATCGAATCCTAAAGATGAACCTGCAGACCCCGCCATTGCCAAGGTGTACACCTCGATGTTAGGCTCATGGGCAAGAGGTAAACATGAAAATAACAACGCCCAAAGAATTAAGAAGCGAATTAAAAACGTATTTGGATCACGCTTCAAAAGGGCCTGTAAAAATTAAACGTCGTTCTGGTAAAAACTATATTCTTATCAGTGAAGAGAGATATTTAGAACTAGCAGATATTCCACCAATGGTTTTGAAGAAACAACATGCTCCAATTAAGAGCGAAAAGAAATCTGAAAAAAAATCTAAGAAGACAACAAAAAAAGCTGCTACGACGACTAAGAAGGAAGCAAAAGATCCAAAAAAAAAGTAACTAATTAAAGATAAAGAACTGGAAAATTTACATTAGAGATTAGGAGTCGCTATCGCCATGGTCAGCTAAGCGATTCTCCACATGGGCAGGATTTTGAAGATTTTTATCCAACGCACGCAATCATTAGTGATGAATTGGTGAGTTGTAAGGCAGAGTAAAACTAAATGTGCTCCCTTTTCCTAATACGGACTCGACTGAAATCTCACCACCATGGGATTCAACAATCCATTTTGAAATAAATAGTCCAAGGCCAGCACCTTTTCTTTCACTGTCGTTTAGCTGGGCAAATCTTTCAAAAATAATATCCAATTTTTCATGAGGTATTCCCGGTCCCTCATCTTTTACAGAAACTAAAATATTATTTTTATTATTCTTAATTGATACAATGATTTTACCGGACTCTTTTGTAAACTT
>JACMRM010000242.1 GCA_014376445.1 Bacteriovorax sp. | reverse complement strand
TTATACCTTTTATCGTGATCACAATATTGGTCTTAAGTAATATTGTTGTCTCTTCACTCGGACCAACCGAGCAATTCAACAATGACCTCTCATATAGATCAAATTTAAATAAATGTCCAACTCGTCCAGCGGGAACGATGGCCTTGCAAGTTGTAAAAACTTTCGAGCAGTCGCATTCACTTCGCGATGTGAAGATGAAAATCTTAAACGATAAGTGGAGCGAAAAATATTTTGTTTCTGATTATAAAATTCAATACGATCCATTCAGTAAAGTTTTAGATTTAAACTTCAACTGCCCAGAGCCGTTGATGAAAGTTCAGATTTATAGAAAAGACAGCCAAGATTCATACGAAGCCATTCTTGTAGATAACGGTCAGCTTTTTGATCCGACATACGAAGCGTTGCTGCGCAGTGAAAAAAAACTCACGCAAGACCTACCATACTTATCGATGCCAGTTGGTGAGATGGAAGATAAGGTCCAGTCGGACGTTACCGGACTCGTAAAAGAGATGAGACCGGGTCTAAGAAAGAAACTTTCTGAAGTCATATTAAATGAGAATAAAGAATTAACGATCATTTTATCGATAAATGGTCACCCATCTAGTGTCTTTATGGGACTAGATGAGTGGAGCGACAAATTGGTTAAGCTGGATAAGATTGTGAACTACATGGAATTAAAAGAAAAAATTCCTGCCATTATCAATCTTACAAATAGTAAAAAAGTTGTTGTCAAGTTTAACGATAAATTCTAGCATTTTAGATAACAGAATGAATCTGTTGTAAATCGTATCTATATAGAGAAAGGATTCTCACTATGAACGAAAAAAATATCATCGTAGGTCTCGATGTAGGAACAACGAAAGTTTGCACGATCGTCGGTCTTCAACATCCCAATCAAGAATTAGAAATTATCGGTATCGGCACACACCCTTCTTATGGTTTGAAGAAAGGCTCTGTTGTGAATATTGATAAGACCGTTCGCTCTATTCAATCTTCACTGGAAGAAGCGCGCCTCATGGCCGGAGTTAACATTAGTAGTGCGACTATCGGAATTGCCGGAAGTCACATTTATAGTTTTAACTCATCTGGTGTTGTAGCGATTAAAGGAAAAGAAATCACGCAGGAAGATGTGGATCGTGTTTTAGAAGCAGCGAAAGCGGTCGTCATTCCATCTGACAGAGATATCCTTCACGTAATCCCTCAGGAGTTTCGTGTTGACAATACAACGGGAATTAAAAACCCGATCGGTATGTGTGGTGTGAGATTAGAAGCTCATGTTCACATAGTAACGGGATCAATTCCTCTTATTCAGAACTTAGTAAAGTGTGTTGAGCAAACAGGAATTCAGGCTGAACATATTACACTTCAACCATTAGCTTCTTCGGAAGCAGTTCTTTCATATGAAGAAAAAGAACTTGGTGTAGTACTTGTTGATATCGGTGGCGGAACGACTGACATTGCTGTGTGGAAAGACGGAAGTCTCATTCACTCACAAATTATACCGATTGGTGGAAACCATTTCACAAATGATTTGGCAGTAGCTTTAAAGATTCCTCACAATGAAGCAGAAAGAATTAAAATCAATCACGGAAGTGTTCTTGCTGAACAACTTAACCAGTCTGCGCACATCACAGTTCAAGGTATGTCAGGAACTAAGCCCCGCGAAGTTCAGTTGAGTTTAGTTGCAGAAGTTTTAGGTGCTCGTGCTGAAGAGCTTTTCGATGTTATTCGCGCTATGGTTGAAGATAAAAAATTAATTGATGAAGTGGCAGGGGGATTTGTTCTTACTGGTGGTGGCGCTCTTATTAAAGGGATGCCGGAACTAGGAGAATATATCCTTATGAGATCTTGTAAAATTGGTTTTCCAATTCCATTCGGTGGAATGACGAATATAATGCAAAACCCGAAATACTCAACGGTACTTGGTCTGCTTTTAGAAGCAGCGAAGAGAAAACCATATGTTCATATTCACGGACAATCTCAAGCGAATCACCGCGTGACTCTCTCGAAAGAAAAAGACACTCCAGAATCAAGCCACGATTTGATTGGAAAACTGAGCGAGTCCCTAAAATCTGTTTTTAAAGAAATTTTTTAATTTAGTTTTTGAGTCCCGTAGGAGGAATATATGTTCGAAATGAATGATGAAAATAAAAAAATCAATGGTGCTAGAATTAAAGTTGTCGGAGTCGGTGGTGGAGGCTGTAATGCTGTAAACACAATGATCCGTTCAGGTCTTTCTGGTGTTGAATATATTGTTGCTAACACTGATGCTCAAGCATTAAGTATTTCACTTGCTGATACAAAAATTCAGCTAGGTGCAACAGTAACTAAAGGTCTTGGAGCTGGAGCAAATCCAGAAATTGGAAAAAAAGCTGCACTAGAAGATTATGAAAAAATATCTGAAGTCTTAAAAGGTGCAGATATGGTTTTCATCACTGCTGGTATGGGGGGTGGTACAGGTACTGGAGCTGCTCCGGTTATCGCAAAACTAGCTAGAGAGCTTGGTGCTCTAACTGTTGGTGTTGTTACAAAGCCATTTGTATTCGAAGGTAAAAAAAGATTTAAACAAGCTGAAGAAGGGATTAGAAATCTTGAAGAAAGTGTAGACTCGCTCATTACGATTCCAAACCAAAGACTTCTATACTTAGCTGGAGAAAATTTATCTCTAGTTGATACATTCAAAAAAGCTGATGACGTTTTATTAAACGCTGTTCGCGGTATTTCTGATCTGATCAATAACACTGGTCACATCAACGCTGACTTTGCAGATGTTTCAACTGTTATGGCAAACAAAGGTCTTGCTCTAATGGGAACAGGAACAGCGTCTGGCCCCGGTCGCGCAATCAAAGCTGCAACTGAAGCGATCAGCTCACCTCTTCTCGAAGATATTTCAATCAACGGTGCAACTGGGATCATCATCAACATCACTGGAAGTGACACACTTTCTATGCATGAAACGAATGAAGCTGTTACATTAATCATGGAAGCTGCTGATGAAAATGCTGAAATAATTTTCGGTACAGTTATCGATAACAATTCTGGTGATGAAATTAAAGTTACAGTAATTGCCACTGGCCTTGGTGGACAAATTAAAGCTCACCATAATCTTGGTGCGAATTACTCTCAATCTCAAAATTCAGCATCGCAATCGTCTCAATCATATCAAGCCCCACAACAAGCAGCTCCCCAAGGGCCTGTTCAACAACAAGCAGCAGCTCCAGTTGAAATTGTACGTGAAGTTCAACCAACGAGAGAGGAAGCAACCGCTTTCCATGGGAGCGCCGAAGACAAATCAGACTTCGACAGATTCATGACAGATAGAAATGCATACCAAAGTTCATCTGCTAACGAAGAAGAGTCACAATCTGCTTCTACACAATCTCAGCAACCAGCT
>JACMRM010000241.1 GCA_014376445.1 Bacteriovorax sp. | reverse complement strand
TTGACCTTCCCCCGATAAACACCTCCAAAACCTAAATGAGTCACCCTATGTTATAATTAACGAAAGGGAGATTATGAAAGCTAAAAGATTTAAAGAAGAACAAATTATTAAGATCATCAAACGTGCCGAGGCAGGAGAATCCCCTAAAGATCTTTGCCGTGAATTGGGTGTCCACCAACAGACTTTTTATAACTGGAAATCAAAATACTCAGGAATGGAGGTTGATCAATTGAAAGAAGTCATAAAAGATTTTAATAACCTATAAATTCAAAGTTTCATTTTTTTGATATCTAATTTTTGGAAAAATGAAAAAATGCTCCAGGATGAGAAGTCCTGCTTTTTAATAAATATCAAGAAAAGGTTCGAAGTCATTGACCTCTGAATATCTTTGAAATTTTAAAAATTGATATGTAAAGCAATAGTCGTCATCACTAAAATTCATAATTCGAAAGATCTCATGTGCCACCACTAAGCGCTGCTCAATCACCGACATTTGACTCCAGCAAAGTGTATTTAACTTCACTTCAAAATTCTCTACATGAATTCCGCAAACATGAGAGCCAAAATGATCATAAACATCTTCATCTACCAGTTGAAAATCCAGTAACTTTAAACTTTTTACTCTTTCATCTTTTTTCAAACTGGCATTTTCAATAAACTGAGACATATCAAAAAAGACGTTGCTTAATCTTTGGTTAAAATCATTAACTCCACCAGGTGATACTGAATTATCCAGCACCAACGTTGGGTTATTAAAAAAACCTTCTTTTCCCGTAGTAAAGAATTTTTCGACATTAATTAATTGAACTTGAAATAAAGAATCTACAATTTTTTTAATTGTATTATGCTCAAAATAAAGAGTTGATGGAATATAAATGCCGTCTCTCAAAATGAAAACTTCCTTACTGTTCCCTACCAATTTATAATTATAAATTGTACTAGGAGGAAAAACGCCTTCAACGTTTCTCACATTCAAAGCTCGCAAAAAATTATAAATAATTCCATAGCGCAATCGAAGGGGATCACCGCCATTTCCTTCAAAATCTCCTTTTCTCACGGGAGTTTTTAAAGCACCAATCATGATGGCCTCTTTTTTAGACAAAGGTCTGATACGAGCATCAATGATCCTTAGTCCAGCAATTTGAATATCAGCAAAACAATTTGCCGCTAAAAAAAATACTAGCAAACTCAGTGCTTTCATGATGACCTCGTTAATGGGTATAAACCGACTACCATTTTATAGACTTCTTTTTTTTCACCATGTTCCAACATTAATGAAATATCTTTTTGAAACTTGCGAATTAACTCTTTTGCATACTGAATTTTGTCCGGATCAATCGCCATAGTCATGGCCGTAAAATCTCTTATCGCAACATCATCTTTAAAAATGGAATCTACTCCCATTTTTAAATTATTGGCCTGGGCATTTTTTAAATAATCGTTTGGAATATTGTCAGGAGTTTTTAAGGTAACAGCTGTTCTTTGAAGCTTCCCGTCCTTTTCATCTCTTGCTAAGAGATCTTGAGCTACAAGAAAATCAATTCCACTGATGGCCTCTTCTAAGGTTATTCCTAAACGTTTTGAAATGTTTTCAGGCGAAGGTATAAAATTATCCAATTTTACTATCGATAAAATGGCAAAATGAAACCATTCTGGCAGCTTCATTAAAACGTCAGTGTTTATTTCTTTCACTTCTGCTGCTATATTTAAATTTCGTTGTAATTCGAAGTAACTGAAAAATTGAACGCGCTCTTTTTCAGTTAGCTCTAAAATATCTGCAAATCTTATTGCAAAATCTTCTGAAATATTTCTTTTGCCATTTATAATCAATGAAAGAACACCAGAATTAACTTCTAGTTTTCGCGCAAAACTTCTCATCGAAAAAGATGAATTTCTTTCCTGCATGCTCTTCAAATGAATTTGCAGAATTTTTGCAATTTCATCTTGAGGAATATTATGAATCTTGATCATAAGTTCACCATGGGTTACTAAAAACGAAGTCTCATTATTCTATCAGTTATAAGTATTCATAACCTCAAGTCTATAAAAACGACATTAAAATGATTTGGGAGTGTCTAAAAAATAGGCATTTGTGGGGCGATCATTCTTTCCCCACCCACTCGACTAGATAATGTACCGATCAAAGTGCTTCACTTAAAATAAAGCACTTTGTGGTTTCAAATGGCGACAGTCAGATTTTGGTTATTTAAAATCAGTAGCCTCTTAATTTTTTAAGTTCAGAGGGTTTAAGAATCTTTATAGCTTTACCAGCTTTAATTGCATTAGCTGCATTTCCAAACTGTCCACCAGCAACAAACGTTGCGGGAGCCTGGGTTTGATTGCTTGTGTTTACATGTTGATTTGTAATATTTTTATATCCATAAGGAACCCAAGTGTTATTTTCTTCATCCATCACATGTCCAGTTCCTGGCACGATTAAAGAATTAGCAACATAGGGATCGGCTTGCCCATATCCAGTGACTCCTTGATAAAGCTCGTTACTTAATCGATTAAATATACTTCCATTTTTACTATCATTAAATAAAACTTGTCTCGGATCACCATCTTTAAAAAGTAATCCTTGCCCATTTAGAATTGTTCCAATATCGCTTGTTCTTAGGCCAAGCTCTGTCATTTTCGCAAAAAACTGTTGATCAGTTGGATTAGTATCTAAAAATTGTTTTACCGTAGCAGGGGTTACCCAGCCTTTAACCGACATTACATTTTTTGTAGAATCTACACGAGTTACGCCTGGAATTTGAAGTGTGCCTTCAGTACCATTAAAATTTCCACCTTTCGCCGCCACCATTGCATTAATTTTTGATGAAAATTTTTCTTCAAGTGCTTTAGTTTGAGCATAATTATTTAGATCACTTGGTTTCTCTCCGCCATAACCTGCAAGGTTCATCGCATGGGCAATCTGTGAAGTTGTTAAACCCAGTCCCGCTGCTTCTCTTAAAATATCATCGGGACTTGGATTGGTTGCAAAAAATTTCTTAATTAAACCTACTGACACCGTTGTTCCACTATTAGTGTATATACCAATAGTTTTATCATCATCACTTAACTCAGTGCCATTTGCGAGTTGTCCCATTCCACCTATAAAAGAATCTGTTTTTGCAATATATGTTTTAATCTTTTCAATCTCTACAGTTGTAGCGGCCGAAGCTGAATCAGCTAATGCTTTCATACCTCCCCAAAGAACAGCACGATGTTCAGGTATCAACATATTTAAATCTAAGTCTTTGCTAATTGTTTTTCCTTCTACTGAAATCGTACCTGCTTTCATTTCAGCAGTTGATTCTAATTTCCCTGACGATTCATTTTTTTTATCACTGGCCATTTTGTCTAGACAGCTTCCTCCGGCCTCTGTCGCTGCCAGTGGCCTTGAATAATTTGAACATACGACTGAAGAACCCTGAATATTTGCACTGAGCGGACTTCTTAATCCATTTACTTTTTCAAGTCCTGCAATTGAAGCCATTGGCGTATTGCGAGTCTCTATATATGCATCAAATTGAGTTTTATCAGTATTAATTTTTGCCATACAGGCCGATAACTCGTCTGAACATTTTTGTGCTTCATCTGCCTTCGCTGGATCTTTCCCAAGTTCAGAACATTTTTGATTCACGCTATCCGCAACTGTCGTTAAGGCCGTTTCCATCGCTGAAATACATTTCTTTACTTGAGTTTTTTCACTGTCTGCTAATTTTTTTGCAGCTTCAGCGGCAGCAGCAAAAGCTGATGAAGCAGAGTTCTGAAGTGAGCGTTTTTTATCTACAGCATCGTAAACTGTCTTAAGAGATGCTTTCATTGCTTTTAGTGAATCTATTTGTCCTTGATCAACAGCTGATTCCTTAACTCCATCTATTGATTTGGTATCTATCTTTTGGGTGTCTTTGTTATTCAATATATCACCTGAAATAAAAGTATCGCCTCCCACTGAAGCGGCAGTGACATCACCTACCTGAGTATAACTTTTTAAATTTTTAGCTAACATTGCAACAGCAGTCATTGTTACTGAATCTACTAAATTTGCATTCGCTCCGGTGGGAGCTGCTTCCTGAGCATGAAGCGTAACCAGTGAACTTAAGAGGACTGAAATAAAGACTGTCATTAAATACTTCTTAATCATTTTGAAATCTCCTTTTCTCAATTATTATTTTCGATAACTAATTTTAATTATTCTTCTTCAGTCGCGCTATTATCAACTTTTTCATAATTTCTTATATAGGCTTTGGTAATAATTCCAAACAATGAATCATCCTCTGTTGCATTATAAGCATTTGCTAATTTTTTTTCATTTTTTGCCTTTATTGCTTGAGCAAGTATTTCTGAGTCATGATTATCTTTTTTGATTTTAGAAGTTTTGACAACTGGAGTTTTATCATTGCTTTTAGCAAAAACTATTGGTTTATAATTATTTTTGTATTCAGATTTTTTTTCTTTTGCATTTATATTTCCACTATTCGCTTCATAAGAATTAGCTCTATAGTCACCTTGCTCTCTTCTAATTGAATGATAAACGGCTTCTTTATAAAGTTCATTTGCTCCAGGTGTATTATTCAAACTATTAAAACTTTGTCCCACTTTTTCACCTATCAGCTTATTCATACGATCTAATGCCATGTCATTGCTTAAACTATTAGGCCCTGCAAAAACATTGTCTTTTTTCCTGTCAATTTTTTTAACTTCTTTTTTATTGTTTTCACTATTGCCTTGTTTATTACTTTCTAATTTGTTGTCTATTAAAGTAGAGCGTGTAGAAAAATTGCCGTCTATTTGTGTACCGTTCCTTCTTGCCACTGCATTTTGCCCAAGAGTTGGTTCTGCGCCCCTATTCCCTAGTAACGTTGCAGTATTAGATTTTACTTGAGAGTTATTTACTGAAAAATTTCCTGAATTGGAAAGTTTGGCAGCAGGCGAGATCAATAATGGAGAAGAAGATCCTATCGTAACTGCTGATTGAGCTCCACCTACTCTCATAGGAGTATCTGAATTTTTCGTAGACGTATCAGCTGCAACTGGACTTGAAACACTACTGCCGGTACTGCTTATACTTTTTACTGAAGAAGCATACTTAGTATAATTCGCGCGAGTTGTAATTGCGCTAGCGACGGAAGCCTCATCCATGGAAATGATTTCACCGATACGATCCTTAACATAATTAAAATAGGCCGGTCGGAGTCCAGGCTGACCGACAACAGTATCAGCAATATTCCAAGAGTCCGTAAAAGTTGATTTTACATTAGCAGATAAGTTTGTTGTTCCTATTGAACTTAGAAAGCTTTGAGCAGCAGAAGAAACTTTCTCTGGCGTTGAACTTGATCCACTTGTGCTGCTCGGACATATTATTCCGGAATCCTTACGAGATTTTGTTACATCTGCTACAGCTTTTTCCATGGAAGTCGACCAATCATAATTCGCATCATTTGAATGTGGAATAGACTCCACTGTCGTCTTCATAACTTCTTCTAGTGCTGCCATTTTGGCATTTAGTTCTGAACTAGGCATTTCCTTGAAATATATCTCTCTATATTTTTTAAAACTCCCCGCTTGCAACTCAGGATATGCTGCCAGTGCAGCTTCACAGCCAGGAACGGGATCTTTTTCTTCAACAGTCGCGCAGCTCTCGACACCCTTGTCATCTTTCGTACATTTTTTGACTTTCTTCTTACGCTCACAACCGCTTTTAGCTGCTGCCATCACTTGGTCATAAACTTTTTGAGTCATATTATTATAGATCGCTACATTTTTTGCATTCTCTTGTTCAATTTTTTTTATGGCCTCATCAACGGATACTAGAAGGCTTTGACGTAGAGGTATTCGTCCCCCTGGTCCTGATATACTTTCGATAGCGGCATCCATGCTATCAATATCAATTTGAAATGCATCAACTTGCATTTCAGCATTTTTATCATCGGTAAAATGCTGCATTTTTTGCTGTAATTCATCATGGCGTTTGTTTAATGTCGCACTTAAACTTGCCTCGCCTTTTTGATAAGCACCAACGGAATTCCACCAGCCATCAAGCGAGCTTGCCATATGCTCACCAGTCGCTTTACACGATTTACCGCCGATCTCTATGACCCCATAAAGTATGCCTGATAGTTCAAAAACTTTTTGATTATAAAGGTTGTCATTAGTTGCAGAACTCGCTGATCCAGGTACATGCTCTGCAATGGCCGGCGCCTGAGTAAAAACTAAGGTAAGAATGAACAAGCTACGCATGAATCCCATAAATACCTCTAAGAATGATTTACTGTATTCAATTATATTGGCTGAACTGAATTAGAGATAATAAATCAACAGTTTATGAATAATAGAAAAACACTTTTGCTAAAAACCTGATAACAATCAAATAATTAAGCCATCTTTAGTACATGTTGGTGATTGAAACTGAGGACCTCAAAAATGAGGCACTATGATGAGGAGTACATATCAGTTCACTCTTTTTATTCTCGTGAAGAAAATCACGCAAAAATAAGATTAGATTGGTTAAAAATATTTTTATATTAAGTAGATCACAAATGTCGAAGTGCCCACATTAAATGGCGTACAAACTTGTTTACGAATTATCTAACAACACAATAATACTCTACGATTTTGATTTGGTTAAAGCATTAAGCAAACGTACCGATACAATACAAGTACTTTAGTAAAAAGATATATTATCGGGAGCTTCAATGACAATTTTTTTGAAAAAAAATATTCTCCTAATGAGCACCTCTCTCTTCATAATTTTTTCACTTATGGCCAGTGGCTGCAAACAGAACGTAAATACTCCTAAAAAAGAATTGGTTAATTCGGCCTCAACCACTAATTCTGCAATCATTAAAGGTAACGCTATACTTGGACCAGTCAATGGTGCAACAGTTACTGTTTATCCAATTTCTTTTTCAGGTTCCTTGGATCTTGCACATCCATTGGCGACTACTACAACAGATGCAAATGGAAATTATTCCTTAGTTGTTCCAAATAAAAATCTTTCATCAACTCCAGTTGGTGTTCAATTAACAAATGGAAGTTATCAAGAAGAATCCAGCGGTAAAATTATTTCATTAAGCAGAAAAACTTTGACCGCAGTATTACCTTCACTAAGTCCTAGTGGCCAAATTAATGCTGCGATTGGACCACTTTCAGAAATGGCATTTCAAGTTTTTACATCAAACGTAAGTAATTCGGGAATACAATCAATATCGCTTGCTCAACATATAAAAAATGCCAACGATCAAATTGCTAAATCTTTTGGTCTAACCGATATCGTTGGTACAATACCTGCTAATCCAAAGGGAAAAATTCCGAATAATAGTAACGGTCAATACACAGTTGTATTAGCAGCAATATCGAAAGCTGCACAAAATGCAGGAACGGACTCCATTGCTCTTGCCGCAGCTTATAGTAAGCATCTCATTCAATATAATAATCTAGATAATGTTGGCAGTACTACACTTTCAGTGAGCAATGCTTCGGGGGAGATAGTTTCAGTTACCCCTCCTACTGTTCAAATTTTTTCTACCATGGTCACTCAGATTGGAAATGGAACCCTTCCAATCGCTGGCATGTTAACAGATCCCAACTTAATTCCACCAGTTATTAATTCAGCCCCAGTCGCTCTTCCAGCAAAACCGACTTCACAAAATTGTATAGTAGCCAATGGTTCTGGTTCACAGACATGGAATGGAACTTCTTATGGAAATTGTATCGTCAATACATGTAATACAAATTATTCAAATATTAACAATTCATGTGTATCAAACTCGCGAGCGTGTTCGGTTGTAAATGGAACTGGATCACAGAATTGGGGTGGTGATGCATGGGGGATTTGTTCTGTGAATTCCTGCAATCCAAATTATATAAAAACAAATAATGCTTGTGTACCAAGCTCACAAGCGTGCTCAATCGCCAGCGGAACAGGTTCACAAACCTGGAATGGTTCTTCTTGGGGTGCATGTACTATAAATACTTGTGGTACAAATTATACAAAAATAAATAATGTATGTGTGCCAAATTCACAAGCGTGCTCAATTGCCTATGGATCAGGATCACAAACCTGGAACGGCTCATCTTTTGGAACATGTAATGTAGTCACTTGTAATCCAAATTTTACTAAAAATAATAATACCTGTATGGCCAATTCACAGGCCTGCTCAATAACTTATGGATCAGGATCACAAACTTGGAATGGCCCTGCATGGGGAGTTTGCAGTGTCGTTAGCTGTAATACAAACTACACAAAAGACAACAACTCTTGCGTACCTAATGCTCAAGCATGCTCCATTGCCAACGGCACAGGAACACAAACAAGAAATGGTTCTGTTTTAGGAAATTGTACAGTGAGTTCTTGTAATGCCAATTATAGTCAAAGTGGTAATGCTTGTGTGAAATCTTCGCAATCTTGCTCAATCGCCAATGGTAAAGGCTCACAAACCTGGAATGGTACGAGTTTGGGCAGTTGTAATGTGATTTCTTGTAATGATAATTTTGAAATTTCAAATAATACGTGCGTGGCCCAAAAAGCGATTAAAGAAACGTTAACTCCTACTGCCACAGCTGCTGGAGTTTGTGATGTTGGCGATATTGCTTCGTTGAATGATTGTATTGGTAAATTAAGCTCTATTGATACTATAAATTTTACGACAGATGTATCATGTTCCGGCGTAGGTTGTTGTGGTCGTTCAGGTGGAGCATTGATTGCTCTGAATGGTTTTTATAATAAAACTATTCAAGGAAATAATCATCATCTTTACCGTCATGGCTCTCAAAAATTATGCTCGGCGATTCAAATCATAAACTCTTCTAAAATTTCAATCGTTGGTTTAGCGATAGATGAAGATGCTGCCGTTGCAGGATGTGCACCTACTGACAATTGTGCTGACTCAATTGCCGTTAATGGATCTAAACAAGTTAATTTTGAATCTTTTGGCCTTTACAATGCCAAGGCATTTGGAATTGGAGTTAACAACGTTAATGGAATGGTCTTTAACAACTCAACAGTTTCAAATACAGGTATAATCGGTTTTTATGCTGGAGATAATAGCTCTAAGATTGCAATTACAAATTCAACTTTCAGTGGAACACGAACAAATGCAATTGCGTTTCAAGGTGTATTTGGATCAGCTCCTGGGGATAATTTAATTCAAAACAATCAGATAATCGACAATCATTATCAAGGCCAATGGTTGAGTCCAGATGGTGGTCGAATTAATGGTGGTCAAATTTATATTCCAAATGCAAGTTATGTTACTGTAGCAGGGAATACTGTTACTGGTGGGAACTGTGCCGATTGTTACGATACAAGAGTTTGGGGAATTGAGCTTGGTAAAGAGTCTACTCCGGGAAGCGCTGGAGATGTCTCACATCTAACAGTGACTCAAAATAATTTTTCCATTAAAAATGGATGTGCGATATTTCTAAATCAAGGTGGATCAATCGATGCGTCTTCGCTCGTATCTGCTAACACTGTTTATGGTTCACAAACTTTTACTTGTGCACAAGTGAATGGTGCCATTTATGCGCAGGCATTCCCTGCAACTAATCTTGGGCAAAATACATTCAATAGTACTGCAAGCCTTCCATCATCAACTGTGATTGGATATATCGATGTTGCGGTTACAGATTCTTCAGGGCAGACGAATTTATCAGGTTGGGCTTGTTATCAAAAATCAAATCAGCCAATCAGTGTTGATTTATATGTTGGTGCGCCTTTTGGTTCCGCCGGTTCAATTAGTATTGGCCGTTTTCAAGCAAACGTGAAAAGTGAAGTCGCAATTGCAACGTCATGTGGTGCATCTGGAACTAATTATCGTTTTTTAATTACTCTTTCAGCTGCACAAACTTCAAGTTACGCAAATAAATCAATCTATGTTTATGGAATCGCACCTGCTGGTGGAAACAATAATATGTTATCTAATTCGGGTGTTTTAAAAGTTTCTTCATCTACGACTTCAGTGACACCACCTACAACTCCAACTCCTCCCCCTGTTCAGCCGGTTGTTGTTGTTGTACCAGTTGCAGTTGCAGGTCCAGTTACGGGAAATGTTGATGGGCTTGTGAAAGTTTCTTCTGATCAATATGTAATTTCTGGTTGGGCATGTGTTCAAAATTCTTCGCAATCAATTAGTGTAGATTTATATATTGGTTCACCATATGGATCATCAGACGCTATTGGCATTGGGCGATTTGTTGCGAACCAGGCAAGTGAGTCTGCAGTTGCTTCAAGTTGTAAATCATCGGGATCTGCATATAGATTTCAAATTCCAGTCTCTGCATCTCAATTTTCAAATTACAGCAGTAAATTAATTTATGTTTACGGAATTGCTCCTTCTGGTAACAATAATCTTTTATTATCAAATTCTGGAGTTTTCAAAATTCCTTCATTCGAAATAGTAACACCTTACGTATATGACCCACCAGTCGCGCCTGTTATACCATCTGCACCAGTTACAGTTGCTGGCCCAGTTATAGGATATATTGATGGAGTCTATTTAGATTATACTGGTCGCTCTGTTATATCAGGTTGGGTATGTGCTCAAAATTCAGCAGCACCAATTACAATTCATTTGTATGCGAATGGAAGTTACCCTATTGGAAAAATTATTAATACTTATACTGCAAACGTAAGCAGTGAAGCGGGACTTGCAGGAGTTTGTCATTCAACAGGAACAAATTATCGCTTCCAAATTCCAGTAACTCCTGAAATGAGTAGTGTGTATCGAGGTCAGACAATTTATATTCATGGTATTTCACCAAATGGTGGAGAGAATCCTGTAATTCCTGGTTCAGGGAATTTTAGGATTCCCTAAAATATAAAGGACCACATTTGTTATGATGTGGCCCCCATGGAAAAAGAGAAGCTTGAAATGTATAAACATTATTTTGAGTTTTACTTTTAGAATCGATAAAGTTTGTTAAACCTCGTGTAAATTCTGTCACTTTAGTTTTTACTTCGGCCATTATCGACTCATCAAAAGCAATGGTAAAAGATGCCTGAAGCCATGCTTCTTGAGGGAGGTCATGCAAAGTCTTGATGGATTTTTCATGAAAGACAGTATGAATATTTTTAATGAAATCATTTGAGTCTTTTGGTGTTTCAAAAATTAAGCAATCAAAAGTTACAATTAATTTGTCACCTACACTTTGAATAAGTTTTTTAGAAATTAAATGTTCTCTAAGTTGAATAATTTCTTCAATAGTCGTATTAAAGAACACCGAAGCTGCCAGATCATTATATGATGTAGGAACAATTCTTAAATATTCTAAAAATGCTGGAGCCAAATACATTTGGAACATATCTAACTGCTCTTCATTATCAGTAACATGCAAAATAGCATTTTCAGAAACATTTTTTGTAATTTTATGATCAATGAATGAGCTTATTTCTTTTTGAATCAATTCAAGATCTTCTGGCGAAATAATAATTTGTTTTGAAACACGTTCAATCGTAAAATGAGACGGGAGAATTTCTCCTCGCATAAGTCTGGATAAAGTCGATACGTTAATTGATAAATCTCTGGCGAAAGAGCGAAGTGAGTAATTCGGATTACGAAAAACTCTCGTTCGAAAATCTTCATTTAAAATTTCTTTTAATTTATTTTTTGTAACAAAGGCCATATTTTATTACTCTGCCATGAAAAAAATGAAGACAATTCTTTCTGCTGTATTACTCGATCGTAATTTTACCGTCTTTTTTCACGAGGTATCCTGAAATCTCCTGACCTTCATAATTCACAGGACAAGAAAAAATACCAGAGGTATGGTAATATTCGTAGCTGAATTCGTTATTCAATACTTTATTATAATCCAGACCACAACCCTCAATGGGTTGATAATTTTCAATTTTGATATCCAACTTAAAGCTACACTCACCAATTTGAGCGTAGTCATCTTGATAATTATAATAACTCGAGACAATTCCCTTAAACTGAGCTTTTTGTTCCACGCACTCGGAAGCCAAAGCATTTGAAGCAAGAGCGAACGCAAACATATAAATCATGATTTTCATAGGTACTCCTATTTATAGACTCATTTTTAATGGCAATTATTTTTACCAATCTATACCCAATGCAGAAGACTCAGTCACTTGATTCATATACTGAAAACAACAAAGCGCTTCACTTTTAAGTGAAGCGCTTTTATAAGAGTAAAAGTAAAAGGTTCCAGGCAGACTTGTGGTAGCAACAGCGCGCAACAGACAAAAAGAACCTTAAAAATTTAGATTTCCACTTAATCACGTCATGAGTTCATCCTTCACTTTATGATTAGATTTGGTATGCCTAAGTAAATTTTCCAGCTGATCCAGCATCTCAACATTTTGAAGAGCAACTGAAAAATTTCGTTTTTTAAAAATAATTTATGTTAAATTAAGACAGTGAATGCTAATCAATGAAGAATCCTTATGTCGATTTTAAATGCTATTGGAAATACGCCGCTTATTGAGATCCCTTCTCTGAGTAAATTAAGCGGATCTAAAATACTTTTGAAATGTGAGAATTTAAATCCTGGTGGCTCTATTAAAGACCGTGCCGCGAAGTCTATGATTCTCAAGGCTATGGAGAAAGGAAAATTAAAAAAAGAAATGACTATCATCGAGAGAACGGCCGGAAATACTGGAATTGGTCTTGCGATTGTGGGAAAGGCCCTTGGTTTTGATGTCACGATTGTTATGCCGAATAATCAGGCGAAAGAAAAAGAAAAGCTCATCGAATTTTTTGGAGCAAAATTAATTACAGTTCCACCATGTCCTTTTGCAGATCAAAATCATTTTTATCATACAGCAAGAAGAATGTCGGAAGAGAATCCTTCATTATACTGGTGGGCCGATCAATGTGGGAATCGACCATTTTCTTTTCTTCGGCGGTAAGAGTTGAACGGGGTTTATCTAAAATCTCCAGCATGATTTCTTTTTTGCCAATATCATGAAAAAGTCCGGCCATTGATAATTTGAAAAAGGCCTGGTTGGATTCAAATCCCATTTTCTGTGCAATTGACCTTCCCCCGATAAACACCTCCAAAACCTAAATGAGTCACCCTATGTTATAATTAACGAAAGGGAGATTATGAAAGCTAAAAGATTTAAAGAAGAACAAATTATTAAGATCATCAAACGTGCCGAGGCAGGAGAATC
>JACMRM010000240.1 GCA_014376445.1 Bacteriovorax sp. | reverse complement strand
GATGTTATTTTCTTAAATAAAAAGTCTTAGAAATAGAACTGTCTAAAGTTTGGATAATCTCTTGAGTGTCTTCGATGACTTGAGTAGCTTCTTGACAGCATTGGAGACACTTTCGTTAAAACCTTAAATAGTTCTCATTATTTTCCAGAAAAAGTTCGATACTTGAGCCCTGCATGGGAGTGTGAGCGAATGGGTTTTGAAGATATTATTAAGTATACATTGAAACTAATTCTCAGCTTAGCCGCCTTCGTATGTATTAAATTCCTTATGTTCTAAAATTTAAAAGGTTCCAGTATTTGCCAGAATATCAAATAATACAAAAGTCAGATTAAAACCTTTTAGAATTGTTTTACCCACTCCTCTAGGTATTTGAGGGCTTCTTGCTCGGAAATGCCGAATTTTTCTGGATGAGAGTTTTGCATGAATTCGATCGGTCCTTCTTTGAAAAGGAGATAGCTTCTTTGGCCGAAGAATTGGAAAGCTCTATCTTTTTTTGATAATCCTTCCAAGTCTTTGAATGTTAGTTTAGAAACGACAGCTAATTCACTTTTTTCGGGGCTCTTATATTTATCTAAAAATTTCCTAGCGACTTTTTGGTATGTATCAAGATTTTCTGCGCAGTTTTTTGTTTTATTGCAATTAATTTCCGCTACTGCTGCTGCACGACCTTCAATGTGGGCGTCGCCTGCAACGTCACGGGTGAATTTTGTTTCTATATCTTTTGGAAGGAGGCCTTTGGATTCCATCGCTTCTTTAGCTGTCTGTAAACGTTTCTCAGATAAATCGGTGAGAGCTTTTTGCATCTTTTCGAAAACGCCATTGGCAACAGGATTTGCGTCCAGATAGTCCTGGATGTGCATATCCACCATCATTGAGCTGGCCCTATTTGATGGTGAAAGTTTGCTATACTCTTTCATTAAATTATCAATCAGGAGTTTGTCTTCCGCACTTGCAGATTGTTTCATGGCCGCTAAAACTTCTTCCGGTGTGGAGTGAAAACTTCCGGCCCTCGGTGAAACTCTGATTGGTACTCCACCCACAACACGTATTTCGCCGGCAGCAACGACAGTCGCATCACCGCCTTTCTCCGCTAATTTATTATAGAGGCCTCGGTGTGTTCCCAAAAACTGATCACCATCTTTAGTGCCAGCACTCAAGTCTGGAGTACGGTGAGATATGACCATATTTCCTTTGCCATCTACGATGTATACGTAAACTCCATCTCTTTTAAAAACAGTTGTTGCATCCTGAATTTTTCCAGCGGGAAAAATAGTTCCTGCGGTTTTTAAATCGTGTGGATCAAATAATTTTTTCGGAGCTTTGAATTTTAAAAGATCGCTTAGGCCGGAAGCTGCTTCACCACTAATTTTTGGAGCTTTAACACGAGCTAAATACTTTGAAACGGCTGCAGGAACAAATGGTAATGCATTAAGTGAAGCGAGCATGGCACCGGTGACACAGCTCTGATAATTTGCAACAATAACGTGCTCTGGTTTTGCCAATGAAACAGGACAAATATTTGCTTGAGCAGATTGATCTGAATGAGGAATCGCTTCAAGTTTATTAAGTTCTTTAGAACAATTTAAAACAGCTTCATCAACTCCAGATGCTAAAAAAGCTGCATCAGCTAGGAGCATTGCCTTGTGAGTGGCGACTGCCGCTTTAACTCCCTGGCCACCTGCCTTTAACAAAAGCCCTGATCCAGCAGTAAAAACAGTGAGACCTACGTTAATTGAAAAGTCAGCTGCAAATGAATTAAATTCAGTTTTTAATCCTCTGAAATTATCCATGCATTGATTGGCACCATAAAGTTCTGATGCTGCAAGATTTTTTAATCGAATTGAAGAAGTACTACTTTTTTCAAAAAATGTGACCTCTTCTCTTGCTGGCATTCGCTCGAAGTTTTCTGTAAATTTTTTACAGTAACTATCATCGCCGTAAACAATGCAATTATCCATTTCGATATTTTCATTAAGCTTTTTTGACAGATTCGCGCGATTTTCAACGAGCTGGGCCTTAATAGCGTTTTGCAATTTACTTTTCGAAGGAATTTTTCCATCTGTGGTTTCTTTTTCTAAAAAAGGTTTTAAAGATTTACCTTTTAATACGGGAAACTGATTTTCAAGAGATTTAATTTTGTTCGTTAATTCTTTTAGTATTTCTTGGTTGGCAGGTTTTCTAAGTGTGCGCGTTTTTACAAAACTATCCATTAAACTATTATAACTGCCTTTGAGCGCAAATAACGGTTCAATCGCATTCTCATATAAATTATCAGTATAAATGTTTAACTCATTAAGTGGTTTACATTTTAGAGCTTTGATATCCTGGCAAATTTTTGAATCGTGAGGCATTGAGAACTCTCCACAAGGAAGACCTGTATCAATAGGCTCACCGACAATTGAATTGAGTGATTTTATTTCCTCAGCTATTTGTCCTGTACTCTTTTTAATTCGGTTTAAATAATCATAGCCCATTGTTAACATAATTTTGCTTTGAGCAGTGACATCGCTGTCATTGCGTTTATATTTTTTCGGCAAACACTCTTCAACCTTTGAAGTGAAATAATTATTTCGCAGTCCTAAGGATGTCCGATCATTTTCTGATAATTTTTTCTCGAGCTCGTTTAAGGAGATTTCTTTGCTGTTTGAAATATATTTTTTGCAAGTGTCCCATGGTGAATTACTTATCATGCCAAAAAACATTCCGGTGCTTCTGTCTCTTTCGAAAAGATTGAAGAGGTATGAGCAGCTTTTTTGCTCGTGGACTAGAGTTCCGCATATATATGCGTTGGGAGTTTTATTGACATTGCCTAGGACTGATTGGAAAAAATTTATATCTTCGCGAAGTTCAGCATGGCCTGCAGTTGGTAGGGCCAACAGAAATATTATTGAGAAGGTTAATAAGTTAAAATTAAGGGGTTTCATCTAGTTAGTTATCGGTAATTTAGCTTGGAAAATTGAATAATTATTGTAAATTATTCATCGGGATAACGGAGGGTTGAGGTCATTTCAAATCAAAATGTGGGATTGGAAGTTCTCTAGTGATTGTCTGTAAAGCATGTGAATGAGTAGTAGTCACAAGCATATTAGGCAATTTATGCTAAAATTTAAGACACATGAAACAGATCGCGGGATTGAATTAAATGCAAGATAAAAACTAATTTTAAATTTGAAAATGATCCCGGCAAAGTAGTTTTTGATCCACTACTTGAAAAAATGCTTGGCTTTAATTTAAATTCCAATCGACCGGTTTAATATTTTCTGATTTGAGATAAGCATTTGCCTTAGAAAAAGGTTTGCTCCCAAAAAATCCTCTGTAAGAAGATAATGGTGATGGGTGTACTGATCTAATCACATGATGCTTTTTTGTATCTACAGATTTCGCTTTTTTCTGTGCAGGACTTCCCCACAAAATAAAAACCACATGTTCACGCTTTTCGTTTAATACTTCGATTATTTTGTCTGTGAATTTGTTCCATCCAATATCTTTATGAGACATGGGTTTTCCTTCAACGACAGTGAGCTGATTATTTAACATTAAAACACCTGCTTTCGCCCATGCTTCAAGGTCACCATCTCTTGGCGGTATGATTCCAGTATCGGCTTCGAGTTCTTTGTAGATATTTACGAGTGATGGAGGAAGTTTTACGCCTTTTTTTACTGAGAAGCTTAACCCGTGTGCTTGGCCTGGTCCGTGATAAGGATCCTGGCCGATGATGACGACTTTTGCTTTTGAAAATGGCGTGAGATTTAGAGCGGTGAAGATTTCTTTCGTTGGTGGATAAACTGTTTCTTCTTTGTAGGCGGAAGAAAGAATTTTTTCCATTTCTAGAAAGTATGGTGTCTTGAATTCGTCTTTTAAAACTTCAAGCCATGATGGGTCTGTTAAATATTCTTGAAGTTTCATTATTTAATTTGGCAGTCAGGTAGTAAGTTGATTGCTGAAAATAAATCTATCTTGCATGAAAACATTTCCATTGATGATGGAGATGTTGTTTCTGAGATTGTTTTGCTGGTTGATGTTTCGATTAGGCGGACTGATGTTTTTGCTAGGATTCCGAAATATGTTGAAGTGCAATTTACTGAAGCGTCGCTGATGAATTCTACGTCCTGGATTTCTGATTGTGATTTTAGTTCTGTGACAAAGAAGCCTTTTGCTTCGTAGGCCTTGATAATTTGGTCTTTTTTAGTGTTTTCGGACATTGTTGTGCCGAATGGGAATAAGCCGAGGGTGCACTTGTTGGCAGTGATTGAGGTTGCGTTTGTTTTGGCGGAGAATAGGGTGAAGGCTGCTACTAAAGTTAGGGTGAATTTTTTGAATAGCATCAGTGAGGTCCTCATTAATATTAATTGAGGATGTTTTATAGTTAGAGTTATTGGATTTCAAGTGTAAATCAAGAAATGCAAGGTGTTATTGTGAAGATATATGTTCTCAATTTAGAAAAAAGTACTTTATACATGCGGAGAATTACCTCGATCTTTTTATTCTCTGAGTCTCAATCTTATTATAAATAATTTCCAATATTTTTGAATATTTTGAATATTTTGAATTGCTGCCAGCAGACACTTCCCTTAAGATATAATTATTCAAAAAATATTTTAAAACATAAAGAAAGTATGGTCAGTCGTACAATTAAAATATGAATCTTCCAAAAGGTATCTCCAAACTTTTGCATATTGAGTCCAATAACCCTTAAGTTCTTTATCACATATTACAATAGGGAAAGTATTTGTTATTCTACTTGGCGAACGTTCGATATAATTTTGGAAAGTAGAATATCCTTCTTCAGTAGAGAAGTATAAAATTGTCTTATCAACTCCTGGACTTGCATCATTATATTTTCTGTTTTCTTCTTTTGATTTTTTTAAAACTCTAATATTTCTATCCAGCTCTATGAGTGCACGATCAAAACTATGTTGTGAATTTATGCCTGCTGCGAAGCTGTAAGCATAAAAATTTTCATGATGAAATGATAGAAGAGTTACAACAATCTCTTTAAAAGGAGTTAAAATTTCATAATAGTTTAGTTTCTTAATAGTTGTGTATTTAGCATTAACTGGTAAACGTGATCTATTGAATTCGTGTATGGCCCATCGTTCAATTGCTTCCGCCTTTGCATTTAGACGAGCTTGATTAGAATTAAAATGTGGAAAAGCAGCTAAGCCTGTAGTCGTAGGGTTTAAATCAAAGCAAAAATTTTTTTCTTCTTTTTCCCCTGTTTCATAAAATGCCAAGCGTTCTAAAGCCTCAGAAATAGCTTTATAAATTGCCACATTCTTATATTTTGATG
>JACMRM010000239.1 GCA_014376445.1 Bacteriovorax sp. | reverse complement strand
TTAGCTCCGCTCTTCATATCTTCAAGATCTGAAAGTGCGTCCGGAGTCCAGTCATCTTCCAGCGATAATAAAGAAAGTGCAGCTAAAATTCCGGCCAGTGGGTTATTTAATTCATGAGCAATTGAACTTGAAATAATTCCCAGTTCATCAACTGATGAAGCTTTTTTATTAACCTTTTCACCAGTCTTTTGAATTTGATCTTTTTCAGCAGTGTAGAAAACAAAGTATGAAACCTGGATTAGATTGATAGGAAAATCAATTCTTCGGATTTTATAAAAGTTCTGAAAAATTTCTGCACTCTCTAAATTTTTAAAGCGTAGGCATTCTTTTGGCAGAAGTCCGATTTTTGCAAAGGACTCATTGTAAATAAGAAGGTCACCAAGGCTTGAAATAACGGCCATCGGGTATGGAATCTTGGAAAAAATCTTTTTCCAGAAATCGATTTCGCCGTCACTCTTGACCAGCTTTTGATCAAGGATCTGAAGCGTTCTTAAACAAGTTGATAAAAGAAGATCCACAAACTCGGCATCTTTTTTTACATCAAAACTTTTAAAGCGTAAAAATAAGAAGAAATCTTCATGAGGAAGCTTGAAAATCAGCGAATTCTCATCAACCAGAAGGTCTTCCTGTGAAAGTCCTTCTGGTTTTAAAAGTACAATAGTCTGTATTTCGGGATTCTTTTTTAAAAAACTTTTAAAATGAGTGTTCCATCTATCGATTGAATCTTCCTGGAGTAAAAGCATTTCCAGATCAAGAAGCGTTTCAAAAACTTTTATGGTCTCTTCTTCTTTAGCGTCGACTCTAATTTCTTCCAGGTAATTCTTGATAACATCAAGAAGTCTTTCACTATCTTTTAAGCGTTCTTGTATCTGTAGGTGCTTTTCTGCTGAAAAGAATTTCTCAATAAAGTGAGTAATCTCTTCATACGAAGTAAAGTTTAATGATGAAGAGGATAGGCTGTCATTACTATCGATTTCAGGGAGTACAATGATCTTATTTTTGAAGCGTCCGATTTTGCGAAGGTTTTTTTTCTCGACGAAAAAAATCCCTGGAGCAAAATCATCAAGGTCTTGAGCATTCCCTATGACTTTGATTTTTTCTTCCTGTAAAACGCGCAAAAGCAGTTCTGATTGATCTTTAGAGATCAACATCGGGTCGACTACAAACTGAATTTTGGTTTTTACTTTATACTTCATCTGATTTCACTTTTCGTTTACCGTCATGAAAATGCAAGTTCATCGAAGCGGACTTTGGAAGTTTATCGAAGTCCTGTGCTGAACCGACAACTTTTCCTTTTTCTGTTTCAAGGTAGCCATAACCGCGCTCTAAAACATTTTTAGGATTCAATGCCTTCAAAACATCATGTGATCTGTTGATCGTAAAGCGCAAGTCTTTGATTTTTTCTTTCAATAGCTGCTGCATTCTTTGAAGGTTATCATCGAGATTAAGATAAAAATCATTAATGTTGGTCAGTTCATGCAGGCGCTTTTGAATATCAGTTCTTGATAGTCTTCTTTGTAGAGCTGCTACACGGCTTAGTAATAAGTTTAAAATAGCATTCGGATGCGCACGTTTTAAACGATTTTCAAAACGTCCCATACGAATTGTCATGACGCTTTTCATTCTCGACTTCAGTGAGATCATGCGGTCTTTAATCATGGTCTGCTGATGAGTAATTACTTCTGCTGCTGCTGAAGGTGTTTCCGAACGAAGATCAGCTACAAAATCAGAGATAGAAAAATCAACTTCGTGTCCGATGGCGCTGATAACGGGAATGGGACTGTTGAAAATATCATAAGCAAGCCCTTCATCATTAAAGGCCCAAAGATCTTCCAGACTTCCTCCTCCACGTGCGAGAACAATCAGGTCAATTTTTTTTGCAGGTTCAGCCTCGAGCGAGTACTTAATGACATTGTGTAAAGAAGCTCTGATTGCTCTCGGAGCATCATCACCTTGAACCAAAGTAGGAACGACTAAAAGGTCCATCCAGATGGAACGCCTTTTATATATATTAATAAAGTCCTGAAGAGCAGCGCCTCGCTGGGCCGTAATGATCGCTACACGTTTTGGCATCTGCGGGATAGGCCGCTTTCTCTCCATATCGAACAGACCTTCAGCTGCGAGCTTTCTTTTTAATTTTTCAAACTGCTCTTTTAAATCGCCAACACCGACAGGAACAATTCTTTTAACGATGACCTGGAAAGTTCCGCGTTTAGGATAAACATTGATGTCACCTACAACGATAACTTTTGCACCGTCTTTAATTGTTTTCATCAAAGGGTTTCTAAGCGCATCCATTTTAAAAAGAGCGGCGCTTATTGAAGAGTCTTTATCGGAAAGCGTGAAGTACCAGTGCCCTGATGAAGAAAGAGAAAGATTGGTAATCTCGCCTTCAATAGAAACATTGGCGAACTCATGCTCAAGTAAATTTTTGATTTCCCCGACAATCTCGGAGACTTTTTTAACGTCTAAACTCATCGAGAGCATTATCTAATGAGCATCGTAAACTGTCTTGTGATTTTTAAATTTGAGAGATAGACGCAAGGAAGCAAGGTGCTTCCTTAGTCATATAGTTTACTTTTTAATTTTTGACTTGCAGCTTGCAGAGAGTTTTTCGTAGTTTTCGTGTAAGCAGGCCAGTTTGTAAGGAGCACTTTTGCAGAATTTCCCTAAATCCCCTTTACAACTATTGTATTTTTCCTGTGAATCTTTCGCCGACCTGTCAAGGACGGCTCTGCACTCAGATCCCACTTCTTCTTTATGCATGCGAAGACATTTTGGAAGCTCGCGCACAGTCTTAAACTCTTTACAGTATTTTGCAGCGTCTGCTTTACAGACATTTACTTTTTCATCCTGAGCAAAGGCAGATAAAGAGGCGACTGCCATCAAAATCAACATCATTTTTTTCATTGAAGACTCCTAAAATTTTAACGTTTTAATCAGGCCGATATTTTTTAAATAATTGATCGCTTGGTTAACCTGATAGTCTTCATTCGGTGCCACTTTTTTACCGTTGTTGTCGTCGTCATCATCAGAGGCAAATTTCTCTTTAGGTGCAACTGGAGTTTTGGCCAGTTTTTTCTTTTCTCTTATCGCTTTATATCTTTCAGTCCGTTCGATGCGTTCTTTTAATTCCTGCTCTTCACGGTTTTTTCTTTCTTCAGCAGTTTCTATAGTAGCTGTTAAATGATTTTTTAAATCTTTTTCTCTGATGAAGCTCGACTCTTTTTTATTGTCATCATACCACTCGCCTTCTGCTTCGCCGATCACAACATCAGGAGTAATACCGACTGCCTGAATTTTTCTGTTATTCGGAGTCATGTACTGAGCAATTGTTAACTTTACACCGGACATATCATCGATTTTTGCCACTGACTGAACGGAGCCTTTTCCGAATGACTGCGTTCCCATAATGATGGCGCGTTTTGAGTCCTGTAATGCACCTGAAACAATTTCTGAAGCTGAAGCTGAAGACCCGTTGATTAAAACCACAAGCGGGATATCAAGCTCTTTGTATCCGGTTTTTTTCACGTAACGGATTTCTTTATTTTTCGGATCGCGGCTTTCTGTTGAAACAACAATTCCGTCTTTTAAGAAAATCGAAGAAACATCAACAGCTTCATCAAGAAGTCCACCAGGATTTGATCTTAAATCAAGGATCACGCCTCTTAATAAAGCTTTGTTTTTTAATTCAGTTTTCATTTTCTTAAGTGCTTCAACAATATACTCAGCTGATTTTTTCTGGAACTGAGTCAAACGGACATAAGCATATCCATTCTGAAGAAGCACATACTTTACCGGTTTAAGATGAACGATTTCGCGGGTCATCTCGTAATTCTTAATTCCGTCGACTCCTTCCCTCACGATCCCTAAAATAATTTTTGATTTCATTTTGCCGCGAAGTTTATCGATCGCCTGCTGAAGCGTTGCTCCTACCATAGACTCATGATTGATTTCAACAACTCTGTCGCCGGCCTTAACACCTGCTTTCCATGCCGGAGAATCTTCAATCGGAGTAATGATGACAAGAACACCGTCTTTCTGAGTGACTTCAATTCCAAGCCCTCCGAACTCTCCTGATGTTTCTTCCTGCATTTTTGAGAAAACTTCACTGTCTAAATAAGCTGAATGCGGGTCCAGCGTATTCATCATTCCATTGATGGCACCTTCGATAAGTTTTTCAGTGCTGACTTCACGGTAATATTGAGACTCAATAAGGTAGAGAACCTTGTTGAATAATTCCAGTTTTTCATAACGTGATTTTTTTGCAGCTTCATCGGTCTGTACCGGTGCTGTTGGTGTAGCAGCTGCTGCCATAACAGATGAGTGCATGATTAAACCGAGCAAGAGACTTAAGAGTACTCTCTTCATATACTACTCCCTCCCTGGGATAGTTTGCTTAGTTAGAATTTTTCGCGAGCGATTTCTTATCTAAAAGCAAATATGTATTTTGAGCTAAATTATTTTTTCTAACTTCGAAGTAAATTTTCCCTTCTGACAAGCCATTTGTCGACCGCGGGTTAGTGTATCCCACGATCTGTCCGTCTTTAACAGCTTCGCCATTTTTTACAGCGTAGTCAAACTGCCCGAGAAGAACGGTGCGTGTATCGCCACCGTGGTCAATCATTAAAACATTTCCATAGTTCGCCAGTGCACCTGTGTAAACAATCTTTCCGGCCTTCGTTGCACGCACTTCATTTTTTCCATGGAAATTAAAAGTAACCCCTTTTTTCTGATACTCCATTCCTTGGTAAGCATAAATTGGCGGAAAAAACTCTCCGCTAGCGAGTCCCGCAGCTGCCGCTGCATTTACGTTACCGACCGGCTGCGAAGGAATTTTAATTTCTTCCGTAATCTGCACAGGAGCAAGACGCTCGCGCTCTTTTTCTCTTTTCTGCGCTTTTGAATTCATTGCCAGTTTATTTTTCTCTTCATCAAATTTAGTTTTTGAATCAGCATTATTCTTCTTCTGTTCAGTCAGAGAATTTCTAAGTTCTCTTCTTTTTTCTTCAAGCTCACTCATCACTGAAAGCAACTCTTTTTCAGTCGACATTGATTCCTGCAGCTTGGTATACAACGAATTAACATCACCCTGATAGTTTTTATTGGTTTTCATCATCCCATCTAAATCTGCAAGTCGTCTCTGCAGTTTTTCGATCATGATTTTACGGGCCAGCATATCAGATGAATTTTCTGTATTCTCAAGTTTATTAAGAAGCACTCCCATTAACAGCGTTTTTGTCTGAGCGTAGTTTTTCCTTAAAGACTCACTGTCAAAATCTGCATTCCGGCGGGCACTCGTAAGGCTTTCTTCAATTTTTGCGCGCTCTTCAGCAAGCTTCAGATACTTTTTATTATTGAGCCCTAAAGTCACTTCCACATTATTCACTTCTTTCGAAAGCTGGAGGATTTGATTGTTCTGATCCTGCATTTTTCTCTTCATATCAAAGACGTTAAGCTTCTCGTCAGACGCTTCTTTCGCTTTCGGAACGGCCACTGCAGACTGTGCAGAAACAGAAGAGCAAAGAACCATGAATGGTATGACAATCAGTCTAATGGACTTCATGACTAGTGATTCTCCCAGAAATATTTTTTAGCATGAAGAGAAATCCCCACAATAAAAATTCCAAGAGCTACAATAAGGTTAATCATTTGAGGCATTCCTAAAATAAAAGTGAATGCGACAGAAAGAATGAAGATCAGAGTCAAACCGTTTAAGGCCATCTTCAATCCGACTTTTTGTTTTCTCTGATAATTTTCTAAAAGATATGAAGCTTCTGCAATTTTAACTCTTACTGATAAAAGTGAAACAACCCAGAAGATGAAAATAATGAATAAATAAAGTGAGTATCCCCAGGTTTTAATCACTGAAATAAACTGAGCGCGTTTATCGCCGATCTGATCATTGGACTTGATAGCTCCTAGAGTAATATTGCCTTCTCCCACTAAGTGAGTAAGGTAGTCGCGGATCAAATCTTTCGCGCGGGTCTTAAGATCTTTTCCGTAAACGATTTTAAGTCCGGCATAATTCAAATCAAGCTTTGAGTCTGTCATATCCACTTGAAGCGATCCTAAAACACTTTTTACTTCTTCCTTGATCTGAGCTTCAGAAAGAATTTCAACTTTGTATACACCTGGAAGCTGACCCATCTGGCGAGCGATATTCTGGTAGGATTCTGTTGTTGAAATAAGAGCGTAGAAATAATCTCCTGCTTTATTTTCCGGAATCATTCTTGAGAACTGCTCTTCCAGGTAGTTTTTTTGCCCGATAGAGAATACGAGAATGATGGAGAATAAAAAGAGAAAAAAACCACGGATGGGTGATTTGAATAAAATTTTGAAGAACTGAACTAGATAAAACATTATTTCCCCGAATACACTAAACGTCCGTTGTCTAAATGAATAATCCGGCCGGTGAAACTCTTAATGAATTCCTTGTTGTGCGTGGCCCATATAACCGTAAGACCCCTTTTAACGTTATAAAGATTTAGTACGTCAAAAAGTCTGCGAGTGTTATCGATATCAAGAGAACTTGTCGGTTCATCAGCAATGAGAACATCAGGTCTAGTTAATAGAGCTCTGATGATGGCGATCTTTTGTTTAAGACCTCCGTTGGCATCGTTGATTTTTAAATGCAACCTGTCCTTGACTCCAAGGATACGAGCAAGCTCGTTCATGTCCTGGTTGAATTCGGCTTTAGAAGCATAGATTGAGGAGTCGTAAGCGAACATAAGATTTTCTTCGCATGTATAACGGCCCATAAGTCTTAGATCTTGAAATACGTTTGAGATAAAAAGATTTTTTTTACTAGAGAAAAAATCAGGTCTGATAATTTTTCCGGAAGTCGGTTCCTGAAGGCCTGAAAGAATTTTTAGAAGAGTTGTTTTTCCTGCACCTGAAGCTCCAGTGACAAAAATAATTTCACCGCGCTCAATAGTTAATTGAACATTCTTAAGTGCCATAATTTCGTCGAATTGAACTGAGACATCTTCACAATAAAAAATTGGACCTTTCTGCCCTTGTGGAGATTTCATAGTTTTTTGATTCAAGTTTGTTTGTTGATTAAACATGTGACAAGAACTCCTAAGTCTTCCAGGAAATCATCCTGATTCCCAGAGGGTTCCAATACTTGGATCCCTAGTTGAATTTTAACTTAGATTTAGATTTTTAGATATAAATTTGCAAAGTAAACCTAACCGGTCAGGTACTTTTTACAAGCAGTTAAGAAAAACTTCCATCGATCACGCCCTCTGCAAGTAAAAGCTCGTAGGCCGAAGTTGAACAATAGACATTCGGGATAAAGTTATTACTGTTAAAGAGCTTGGAAATCAGGGAATTCTCCACTTCCGCCAGCATTTTCACCTCACCGTTTTCCATGGCGATCTTTACCGGGTCGCGGTCGAGTAAAACGTTAGGTTGTTTGGCCGTCGAATTTTTAGCAACATTTTTTGGAGACTTAACAAACATAATCGACTTTTTCGGGATATCTGAAATGATCCAGTCGGCAGGTCCGCCCTTCTTTTTAAGAAATTCTTCGATCTCTAAAAACTTGGTCTGAGCACGTTTATGATATTTTTCTACGGCCTGTGGGTCATCCTGAGACAATAAACGAGACTTAAATTCATCACAACGAATCGCTTTTCCACCGCCGGCAAGAAGTAAAACTTTCGCCATATCTTTTATTTTTGGAGCACGATCAAGATCACCATTTAGATAGTGTTTGTGAACAAGGCCCATAAAATAGTTGTCGTTGAATCCGTAAAACTTCATCGGATCTTTTTCGATCATCTCGAGAAGCTCGCTGTATTTGTACATATATCCTTTTTCTAAAAGATAAAAACAAATGCGTTCAGCAATTGAGTCGTACTTCGCTCCACGAGGAGAACGAATAACCTGCGAGTACCATGCAAAACGCGAAGTTAAAAAATCCTCTACACAGTGGAGAGCATTATGTCTGATCGTTAAGATGTCGTGGTTTTCAACTTTTGAAACCTGAAAGTGATACAGAAGATAATCGCGATCGTATGATCCGTATGAAAGGCCCGTATAGTGAGCATCGCGAAGTAGGTAGTCCATTCTATCGCAGTCAACTTCCGAATGAAGAATCTGATTCGCAAGAATAGATTCATCTACACCTTTAACTAAATCAGAAATTCTCTGGGGGCTGATGCCGTATTTTTTCAGAACGTAAGTGATCCCACCAGGGTAATCGGTGTTTTTAATAATGTAGGCACCAAGATTTTCATGGTCATCAGGAAGGCCTTTACCATTCTTAGCTTTGGTTGTTTCGCCGTATTCAATATATGCACCTTCAGTTGTATGAGAAAAAAGAAACGTCCCCATATCGTGCATAAGGGCCGCAAGACGAAGGCTTTTGTGATAGATGCACTCTGGTGATAAGCACTTTGGATCCATCAATTCTTTTTCACTTACAGCACGCCCTACCGACTCCAGGATTTTATGGGCATTAAACATTACACCGATTGAGTGGTGAAAACGTGAGTGCTCTGCTCCCGGAAAAACGTAACATGAAAATCCCAATTGTTTGATCCAGCGAAGACGCTGATAAAATGGTGAAGATACAATTTCATATTCAATCGGGTTCAATTTAATGAAGCCGTAGATTGGATCGTAAATGACGTGATTTTTTTGAGCTTGTGGTTGAGCTGCAACTTCCATGTTCAACTTCTTTGGAAAAAAAAGGCC
>JACMRM010000238.1 GCA_014376445.1 Bacteriovorax sp. | reverse complement strand
ATGACTATCTGTCAATTACAAAACATAATTAAATCAATTCTTCTTTCAAGTTTCAGCGTCATTCTATTAAGCGGTTGTGCAAAAACACCAATGAAAGAAGCGCAAGCAGATGAGCAAATTATTAAAGCTTTGTGGAATAAGTTACCGCCGAGATTCGCTCATCGGGATATGGATGATTCGCTCATCACCAACCCATTTTTTGATATTGATCCGATGATTTCAAATTTTAAAGATAAAGAGACAGACAATTATGGCATTCGTTTTTTTGTGACGAATCCGGTGGAATCAAAATACCTTTATGATTTTGATCTTTATTCAGGGAAACTTTATCGCGAGAGAGAGTTCTGTGCCCAGGATGACATCTGGAAAAATTATGGAGGAGATCTTTTGACTCCAAATTTTACTCAGGGGATTGTGCCGAGAGTTTACGATCAAAATAAAACCCCAATGAGAATTATCGTCATCTCTGATAAGGAATCTATTGAGCCGTTTAAAGAAAATCCTGTTCGTTACGATACGGCCCGTATTATGGGATCAGTGGTCGTTGACCATTGCGAAAATTTTCCGTGTGATCTGCCGGAAAAATGGAAGCCAGCGCAGATTTTAGTAGGTGTGAGTACGCGCGATGCTAGTTTTAGTGGACTCAATAATTTTAGTGAACTGAAAAATAAAATTGATTGGAGTTATGCGCGCGGCATCCTGACTAATATGTATGGTTATCACAAACTAGGTGGAAAAGTTTCTCCGGCCTACCGCATTTCGCGTGAATTAAATTTGAAAGACTCGCTTGATTACTTTAATAAAACTTCTTCAAAAGTCACTGCGGAGAATTTCTCCAAGCTCAACGAATTTAGAGTTGGGTGTATGAAACTTTATGATTCTGTATGGGAAGAATCCGAGAGGATTCGAAATTTAAAGTATGGGCAGGCAGACGGTTTCTTAAAATATTTCAAGGAATTTTATGCAAAAAACTCCAATGAATTTTATGAATGCTCGAAACTCGTTCGTCCCGGAAATATCGTCGAAGATCATAGGAGATTATGGTTTTTTTCTTATCTTCAGGCCTTCACTTTATTGGAAAAAAATGGGTTTTATTACAGCTGTTTCGACAATGCCTGGGCGGTCAATGCGCGTGTTGATGACACACACTTATTTGTCGATCAAAATAAAGAGTTAGCACGTTGCCGCGCCAAGAATTTTGAGACAACTTTTGACCAAGCTATCAACGGAATGAGTTTAATGAAGAACCTGACTAACAGTCAGTACCGTTTCGTAGAATACGATACAGTTAAAGGCGGAAGCCACCAGAAAATCTATGGATGGATTCACCAAAAGGAACAAAATTACGCCTGCAAGTATGCTTCGAAGACTCCAAAACAAATTCCTTTTGATGTTTTTCCGCAGGACGTTGCATGGGAATATTTCAAGCAGGATGGAGCCAGTCTCGTTAAGTAAGATTATCTCGATTTCATTGTAAGTAATTGATTTACATTTTCGGGGCATCTACCTAAAATAATACCGAACCAGACATCAATATATTTTAAATAGGAGACGTTATGTCGACTAACAAAAGACTTGTAAGCCCACTTAATAAAATGAGTGAAGAAGACTTCGCACTCGATCGTTTAATTGTAACGACGAAGGCCGGCACATTTTTAGAATGGGCCAAGAGATGGGGACAAGCAAACTCAATGTGGCCGTTTCCATTTGGAACTGCATGTTGTGCAATTGAATTCATGGCCGTTGTCGGTCCAAAATACGATTCATCACGTTTTGGTGCAGAGGTTGTTCGCTTTTCTCCACGCCAATCAGATTTGATGATCATCGCCGGAACAATCACAGAAAAACAAGCGCCGGTTCTAAGAAGAATTTACGAACAAATGGCAGAACCTAAATGGGTTATTGCAATGGGGGCGTGTGCTGCTTCCGGCGGATTCTACCGTGCGTACCACGTTGTTCAAGGTGTCTCTAGAGACATTCCTGTCGATGTTTATATTCCCGGATGCCCTCCAACTCCTGAAGCGGTTATTCAAGGGATGATGCAGGTTCAAGAGCGTATTAAAAACGGTGTTTCAGCTTCTGCAGAAAGAGAATTAGTAAAAGAAAAAGCATTAGGTCTTACGGCCAATTAATTTATAAGGTTTAAACCCATGACAGAAACAACTGTTACAACTACTGAGCCCGAGACTTCGAATTATTCAGCAGAATTAATTTCGAAATTTGGAGCTAAAGATTATACTTTCGCTTTCGGCAACCACGTATTATTTACAACACCAGCAACGTTAATTAAAATGATGAAGAAGTTTAGAGATGAACTTGGATTCAACATGCTTCTTGATGTTTGTGGAGTGGATAACAAAACAAGACCAATATCTGAATGGACTCATGGAAAAAGATTCGAAGCTGTTTACCACCTTCTGAATATGGAAAACCATGAGCGTGTTCGCGTTCGTGTTCCGGTTGATACAGATGCAGGTGAAACTGTTCCATCTGTCATGCCGCTTTGGAAAGGTGCTGACTGGTTCGAGCGCGAAGCCTGGGACATGTTCGGGATTACTTTTGACGGTAGAAAAAAAGAGCGTCTATTAACTCACCACGAGTTCATGGGACATCCTCTTAGAAAAGATTATAGAGCTGATCACAATCAACCGTTGTCTGAATCATTAGATATTAACTTCGATGCTGATCCAACAATCACTCACGAAGAATCGCTAAAGCGTGAATGGATTAACATCGGACCATCACATCCTGCTACACACGGTACACTTCGTATCATGGCAGAGATTGAAGGTGAGGTTATCAAAAGATCAAAACTTGAAATCGGATACCTTCACAGATGTTTCGAAAAAATGTGCGAAAACCATTTATACAATCAGGTTGTTCCTTATACAGATCGTCTGAATTATTGTTCATCTCCAATGAACAACATCGGATGGTGTAAAGCGATCGAAGACATGATGGGGATTGAAATTCCTGATCGTGCAAAAGCTATGCGTATGGTTCTTGCTGAATTATCCCGCGTAATCGATCACCTTGTTTGTATAGGTACCGGCGCAGTAGATTTAGGTGCTCTGACATCTTTCTGGTTTTGTTTCGAACAACGGGAACGCGTGTACGAACTATTCGAGAAACTTTGTGGCGCTAGATTAACTGTTTCATTAACTCGTATCGGTGGGCAAGCTCAAGAGCTACCAGTCGGGTGGGTAACGGACTGTCTTGAAGTTGTAAAAATTATCCAAAAAAATATTGAAGAAGTAGATCGTCTTTTAACTAAGAACCCAATCTACGTTGCTCGTACGAAAGTCACTCCGATTTCGGCCGCTGATGCTATCGCTTGGGGATACACGGGTCCATGCCTTCGTGCTGCCGGCGTAAACTACGACATCAGAAAAACAAATCCATACTATTTCTATAAAGATGTAGATTTTGAAATTCCAGTTGGTCGCCAGGGTGATGCTTACGACAGATACTTAGTTCGCATGGAAGAAATGAGACAGTCTCTAAAAATCGTTAATCAAGTCTTAGCGAATCTTCCTTCAGGGCCAATACAGTCTCTTGATAAGAGAGTTTGTATTCCACCAAAGAGAGATGTTTATACAAACATCGAAGGATTAATGAACCACTTCATGTTGATTATGAAAGGTGTTCGTCCACCTATCGGTGAAATTTATTCTGCGACAGAAGCGGCCAATGGTGAGTTAGGTTTCTACGTTATTTCTGATGGAGGACCAAATCCATACAGAGTAAAAGTTCGCCCTCCGTGTTTCGCGATTTTTCAATCGTTAAACGAAGTCGTGAACAATCACATGATTGCTGATGCTGTTGCTCAGCTCGGATCAATGAACATTATTGCAGGGGAGCTAGATCGATGAGTTCGCATTCAACACATGTATCAAAAAGTCAGGGAGCTCCATTCAAGTTCTCAGCTGAAAATCTTTCAAAATACGAAGAGCTTCTTACTCGTTACGACGATGTTGAATCTGCTCTTCTTCCAGTGCTTCACTTAGTACAGGAGCAAAACAGATGGATTCCAATCGAGGCGATTGAATACGTATCAGAGCTAATGAAGATTCCAGAAATAAGTATCAAAGAAGTTATTTCTTTCTACGATATGTTTTATGACATTCCAGTAGCGAGAAACATGGTTCATGTTTGTACAAACATCACCTGTTCGATGTTCGGTGGACGTGAAATTTATCAAGGGCTTTTAAAGCACTTCGATACGGATTATCTAACACCAACCCGCGATGGAAGAATTTCATTGCAGAAAATGGAATGTTTAGGTGCCTGTGAAATGGCGCCATGTATGCGCATTAATAATGATTATGTAGGCCCGGTTGATCTGGTCGCCGCGATTCAAAAATTAGAGGAGCTTCCATAATGGAAAAAGATACTGCTAATTACAAAGATTATTCATTACTAAGCTATCACCATATTCCTGGTGTTCATAACCTTGAAGTTTTTGAACGTGCCGGTGGATATGAAATGATGAAGAAGTGTTTCGGCATGGAGCCGGATTTTATTAAAGAAGAAGTAAAAGCATCAGGACTTCGCGGACGCGGAGGAGCTGGATTTCCGACTGGCGTAAAATGGGGGTTCTTCTCTAAAGATCGCGCTGCTAAAAAATATCTACTATGCAACGCCGATGAATCAGAGCCGGGAACATTCAAAGACAGATACCTTATGGAAAAAAATCCGCACATCTTAATTGAAGGGATGATTATTTCTGCATGGGCACTGGGAACTCAAAAAGGTTACATCTATATTCGTGGAGAGTTCTACCAGCAGGCCGTGATTTTAGAGCGTGCCCTAAAAGAAGCTTACGCAAAAGGATATTTGGGTAAAAACATTTTAGGAAAAGGCTTCGACTTCGACCTTTATATTCACAGAGGAGCAGGCGCTTACATTTGTGGAGAAGAAACAGGAATGATTTCATCTCTTGAAGGAAAAAAAGGCCAGCCAAAATTAAAGCCACCGTTTCCTGCTATCAAAGGTTACAGAGGGCTTCCAACAATGGTTAACAATGTTGAGTCTCTTGCTGCTGTTCCATGGATCATGAGGTTCGGAGCTCTCGAATATAAAAAATGGGGAACAGAAAAATCTGCTGGAACGAAGTTGTTTTCGATTTCAGGGGACGTTAATAAACCGGGAGTCATTGAGGTTCCATTGGGAACAAGCTTGAAAGAAATCATCGAAGTTCATTGCGGTGGAATGAGAAATGGAAACAAACTGAAAGCAGTTGTTCCCGGGGGATCATCTTCTCCGGTTTTCAATCACGATGAATCTTATATTGTAAAAATGGATTATGAAGATGTCGCTGCAAAAGGCTCTATGCTTGGATCAGGGGCCATCGTTGTTCTTGATGAAACAAGAAACATGGGTGACCTGATGAAGTGGACTCTTGAATTTTATCACCATGAATCTTGCGGCCAGTGTACTCCTTGCCGTGAAGGGACTGGATGGCTTGAATCAGTTTTCAAAAGACGTGATTCAGGAAAAGCACAAAAATCAGATATTGATTTACTCGATAAAACTGCAGCTTCAATGAGAGGACAAACAATTTGTGCTCTTGCAGACGCAGCGGCGATGCCAGCTCAGGGTTTAATCAAATCGTTTAGATCTGAACTTGAGACTTATATTATGACACCAACAAATACAGGTAAGAGATAGTCATGACTGAAAAAGTAAAATTAAAATGGAACGGGAAAGATATTGAAGCAGTTAAAGGATCAAACCTTTTGCAGGCCGCCCTTGATAACGGCCAGGAAGTAGCTCATTACTGCTACCATGCTGGATTATCAATCGCAGGTGT
>JACMRM010000237.1 GCA_014376445.1 Bacteriovorax sp. | reverse complement strand
TTGTTTTATAAAGTCTTTGGTTGTTTCCATAAAGTTCTCCATGTGAAAATGCCACGGCCATGGCAAGCGAGTGCTCGACGCCGTGGCAAAAAAAATTGGTTGTTAATAGCAAAGGTGTGCAAGCGAGTGCTTGCAAAAATAATTAAGGGATTTTAGAAGTTTACAAATTTTGGTGCTACAAAAAGCAAGCACGTGCTTGCTCATGCTACTTCAAAATCATTCTGGTAAGGATTTGGTAAGGACACTTAGAAAGATGGCGAAATATTGAGAAATAAACAATTGTGAGTTGACTACAGTCCTACTGAATTTAAGTTGTTAAGATATTTAATGTTTTGAGAAGTTACCGATTTTTTTGAAAATCAAATGGAGCGGATTACAAGGGTTGAACTTGCGACCTTCTCGATGGCAACGAGACGCTCTACCACTGAGCTAAATCCGCATAAAACATGGTGTGTTTGGCATATTAATGGCCGCTCTAAAATCTGTCAACGGATTTTAACTTTTTCCCCGAATCGATTGATCAGCTCGCCACTAAATTCAAAGCTCTCTGGATTAAACGCCGGAATTTTTCCTTCGCCACCTGGGATGTCGATAACATATTGGGGCAGCGCCCAACCAGGAAGTCTATTGTGAAGTGGAGCAAAAATCCTGCGGCCTTCTTCCAACGAAAGATAAAAATACATCGCCCCACGGGCTTCATCCGGATGATGAAGATAATAAGGTTTCACCTTAACGTCAGCTAACACCGAAAATAAATTATAGAGCGCTTCAGTCGAATCGTTCACGCCTTTGAGCAGAACACTTTGAGAAAATACTTCGATATTCTGTTCATTCAAACGAGCAAGCGCTTCAATTACATCATCAGATAATTCGCTTTCATGATTAATATGAATCATCACCATACTGCGCTTGAAAAAATGTTTTGAACTTTCCAGAACGGCCAGTAGGCCTTCATCTATACGGGAAGGTAAAATAATCGGTGTGCGCGTGTGAAAGCGGACATATTTAATCGATTCAATTTCAGCAAATTCCTGCAGGTAAAAAGCAAGCTTCTCATTACTTAAAATAAACGGATCGCCACCTGTAAAAATAATTTCATTGATCTCAGGATTAGCAGTCAAATAAGTTTTTGCTTCCTGAAATTTCTGATCAAAAATTTCATCTTTATCAGAGAGTTCATTTTTTCTAAAACAATAACGACATAAAATCGGGCACACTGTAGTTGGTGTGAAAAGCGCTCGATTTTCATAACGATGAATGAGTTGATTGTTTTTTGCATGAACTTTATCCCCGATTGGGTCGAGGCGTCCCATATCAACATTGTTTTCTTCTTTGTGTGGAAGAAACTGATTCCATAAAGGAGAATCAGGGCCAGCTTGAATAATTTTTGTAGCGAAGACTATAGGGATGAAAACCGGATAGTTAATTTCAGGAAAATCAAAATTAAAGAAGTTCGAAATCTCTTCTCTCGTCTTTAGTGCTGATTTAAATTCCTGCGTCCAGCTCACTTATGATGTTCCTTTTTTAAATCCTGTTCGTGCTTAATTTCTTTGATGTAGTGGTGACGTGCCCAGTATGCGCTTCCTCGAATGAGAAGAGCACCCATGATCGACATGCCGATGAAATGATAAAACACTTCGGCCATCGGGAGTCTACCCGAATTCGACAGCGTATAAAACATCCACTTTAATAAAATAAGATGAAGAACTAAAATAATCAGTTGCTGGGTGCGGTACCACAGATTTTCTTTTGTAATAAAACCTTTCATGATTTTTTTAACCACTTCTGAATATCTTCTGCCGAAGGCTTTCTGAGTTCAGTAATTTTTTTAAGCTTAAAGGACTTTTGAATATCACTCCATAAGCATCGTGCATATAGAATATTGCCTTCCGGTGTATTTAGTAAACTAGTTAACTTTACCGGGCGCCATTCATTTTTGTGATTTCCACCGCTATAGTTGATTTCGATGACTGCAGCCTCTTTAACAAGATTTTCCAGCTCGGATAATTTCTCCGGAAGTTCTTCCGAATTAAGTTTTTCAAATTCATTCAGTGAAAAGAGATGGCCGTAACGTTTTAGCATCGGCGACTGTGGAGTTTTGATCACATGCAGAGAACACATAAAGATTTTTAGTGCTGCAAAAGCATCGTCAGTCGCACGGTGATGGTTTAAGAGTGGAATATTAAGTTCTTTAACAAGAGTTGAAAGCTTGTGATTACCAATTTCCATATGTGTTTGCCGTGCCAGTTTACATGAACAGTAAATATCATTCGCCGATAGGCCTAGTTTAGCCCTTTGCATGCCTAGAACAATAAAACCCATATCAAACTTGGCATTGTGAGCGATGATTGGCATGTCGGCCATAAACTCGCGCAGGTCGTGAAGAACTTCAACAAGAGTCGGTGAATCTTTAACCATTTCGTCGCTAATATTATGTATCGCAATAGTGTGCGGTGGAATGGGAATCTCAGGGTTGATGAGTGTTTGAAAAATGTGCGATCCGGTAGGTGTTATTTTAAGTGCTCCGACTTCAATAATACGGTCTACGAGAGGGGAAAGTCCGGTCGTTTCTAAATCTATACTGATGATTCCGTTTGGAAAAAACTCCCAGAGTTTTTCTTTCTCCGACTCGGTTAAATCCATCTCAATTGCGCTTTGCGTTTTTATCACTTAAATGACTGCCCTTTCATTGACAACCGAAGCTATCATCTTTAAAACTTTAGGCGTACTTTAAACTAAAAAATTTAAGGATTCAATGAATGAAAATGTTTGATGTCGTTGTACTCGGCTCAGGTCCAGGCGGTTATGTTGCTGCTATCAGAGCAAGTCAGTTAGGAAAAAAAGTTGCGATCGTAGAAATGGATAAATTAGGCGGCGTGTGTCTTAACTGCGGCTGCATTCCAACTAAAGCAGTTTTGAAGTCAGCTCATTCGGTTCACGAAATCGCAGATATGAAATCATATGGAATTAATGTTGAACTTAAAGGCCTTGACGGCTCTGTTGCAGTTAAGCGCGCTTCTAAAATCGCAGATCAGATGTCGAAAGGTATCGCATTCCTGATGAAGAAAAATAAAATCGAAGTCATCACAGGTTTCGGAAAAATCAAAACAAAAACATCGCTTGAAGTTAAAACAGCAGAGGGTGTTGAAGAAATTACATTTGCAAATTTAATTGTAGCATCAGGTGCTCATTACAAAACATTCCCAGGATTAGAGCATGACGGAAAACGTCTAATCGGTGCGTGGGAAGCAATAAAAATGGAAACACTTCCAAAATCAATAGGGATCATCGGAGCCGGAGCAATCGGAGTTGAGTTTGCTTACTTCTGGAATGCTTTCGGTGTTGAAGTTCACATTTTCGAACTTCAAAAACATTTACTTCCAATCGAAGACGATGACTCTTCAAACGAAGTAGAAAAAGCTTACAGAAAATACGGAATCAAAATGAATCTTGGAATCGATAGCGTTCGCGCGATCAATAACGGGAAAGACATTTCTATTTTCGCAAAAATTGAAGGAAAGGAAGCAGAATTTAAATTTGAAATGGGTTTAATCGCTGTTGGTATGACTGGAAACATCGATAATATCGGGTTAGAGGCTGTCGGCATAAAAACTGACCGCGGATTTATTTCAGTAAACAATATGTATCAGACGAACGTTCCAAACATCTACGCGATCGGAGATGTTTCAGGGCCGCCTCTTCTTGCCCACGCAGCTTCTCACGAAGGTGTGACAGCAGCAGAACATTTGAGTGGATTACACCCTCACGCAATTGATAAAATGAATATCGCTGGTTGCACTTACTGTCAGCCACAGGTGGCTTCAGTCGGTTACACCGAAAGAGAATTGAAAGCAAAGGGGATCGAATACAGTGTCGGTAAACTTCCATTCACTGCAAACGGTAAAGCAATTGCTTCGAATGAAAAAGAAGGCTTCGTAAAAACTCTAATGGGGAAACATGGGGAGATGCTGGGAGCTCACATCGTTGGAGTTCAGGCGACAGAACTTATTCATGAATACGTTCTTTTTAAAACAATGGAAGGGATTGACGAGGAAATTTTTGCAACTATTCACCCGCATCCAACTCTTGGAGAATGGTTAGGTGAGGCTGTTTTGGCCTCGAAGAAGAGATCGTTAAATTTTTAATTAGATAAAGTTACTAGGAGACTATTAATATGAGACACGAAATCGTAATGCCCCAGATGGGAGAGTCAATTACAACCGGAACAATCACGAAGTGGCACAAAAATGTAGGCGACAAGATTGAGCTGGATGAAACACTATTAGAGATTTCTACAGATAAAGTAGAATCAGAAATTCCCTCGCCAATCAGCGGAACAATTGTCGAAATTCTTTTTAAAGAAGGTGATACAGTTGACATTCAAAAGTTAATCGCAGTTATTGAGGACGATCCTGCATCAGCAGGAGCTTCAAAACCAGCGGCAGATCCTAAATCAGCTCCGGCACCGGCCGCAGCACCTGCTGCAAAAGCTGCAACGACAACTTCTTCAGGTGAGAGACATGAAATTGTTATGCCTCAAATGGGAGAGTCGATTACAACTGGAACGATCACTAAATGGACAAAAAAAGTTGGAGATAAAATTGATGTTGATGAAACATTACTAGAAATCTCTACAGATAAAGTAGAATCAGAAATTCCTTCTCCATACGCTGGAACGATTCTTGAACTTCGTTTTAAAGAAGGCGACACGGTTGATGTACAAACAGTAATCGCTGTTGTTGGAGATGCCTCTGCATCAGCACCAGTTGCAAGAGCTTCTGCGGCAGAAGCTCAGGCAACAGTAAAAGCAGCGGCACCAGTTGTAGCAGCTCCAACTCAAGTTCCAGTTCAAACTCAATCAGCACACAACGATGACAGATTCTACACTCCACTCGTTAAAGCAATGGCAAAGGAAGCTGGCATTCCGATTTCTGAACTAGCTGGCCTCAAAGGCTCTGGCGCAGCAGGAAGAGTGAATAAAGCAGACTTCGAAGCTTACGTTGTTGGCGGAAGAAAATCTAGAGGGCAGGCATCAGCTACATCTTCTTCAAAATCATCAAACGTATCAGCACCAACTTCTTTCACGCCAGCTTTCGCAAGTGGCGCTCGAGTTGAAATCGTTCCAATGACAAATATTCGGAAAACGATTGCTAAAAACATGCAACAATCGAAACTAATCGCTCCACACGTAAACTCAATCGACGAAGTTGATATGACAAATCTTGTGAAGTTCAGAGAAGGATTCAAAAAACAATTTGAGAATGAAGAAGGTTTCGCACTTACTTACACTCACTTTATTTTATACGCGATCATTCAAGCTCTAAAAGAATTTCCGATCGTGAACTCGTCTATTGACGGCGATAATATCGTATACAAAAAAGATATTAATCTTGGATGTGCTGTAGCAGTTCCAGGGCAAGGTCTTGTGGTTCCGGTTATCAAAGGTGCAGACAATTTAAATCTTAGAGGCCTTGCACGAGCTCTTGATGTTCTTGTGACAAAAGCAAAAGCTAAGAAATTAACAATGGAAGAT
>JACMRM010000236.1 GCA_014376445.1 Bacteriovorax sp. | reverse complement strand
TTAGAATAAAAAATGAACTCACAAAAATATTGCTCACGGGCAATCAGAATAATTAACGGTAGGAGTTACTTGTGGCAAACCACAAATCATCAGAAAAAAGAGCAAAACAAGATATTAAGAAAAATGCTGCTAACAAAGTTAACGAGTCAAAAGCAAAGACTGCAGTTAGAAAAGTTAGAGATGCACTAACAGCTGGAGATAAGAAACTAGCTGCTGAATCTCTAAAATTGGCTCAAGGTGAACTAAGAAAACTTGCAAAAACAGGAGTTATAAAACTTAACGCTGCTGCAAGAAAAACTTCTCGTTTAGCTTCTCAAGTTTCTGCTTTGAAATAATTTAAAAAGTAATTTTTGGATATAAAAAAAGGCTTCTCATAAGAAGCCTTTTTCATTTATTTTTTATGAAGCTCTTTTAAATTTCTTTTCCATAATCATCACTTCCCCATCTTCTCCCGGCATCGCCACAGTCTTTTTAAATCCTGCTTTCTCATAAGCTTTCTGCGCACGAAGATTTAAAACCGAAGGGTCAGTCACAATTTTCGAAACTTTTTTACTTTGCAATAACTCATCCGTAAATTCCTTCACGAACATACTCCCCAATCCTTTATTCACGAATTCTTCCACACCGATAAACTGATCGATACCGAAAGTTTTTTCATCAACAGAATAAGACTGAATGTAGCCGATTGGTTTTCCCTGAAGAAGCACTAAATAAGGATGCACTTTATTTGAAGTGATCTTACCTTCGTATTTCATTTTGAACGTTCCAAAGTCTTCGAGACTCGCGTCTGTCCAGAATTCGCGGACGTGCGGTTTGGTGATCCATGAGTGGATCAGCGGGATATCTTCATGGGACAATTTTTTAAAAGTAAAATTTTTCATGATACCAAGATGGTATCACCTTTAGAGATCACAAGGGAGGATGTTACAAAATTTCTAACCTGAGCTTATTGATCAGTAGTTGGTCACTTGATTTTGCTAGGATTTCCACCTCGGAAAAAAAACGTAAATACTTAAGTATTACATCGCGGGAAATTTTTTCACTGACTGAAAGAATACCTTGATCATATTTAGATAGTTTGGCCTTATTACGTAACTCATCCGGCGCCAGCACTTTCGTAAGATGCCCTTGCATCATCGCGAACAAAGCACGAAGCCAGTCGTAGTCACCATCATTCTTTTTTAGAACTTCAGCGAAAAATCTTTTTGGGTTTTCGTTGAAGATGTCCATCAATTCGAAAAAATCCCAGCGCTCTTTTGTGATCATGGTTTTCAATTCTTCGAGATTGATTGGGCCGGTAGGAAAGTTGAGTTTGATCATATCGATCACCCAGAAGAATGATTCGAAATTATGCTCGAGTGATTCGAGAATAAATTTGCTGACATCAGCTGGAAGACTAACATTTTTTGCTTTCTGGCAGAACTGCCATAGTTTGGCCCCTTCCCAGAAACGCGGTCCTTCTAGTTCAAATGCCATAACTTTTTTATTTTTTGCAAACTCTGTGAAGGTCTTGCTGGTTTTTGTAAAAAACAAAATCATAAATCGGTCTGACCAGTCGATATCTGTTTCTACCAGAAAAGTCAGGACGTCAGCTTTAATATTTTCGCTGTTGATAACCTGGATATGATCAGTAGACGAAAAAAATGAAAGGTTAACAAAATGCTCTTCGATAAAATCGCGGGTCATTTCGATTCCGCTATAAAGCGAAAAAGGAATTTCTTTTTTAGGAATCACATCGAGCAGAATTCTTTCCAGATAAGGATCATCGATCAGGAAAGCGTAAATACCCGGTTTGGTTTTATCAATCGTCGTTGGAAATTTCGGGAGAAAATCCCATGGTAAAAACTTAGAAAGCATTGAGGACAACCTGCTTAAAAGTTTTAGCAGCGCCCGCTGCTGTATCCTGAATGCTTTTTTCAAAGAGTCCTTTGTTTTTTACAAAGTTTGTTTTACCGGGAGAGTCCGAGGAAACGTTATCTCCAACGACTCGTGAGAATTTACCTGTAAGAGGTATCGTATCCATTAAAACAACTTTGGGATTTATTTTCATATACAGACCAAGGTCAGTCGTTAAAAGCTGCAGTTCCTCTTTTGAAGGGCGCTTGATTAAAATAATCTGCAGTGCAAATTCGTAGGATGTTTCAATCGGATAATAAAAAGGGTTTCTAGCACCGATAGATGTCTTAATTGTGTCATCAGTGAAGAGCTGATTCGTCGTCTTGACGACTTCGTTGTAGTGGTCGCGTGAATCAAGAATTCCAATCAGCACAGCATCTGCATTATCGTTGTCTCCGCTCATAACTTTAATTCCACTGTACTCATTTAGAGCAAAAGTGATTTCTCGGGTCATTGGCGCAGCGAGCTCGGGCAGAGCAGAGCGATTGACAAACATTGGCACTGCAACGGAGCGAATGTCATAGCCCAGCAAGGGATTGTTATTTGTATTGAAGTGGTAACCAGCGCATGATGCTAGTGTTAGCATGAAGACAAAAATAGAAAAAAATCGCACTTTCATAGGCCAAATGCTACCCTAAAAGCTACGAGGCTTGAATCTTTTATGTTGAAAAAACTCTCACAATTCATTGATTTTGACGGTCCAGCACCGCGCTCCTCGAAAAAAGAGTCGGGGAAATCTGTTCAGCTATCGGATAGCTTCGATTTCATAAGCCTGATCAAGGCCTGGAAAGACATCACGGGCAATAAACTTTCTGAACATACCATTCCGCTGAAAAATCAAAATGGGACACTGGTTATTTTGAGCAATCACTCTGCTTTTTCCAGTACACTGAGCTTTATGGAGCTGGAGCTAAAGAAAAAGATTTTTGCAAAATTTCCGAACCTGGAAAAATCTATTCACAATATAAAATTCATTGTGGATAGCACGCACTTTTCGAAACAGTATGCTCAGTTCATAGCACCACTGGAAAAAATTAAGAAATCCAATGAAAATACTCTTCATAAGTATTCACCGGAATTTATCAGGCTTAAAAAAGAAGCTGAAGCTGAATTTGGTGGAATTGAAGACAACGAGATAAGAGAAAAGATGATTTCGCTTTATATACAGTTAGGAAATTTTAATCCTGGTTAACTTCAGGTGCTTTTTTATCTCTTCAACACTTAATCCTTCACGGATTATTTCAAAGAAATTCCCTCGAAAAAATATAATTGTTTAGGATCTTCCTGAAAGATTATGTGAGCTGTCGCCAATAAGTTCTGCATCCTTTGCATAAGTCTGCTGGAAATTTTTAGCGTTTTCATAAGTAATGGCCGGCCCTTCACCAGTGATATTTAAGCTTGTCGTAAAAAAGGGAGTATTGAGAGCGGCACTGATCGGTTTCAAAGCGGCCAGATCAAGGCATCTTACAGAAACGACATCACTTTTCGCCGTCACCCAAGACGGGATCGAAATTTTTGAAATTTTCAGCGGCACTCCCAAAGTGGCCTCCAGCTTAAAGAAATTTCTCAGCCATGTTGCACTGATCGCGTCAGGAAAATTAAAGCTTTTATATAAAACATTAATGTCTGTGAACATAATGGACAAAGGTTTGTATGCAGTGGTTTGTTTTATCGTTGCAATTTTTTTGTAAGCTGCTTCAGAAGTGATACTGGCACCAATTCCCCAGACAGTATCTGTAGGATAAATGAAAATGCTTTCACTCGTTAATTTCATGGATTATACCGGAAGAGGCTTATTTAATATTTCTTTAAAGTAAAAAAATACGGCCACAATGATAAGAATCAGAATGATCAGAATAAAGAAAATATAATTGTCGTTGCGTTTTTTTAAAGGCTCAGCTTGATCATCTTTATGATGAGCAACTTCTCTCGCCGGATCTCTTTGAGTGGCCGGTTTAGAACTCGATTTTGTTTTTCTTTCATGAAGCAGTTTTTTTTCTTCCTGCTGAACCTGAGGCTGTGCTGTCTGCAAACGCTCTTTTTTCTGCATCGACGCTGGCTCTTCTTTAGCAGGACCCTTAGATCCAAGATCGAGGCTGAGGGACATTTCACCCAAATCACTTTCAATATTTCTGTGAGCTTTACCGCCGGCCGGAGCTTTCTCTTCGATTTCAGGAATAATTTTAGCGGCCTGTTCATTATCAAGCGCTACTGTTCTTGTATGCTGATGATCAAGATCAACTTTTCCCTTTTCAACTTTGGTAGATGTTTTATCTTCAACTGAAGCTGATCCCATATCCATATCTGGAAAGGCCAGGTCGTCTTCATTCGGCAGAATAATTTCTTCATCGCTGGACACTTCGACTTTTTGCACAGGTCTTGCAGAGAAACCTCCACTTGACTTTGCCTGCCCCGGGCTTGGGTATTTAAAAGACTGATTCACATCTTCCGTAATGGCATTCATGTCCGGAAATTCTAAATCGTCCTGAGTTGGAAGTTTTGTCACTTCTGCTTCATTTAAATTTAAAACTGGTGCAGCTGCTTTTGCTGGTGATGGAGTTTTTTGAATTTCACCGAAATCTAAAACAGGTGCATCTGATTTTGCAGGCGATGAAATGTCGGGGAACTCTAAATCTTCCGACTTAGGCACAAGTCCAGGACCAAGATTGCTCATTTTTAAAACTTGAGTTTTATTGGCTGGAGCATTATTGATTGATGACGTTTTATCAGGATTTTCTCGGCGGGCCAGAACACTTTTTGACTCTGAAATGGGATTGTATCCCTGAGGAATATCACCGTAGATATATTTTTCAACCAGATCTTTTTCTTTTAATGAAAACCAGTAGCCATTTCCGCTCGCTACTTCGTCTGTCATTCCGAGCGCACCCTTCTGGATAAACTCCAACAATTTTGCCTTGGCCACCGGACCCAGGATTTGATTCTGTGATGTTCTGATTAACCAGTTTCTATCCATTAGAAGAAAAATCCTAACAGGCCTTTCAAGTCTTCATCGTTGAATCTAAGTCCTGCCTGCACGGTTGCAGACGTTCCTTTTCTTCCGATGTCCTGAGCTGAAGCCCTACCGTATAACACGTTCCAGATTTGCATTTCTGTAATGAAGCGAAGGTTTGCACCTTTGTTTTTCTTATAGTCGAATCCTTCAAGAGAAAATTTCGTTCCAAAATCCTGAAGATAATAATCGATCCCAAGACCACCAGTTGATTCGATCAAACCTCCGCGGAAAGCGAAGTCCTGAACGCGGCGACCGATTTCAACGTTGAACCTGAAAGTATTTCTGTCGCGTTTTGTTTCATTGGTTGTCGTTGTAACACCGTTAACTGTTGTATCTGTAATTGTTTCTTTATTAGGCCCGATTTCTGAAGTCGTTAAACCTAAATGGTAAAAACGCTCCGGCGACGGGAAAATTCTGAAGGCCACTTCACTCTCTCCACCTTTTTCACCAGTGTTGACTCCGGTAAAGACTGAAAGCTCTGTTCTAATCGCATCTGCTTTTCCGACAATTTTCTGAACACTTGATAATGTATCTTTAACCTGGTCAGCTATTTCATCTTCAACCAGAAGTTTTCCCATTGTCCCTTTGCCGAGCTTTACGTCAGCGACAATTTTACTTAAATCTTCTGTAATTTTTTTCGTATTTCCTAAAACCTGCTTGATGTCTGCCATCGCACTATCAGGATTTCCTTTATCAACCTGATACGCAAGTTCGTAAGAAAAAGACTCTAGGTTTTCCACCAGTGAATTGATTTTTTCTTCGTTACCCGTTGTCATACGCTTAACGGCTTCAGTTGCAATTTTTGTATTTTCAACAAGCACCTGAACGTCAGCAAGAATTTTTTTGATTGGAGAAACTTCTCCATCGGGAGCGACACTGTCCTTTAAACTTTTTACGATTGCTTTCACATCGACTAAGACTTCGGAAGCATCTTTGATTAATGTTTCCATACCGGCAGCTTCTTCAGAGTCGATGAAATCATTTTTCGACATGATCTCCGGCGAATCTCCTACGTAAAGCTCGATATACTTGTCACCTAAAAATCCAACAGACTTGATTCTAAGCTTAGTATTTTTTGTAACCTGAATCTGCTTTAAAATTTCGAAAGAGATAAGAGCAGTGTTTCCCTGAAGTTCAATCGATGTAATTCTTCCGGCTGCAATACCCGCAACTTTAATGGGAGTTTTTGGAAAAATTCCCGATGCATCTTTTACAATTGTTTTGTATTGAACATACTGGCCGAACCCTGATTGGTTCGATGTAATTTTAAACGACATGAAAACGACAGCTGCCATTGTCGCGATCGCTAAAAGTCCTACTTTAAATTCATTCATTAAACACCTTTTACTTATAGTCTCAAGAATTCTTGCACCAACTCTTTGTCGGAATTACGGAAGTCTTCTACTGGTAAATATTCAATAATCTTACCACGATCTAAAAATGCGACATAGTCGGAAATTTCCATAGTGGCTTTAACATCATGGGAAATAATAACCGACGTCATCTCTCGGTCTTTATGATTTTTTGCAGTATCAACAATGAGATTGTTAACCATTTTTGTTGTTATCGGATCGAGACCGGTTGTTGGCTCATCGTAAAGCATAATATGCGGGCTTAGTGCCATTGCGCGCGCAAGGCCCACTCTTTTTCTCATCCCACCGGAAAGCTCTGAAGGAAGTCGGTTGAAAGATTCTTCTTTTATTCCTACCGAGACCAGAAGATCTTTTACTTTTTCGGCGATTTCAGCGGGCTTCAATTTTGTAAACTCGCTCAAAGGGAAACCAACATTTTCTGCGGCCGTAAATGAATCGAAAAGAGCTGCATATTGAAAAAGCATACCGAAATTTTTTCTGAACTCACGAAGTCCAACTTTATCAAGCTTGGTTAAATCCTGGCCAAGAACTTCAACAGATCCTTTCGTCGGCTGGGTAATTCCGAGAATATGTTTTAATAATGTTGATTTACCTGCTCCGGAAAATCCCAAGATCGTTGTGATTTTATTTCTTTCGACGTCAAAACTCAGATCGTTGAGAATTGTTTGTTCCCCATAAATCTTTGTAACGCCTTTAACTGATATTGCTGCATTCTCAAACGTTAACACAATTCTCCTATAAAATTTTCACAAGGAATGTTGTTAAAAAGTAATCGAGAACTAAAACAGAAACCATCCCCCAGATAACAGCGAGGTTAGTACCGCGGCCTACACCGACAGCGCCTTTCTCAACTTGAAATCCAAAATACGTCCCGATAAGAGAAATAACAAAACCAAAAACTGTTGCTTTGATTACACCTTGAGCAATATCTTCCACTGCCATAAATTCGCTGAGCTTGGAAAAAAACATCGCATCGTCGATCATGAGTGTCGTCGTCCCTATAACGTATGCACCAAGATTTCCAACAAATAAAAAAACAATTGAAAGCATAGGTAATGCGATAGTTGAAGCAATCACCCGTGGAACAGCTAGATACTGAATACTATTGATCCCCATAACTTCGAGTGCATCAATCTGCTCTGTTACTTTCATTGAACCGATCTGCGCGGCCATGGCCGAGCCTGCTCTTCCGGCAACAATCAGTCCCGTTAAAACAGGAGCTAATTCTTTTGCCAGCGAGATCGCGACGATTGAGCCTACAAGTGAGTCAACGTTGATAAGTTTGAATCCAAAGTAAGTCTGCGTACAAAAAACCATTCCGGTGAAAAGTCCCGCCAGGAAAATAATAGTCATCGATTTATTTCCGATGAAATAAAGCTGTTCGAAAAAAAGATGAAAACGAAACGGACGTTTGAACATCCAGAACATTATTCTTCCACCGAATTGAGTAATCTTCCCCATTCCGTCGACAGCTTCAAGAAGGCTTGCCCCGAAATCCTCGATCTGATCTTTTAAATATGTTTGTAGTTTTGCAATCACGCTTTTAGTTTAAACGATAAACTCTTGGAACGCGAGGAAGAAGGGCGCAAAAAAGCTCATAAGGAATAGTTTTTGTCTCTGATGAAAATTTTTGTAAATCCCCCTCGATAGCGCCCCAGATTGTAAAAATCTCATGGGCCTTAATATGATTCACGGCCTCCTTCGGAAAAAAGACATGAGTCATATCCATACTCACTCTTCCGATGATAATACCTTCAAAACCTTTATGGTATAAATGTGCACCGGAGTAACGATTGAAAAATCCATCTCCATATCCGATGGCAAGAATCGCAATCAATCCATCTTCCGGACAAGGGGTTGAATTATATCCTACGACTTCGCCTTTTTTAACAGCGAACACGCGCAGAATATAAGTCTCAAGAGTTGAAACTAATCTGCCTTTGAAGTGACCGTTTATGTCAGCATTGATAGAACTCTGTCCGTAAACCATCAGTCCCGGACGAACATGCGTATCGCCGCTGACTTCACGAAGTCCTGCTTTTTGCTCGATCGCTCCAGAGTTCGACTGAGAAGTGCGCTCGAGAGTAATTCCCGAATCTCGAAAAAACTTTTTAATTTCTTCGAAGCTCGATCTTTGAATCATATTTATTTTATGAGTTTCCATATCCGAGCTGGCATTGGCGTAATGGCTGATCAAATGATGAACGCTGCCGCGCCCGTGCTGCTTTAATTTATTTACAATCAACGGAGTATCGTTGACATCAAGACCCAGACGATTCATTCCGGTATTAAATTTTAAACAAATTGGAAAATTTTTAAATTCCGGCATGTGAAGAATATAATCAAGTTCGCTGACATTCGAGATCACAGGAATAATCCTGCGTTTTAAATAAATATCTGCATTTTCTAAAAGCTCCAGTTGAATGTCTGAAAAAACATAAATATCAAATTCCAGTTCATTTAATTCTTCACGCAATTTCAAAGCTTCGCCAAGAGTTGCACATCCAAATTCGCGTATCCCTAATTCAGTGATCGCAAAACGTCCGATGGGAATCATGCCGTGGCCGTAACCGTCGGCCTTAATCATAAAAAGAATATTCGACTGCGGAGACAATCTTTTAATTTGATTTATATTGTAAGCTAGATGGTCAAGATTCACCACCAGTCGGCTTCTGAATTTCATGTTCTACATATCCAGGCTGGTTTTTGGTTCAATAAAATTCCATGCTCGCTTCGGCTCCTGAATTTTTTCTTTCAATTCACTTTCGGCCTTCAGAGTTTTAGTCAGATAAGCATGGGCCGACATCGGAGACATTGTCACTCTAGGCTGGATCAGCTGGGATAAAACTCCTTCTGAGTCTTCAAAATATTTCCAATACTGAAATCTATTAGAAAATTCTTTAAGCTGATCAAAAAAAACATCGAGATCAGAGGCACGAACTAAAAATCCAATGTTCGCAACACCGAAATCAAAAAACTTAAAATCAATTCTCGACTGGATCTCCAGCTTGTTAATGAACTCAACTGCAAAACGGTTCCAGAAAAAACGGTTTGATCCTTTTTTCAAAATCACCTGCAGAAGACTTGTAAGATCCAGGTCAACCAGTCTCAGGTCCTGATAGTTTTTATTGGCGAGAGCTTCATTAGCTGTCTGCCCAAATAAATATTGGTCAAGAAAACTCATCGCTTCGAAAGTTGAAGAAAGTTTTTTTCCTGTTTCAACGGGACTACTTAATTTATTTGCGAAAGTTGCATAGAAGCCGTTCAGGTATGCTTCAAGCATGTTCCAGTCAAAATTATTAAAGAATATTTCATTCTTCGATTTAATAAAAATAATCTTATCAGGCTTCAATTCTGTTCCCTTAATCAATAAAGAAACAAGATCGCCGCCCATAATATCTACGGCCACCGTCGTCGCCATGTTCTGTGCAAAAAGTTCAATTCCGTGAGTGCAGGCCTGGCCAAGCCACAGCGAAGGAATATTTCTGAATTTCTGAACATGTGATATTGGAGAAATTAATTTCTGACCGTTAAAGCTTAATTCAAGATAAGCGAACTCATCAATTTCATCCACGCCATGAAAAACTTTTTCAAGAGCTCTGAAAAAATCTGTTTCCAGTCTGTATTTTTCCAGTTCTAGACAAACACTTTTTACCATCGACTGATAATTGTCTGCCTGTTTTTCTTCACGGAGTGTCAGCTCAAGTCTGTCGATCTGCTCTTTCTGAGCGATCGTGACCATCTTTTGAGAAAGATAGTGCTGCTCAAGAGCAGAAACTTTATTCAGTCTTTTTAGGATCGCTTTCAGCGGCCCTTCATAATGAACGGATTGTTTTAAAACCCCCATGTGATAAAACTGGTGAGTGGAAACTAAAAGAGGTTCTGTTTTATCAGTGTAATAGAAAAGAAGCGGCATTTCTTCTGCCTGAACAGCAGGATGGTCGCGAAGGATAAGACTACCTTCACTCATTTTTTTAACGTCGACAATACAAAGAGCAGGAAGACGCTCGAGAGTTCCGCTCCAGAAAGTTTTCAGGTCTTCATAAAAATGCGGAATGATCCCGAGTTTTTTAAAGACTGAAGAAATTTCTTTGACTTCATTCAAATCTGAAAGCAGCAACGCTACTGTAACTTTTCCGTCGTTCACAACTAACCTCTTGTCGGTTTAAATACTGCTTAAATTATGCACTAAAGAATCAAGGCCATCAATCTCTTTTATCTCAGTTTCCGAGAGGCAAAGGTCAGATGTAAGATACTTCGGGATACGCTTGTTGTAGAGATCCTGAAGTCCAACCTCACCGAGAGCTGTTATCGGACGATTGAGGTCATTTTTTATTCTTTTATAACAGGTCTCGAATGCGATATTGAGAAAAACCGTTTTTGCCTGAGAGCGAAGTTCAGAGTATCCTTCCCCTTCAATTGTTCCACCGCCAAGAGCGATAATTTTCATCATGCGGTTATTAAGAAGCCCCTTTAAAATAAATATTTCTTTGCGACGAAAGTGAACCAGACCGTTTTTATTAATCCATTCCCCCAGCTCACTGGGAAGAATACCAAGACTTGAGGCCACGGCCGTATCGAGATCAATACAATCGAAACCCAGGTGATTGCCGCGGAAACTTTCTACAAAAGTTGTTTTTCCCGAGCCCATAAATCCACAAACCATAATATTCACTTTCACCTCTATAACAATTGTACTTTTAAATTTTTCTAAGTTAAATGGGTGCCATGGAAATGATCACAAAAATTAATACACAAATTGACCCTGAAGTTTTAGTTACCCAGTACAGCCACGATATTACCGAGGAATACGAACTAAATAATACAAAAACGCCATGGATTGATGAAATCCTGACGGAGCTTCATGACCAGTTAGATCCGGAAGATATTCATCCTGTCGGCGCTCTTGAACTGAAATTAATCATCGGCCGCAAAAAAAGTAGCTTCCTTGGAGACCACTTAGTGGTCAGAGCGACAATTAACGCAAAATACCATTTACCTTGTGGTCTGACATTAGTTCCATTATTTCAGCACATGGAACATAAGGTTAACGCAGTATTTCTTCACGATTCTCAAGAAAAACTTCCAGAGTACGTAGAACTAACGACGGTTTTCGCTGACGGCGAAGAAATGGAATTATATTTCTACCATAAAGGCATGGCCGATATTAAAGAGTTCATCCATGAGCAGATCTTCTTAGAGGTTCCGGCCTTCCCAAGAAGCACCCAAATGCAGGACTCAGCAGAAGAGTAAGAGAATTTCCCAGATGAGCTATGCGTAAACCTTAAAAAAACTTGCCGAACAAGTCTTTTTGACGTAATGATTTACCCTCATATTTAAAATAGTTGAAGTTACAAATTTGTCGCGGAGTATAAAATGGCAGTTCCTAAAAAGAAAAATTCAGTTTCAAGAAAAGGCTTAAGAAGAGCTGGTCAACACCATAAACTTTATAGAAAGCACCCAATGTCATGTTCAAACTGCGGATCGCATGTAATGCCTCACGCTCTTTGTACTGCTTGTGGATTCTACAAAGGAAAAGTTGTAGTTTCAGTAAAAGCAAATACTGAAGAAGCTGCTCAATAATTTTAGCAAAAAAAAAATGTCTTAAATAATAAAGAAGCCCTTAAATTCGTTGCCGTTACGAAGATAAGGGCTTTTTTTATGAGACTAAAACATGGACGTCCAAAATGAAAACCTATGAAGCAAAGATTCTAGGAACTGGGATGTACGCTCCCAAAAAAGTAGTCACCAACGTCGACCTCGAAAAAATTGTAGACACAACTGACCAATGGATTTTCGAGCGCACTGGAATCAAAGAACGCCACATCAGCTCTCCAGAAGGTGGAGAATTTCCAACAGACATGGCCTTGTCGGCCACTAAAGATGCCCTGGTAGCAGCTAATTTACAACCAAACGATATCGACTTCATTATATTTGCTTCAGTAACTCCTGATTTAAAGCTTCCCAACTCAGCTTGCATTCTTCAGGTAAAACTTGGGATTACAAACAACTGTGCCTGCCTGGATATTTCTGTGGCGTGTTCTGGATTTGTTTACGGATTAAATTTAGCAAACTCGATGATCAAAACAGGTTTAGCAAAAACAGTTTTAGTTGTTGGATCTGAAATGCTTTCTCGCGTAGTGAACTGGAAAGATAGAAACACATGCATTCTTTTCGGAGATGGTTGTGGTGTTGCTATCATCGGCCGTGCAGAAGAAGGATCAGAGTCAAAAGTTCTTTCTGGAATTTTAAATTCAGACGGAACAGGCGGAGAGTTTTTCAGCCAGCCAATTGGTGGTGCGGTCACTCCGCTAACTGCTGCTCATATTGAAAATGATGAACACTTCATGCAAATGAAGGGTAAAGAAATGTTTAAAGTTGCCACTAGAACTCTTGCTGACAATGGCAAGAAGTGTCTTGAGCTTGCAGGACTTCCTCTATCAGCTGTCGACTGGGTTATCCCTCACCAGGCGAACTTTAGAATCATCGAAACGACGGCGAATATTCTGGGAATTGGAATGGAAAAAGTTATCGTGAACATTCATAAATATGGAAACACTTCAGCTGCCACTTGCCCGATGGCCTTTCACGAAGCAGTTATGGAAGGAAAAATTAAACGCGGTGATTTGGTTCTCTTCGACGCTTTTGGTGCAGGATTAACTGCTGGAGCGGCCCTTATTAGATACTAAAACATGGATATAGTTGATGGTTAAATCAGTTACACTAATATTTCCCGGACAAGGCTCACAATACGTCGGAATGGGAAAAAATCTTGATCAATCTCTCTTCGATAAAGGCAACGAAATTTTAGGTTACGACTTAAAAAAACTTATGCAGGAAGGTCCTGAAGATGAATTGAAACTGACTCACAACACTCAACCGGCCATCTTAAAACATTCAGTTGCTCTTTATAATCAACTGGAAGTTCTTTTAAAAAAATACCATGTAAAAGTTGACCGTGTTTTAGGCCACTCTGTTGGTGAGTACGCAGCTCTTGTTGTTGCTGGAGTTTTATCTCCCTACGATGCTATTCATGCTGTTCATCTTCGTGGAAAATATATGCAGGAAGCAGTTCCTGTTGGAAAAGGGAAAATGTTTGCGATTTTAAAAGTTCCGGCGGACGTGGTTGTTGAAGCCTGCAAAGCCGCTTCTCAATCTGGATCTGAGGTAATGCCTGCGAACTTTAACGATCCTTCGCAAATCGTAATCTCTGGTGAGAGCGAAGCATGCGGACGTGCAGTTGCATGGCTTGCAGAAAACTTTAAAGACGCTCACCGTGCAATGGAGCTTAACGTTTCAGCACCGTTTCACTCTTCATTGATGAAACCAGCTGCTGATCAATTAAAAGCTGCTTTCGCAAAATTTAAATGGCACGAAAATAAAATTCCTTACATCGCCAACATCGATGCAAAAGAATATTCCGCAGGAACAAATCCTGAAACAATCATCAACAATCTTTATCACCAAGCTTATGGGCCGGTTTTATGGACTCAATCGATCTCAATCCTACCATCGGACACACTTTGTATTGAAGTTGGTCCTGGTAAAGTTTTAATGGGCCTAGTTCGCAAAATTAATAAAGACATCAAAGTTATTACTCTCGACAGAGACGAAGCACTTGCTGAAATTGAGGAGCTTTTAAAATGATCGCAACATTCTCAGACTTAAAAGGTAAAACAGTTCTTGTTACAGGTGCCTCTAGAGGCCTTGGTAAAAAAATGGCAGAGGCCTTGGCAGCACAAGGGTCTCACGTTGTATTCAACTACAGAGGCGATGAAGTGGCCGCAATGAAGCTAAAAGAGGAGCTTCAGGCATTAGGTGCATCTAACGTGACTGCACTTCTTTTTGACGTAACAAATACGGCTCAAATGAAAGAAGCTGTTGAAAAATTTGTTGAAGCAAATGGGCCGATTACAGGACTTGTGAACAACGCTGGAATTTCAAAAGATCAAATCGTTCTTCGCATGAAAGAAGAAGATGTGACAGCTACAATCAATACGAATTTAACGTCCGCGATTATGCTGACTCAAATTTTATCTCGGAGCTTTTTAAAAGCTGAAAATGTTTCAGTTGTTAACATCTCATCAATCGTTGGATTAATGGGAAATGCTTCGCAAATTGCTTACGCTGCTTCTAAAGCGGGCATGATTGGCTTTACTAAGTCATACGCCAAAGAACTTGCTTCTAGAAATGTAAGATGTAACGCAATCTGTCCAGGTTTTATCACTACAGATATGACCCACGCTCTAGATGAAAAAGTGAAAGATGCCTATTTAACTAGTATTCCCCTAAAACGTATGGGCGACCCTGAAGAAGTTGCGAACTTAGTGTGCTTTTTATTGAGCAAAGCATCGTCATATATCACAGGTGAGACGATTAAAATTGACGGTGGATTATATATCTAATAAAACTAAAACTTATTTTTTAGATTAATTTCAGGAGTTATTGAATGAAAGACAAGGTTATTAAACTAATCAGCGACGCGACGAAAATTGATATCGCAAAGATCAATCTAGAAACAAGTTTCGTTGACGATCTAAACCTAGACTCTCTAGA
>JACMRM010000235.1 GCA_014376445.1 Bacteriovorax sp. | reverse complement strand
CTTCGGGAGGCTTTTTTTTTACTTACTGAGGTCCTATGAAATTTATTGCATTGATCTTTTTAATTCTTTTTTCTTCATCAACATGGTCACCAGATGCAAGTTTATTTTCCGGCGATATGGAAAAGATCAAAAAAAGTATTTTTACATCAAGTTATCATGTGATCGAAAATAACGAGAATGAATTTATTATCGTGAAAGGCAATGTTATCTATGAAGCCCACAAAGAGGGTCTGAATAAAAGTTCACTAAAAGTTTATCAGCTTACAGGAGTGGAGAGACCACTTGAAGCGAATCTTGACTGGTGGAAATTGCTGAAAACCAGAGGACTCTCTTTAAATTTTGCTCACGGTCCGGTAGATTTTTTGAGTTCGAGAAAGTATCAGCAGGAAGACAAAGTCAGAAAAAATTCACTCTTCTTTTTTATTGATAAAGCTAAAGCAGAAAAAATGGAAGCGGATCTCCTGGCAAAACAAGACTCATAAATGAACGCATATAAAGAAATCTTCTTATACTTCATCCGCCTTGGATGCCTGGGATTCGGAGGACCGCTCGCTCTGGTGTCCACGATGCAGAAAGATGCAGTAGAAGAAAGACACTGGCTCACTCACGAAGAGTTCAATTCTACTTTTGCGCTTATAAAAGCAATGCCGGGTCCGATAGCTTTTATGACTGCGGTTTTTTTAGGAAGAAAACGCGGTGGATTCTGGGGTGGCTTAATTGCAGGAGTCTCGCTTAATTTTCCTGCTTTCTGCCTGATGATTCTCTTCTCAATTTTTTTCATTTCTGTTTCTCATATTTCATTTGTTCAAATTCTTATGATTGGAATGCAGGTCACTGCACTCGGAGTTATCCTTGGGAGTTTGAAAGGACTGGTGAAAGGAAATGAAAAAAATCTTTTCTTCTGGTTTTTAGTTCTCGTCTCCGGAATTATTAATTATTTTCACCCAGCACTTGAGCCAGTGATTATTATCGGCTTCGGCATCATACTGATTGCTCAAAGAAAATTTTTTGATCTGGCGACAATGACATTAGTATTTTTTAAAGCTGGGGCTTTGGTGTTTGGAAGCGGGCTTGCGATTGTTCCGATGCTTCAGCATGATGTTGTGACAAAATATCAGTGGCTCACTCAGAGTGAATTTTTAGATGCGCTGGCGTTTGGCCAAATGACTCCGGGCCCGGTGGTCATCACTGCGACTTATATCGGTCATAAAATGTACGGAATGCCTGGAGCTTTGCTCGCAACTATTGCGATTTTTACGGCTTCATTTATTCATATGTCAACGTGGTTTCCTCTGGTGATTAAAAAACTTCAGGGAAAAAAATGGATTGGTGATTTTATTTTTGGTGCAGTGGCCGCTGTTGTGGGGCCGATTATTGTTGCGGTTTATAGATTGGGATCAGGCGTTCACATGACGCCGGTTTTGATTCTGTTAATGATTGTGAGTTTTTGTGTAACGTTGAAAACCAGATTTCCACTGTGGGCATTGATTCCATTTGGGGGATTAGTTACTTTCTTCCTTTCGATATTTTTTCAAGCAGTTTAAGAGAATTATCCTGCTGCAAATTTTTTGAAATAAGCTTCTGCCTTCTTTTCTAATTTTAATAAGTCAGCTGATTTTTTTACATGTCCGTTGGGATATAAAATATCTGAAGGATGGACTTTGAATACAGCAGCGAAGATTTCAGCGTAATATGAGGTAAACTGTGTCCGATCATTTTCAAGAGCGCTGAGATTTGAACGCTGAATTCCTGTTAGCTCTGCCAGTTGATCTTGAGAAAGACCGCTTTTTATTCTGAGTCCTTTTAAAACTTCTGCTGAAGATAAATCTTCTCCAAGCAAATTTTGTAGAACTTCTCTCATGTCTTTCATATCGACCTCGAATTATTATTTTCTGTAGTTATGATCAGTCGTCACTCTTGCAACTTGAACAATTATTTCATCATTAAGAATTTTATAAATAATTCTGCCAGTGTTACTGAATGCTGAAGACCGAGGTCCATACCATTCTCTTTCTAGTTCATGGTCATACCATTCATTTGATTGAGCAATATATTCAGGTCCAAATTCTTCCATCTCTGAAACCCATTGAAGTAAAACTTTGATGTCGCTTAAGGTTATAATTTTGTATTTTAGTAGCTGGGTCAACTCGGCTTCTGCCTTATATTCCATTTTTACTTTCCAGCCAGTCACAGGCACTCCTGTATTTTTAATTATACCGTATATTTTAAAATACGTCAATCGGGGTTAAAACTCTGGAAATGCAGTGTAAGTCTTCAATGGAGGATTAAAAGGTATTTAAATGACTGAGGGGGAGGTGAATGAATTCAGAAAATGATCGTATTGAGTAGAGAAGTGAAAGGCCCACTAGCGTGGGCCGTATCTTAAAGTCTTTTTAAATACTCTTCTTTTTTCATTTTATACTCTTCATCAGTCAGAATTCCTTTCTGGTGTAGATTGTATAATTCTTCGAGTGAGGCAGAGCTTACCGGACGTTCATAAGAAGGAGTAGCTTTTACTTCTATATCAGAGTGCCCATTGTTGCTTCCATTATATGAATTTGCATTGGCGCTTGCGAATATAATTTTCGACTGCTCTAGGAAAATCTGCCAAAAATTATGTTCAGCAAATTTTTCTTCAATGACAATTGTATCCGCTACAATATCGTGAAGAGTCTGCTTCTTTTCAGTAAATAAGTTCATCAGGTAACCAATGCAAAGGATTGCACTTGAAATAATCGACATTAAAAACCTGATAATCGAGTCTTTGATCGTAAGTTGAGCGCCGTTGGTTTTTACCACGGCAATTCCCATAAGTGCTTTACCTGGAGTCGCTCGCAGGGGAGAAGTTTCAAAAACCACATGATAAAAAATGGCCACAACGAAGCTTAATGGCTGAACCCAGAAAGGGATAATCAGAATCATACTGATTAAAAACACAAACACGCCATCAAGAAAAAGGGCAAGAAAACGTCTCCAAAATCCAGCATAATTCATACAAATTCCTTAGAGTGAGGTTATCCCGAAAATTTATCACCAAAACTTATCTTTTCCCAGCGAATTGCCGTTTTTCGACTTCGCGCACGGTTTTTTTTCACCGCCAATATGTTCTAATTGTTCACACTATTTCAAACAGTTAAGGAAAATTATGAATCAGGATTTTTACGAGTGGTTGCTCCTTTTTGGCAGATGGCTGCACATCACAGTCGCTGTGACATGGATTGGGACAAGTATCTTTTTTATGTGGCTTGATAGGACGTTTCAAAAAAATATGGATTCAACAAATCCTGCGCACGTTGGTGAAGTGTGGATGGTTCACGGCGGTGGATTTTATCACGTAGAAAAACTACTCATGGGGCCTACAAAAGTTCCGAAAGAGCTGCACTGGTTTAAGTGGGAAGCTTACTGGACGTGGTTGTCTGGTGCTTTTTTAGTTTTGATGATTTTTTATACGGGAGATGCGACTTATCTTCTGGACTCGAGTGTATCTAGTATCACATATGGACAGGCCGTATGTTTAGGAATTTTTACATTAGTGGGCTCGTGGATTTTTTATGATTTCCTTTGGGAGAGAAAAATCACAAAAAACAAACCGATTATTGGTCATATTCTTACGATCGCATGGTTTTTTGGAATGACTTATCTTTTATGTAAAACATTGAGTGGAAGAGCTGCTTACATTCACATCGGTGGAATGCTTGGAACGTGGATGACGGCAAACGTATTCATGAGAATTATTCCTCGTCAGTTGAAAATGGTTGAAGCTTCCAAGAGCGGCACGCCTGTCAATCAGGAATGGGCGCAGAACGCGAAAAACAGATCAACTCACAATACATATTTTACTCTTCCGGTTATTTTGATCATGATCTCAAATCATTTTCCCATGACGTATGGGGGTGATTATAACTGGCTTATCCTGCTTTGCTTGAGTGGGGCCGGTGCGTGTATCAGAGAGTATTTTGTTTCAAGATTAAAAAATCCTGGCAGATCAAAAATTTTTGGTCTTCTTGGTATTGTGATCATTGCGACGATTATGTTCATGAATGTTAAAGATGAAAATAAAGCTGAAGTTAAACAGATTGAAGCTCCTAAAGTTGAAGAAGTGAAAAATGAAGCTCCTGCGCCTGTGGCCTTAGCAACCGAAACTGCTCCAGAAGCAAAAGCAGAAGTCACCGCTTTGTCATCAAATGCAGTTGTCGATGTAAAAGGTACAATCATTTTTACAGGAACTCCTCCGCAAGGAAAAAAATTAACTCTGCCTAGTGGGTGTAAAGAAGGCGGCTCAAGTTACACTGATGAAGTTATTGTCACGAACGGTAAACTTGAAAATGTTCTAGTTCGAATAGTGAAGGGTCTTGAAGGAAAGTCTTTTAAAGATGTTCCGACTGGGCCGGTTGTCTTGAATCAAAAAAATTGTATCTATCACCCTCGTGTAGCGGCCGCTCGTGTAGGGCAGGAAGTGGTTTTTGTTAACAGCGATCCGGTTTTTCATAATGTGCGCTCAATCAGCAAAGACAACGAAAAATTCAACCTGGCGATGCCGAAAAAAGACCAGCGTATTTCAAAACGTTTTGGTAAACCAGAATTTTTTGTTCAGGCAAAATGCAGTATTCACCCTTGGATGTCAGCAAACCTGGCGATCATGGATAATCCGTTTTTTGCTGTAACAAACAATAAAGGTGAATTTACGATTAAAAGTCTTCCTGTCGGAAAATATACAATTGAAGTATGGCATGAAGTTTTCGGAGTACAGACAAGAGAGATCACTGTTTCTGAAAACGCAAAACCTGATTTGAATTTTAACTATAAACTTTAGGACTATAAAATGATCAGTACTCACATACTCGATACCAGTAAAGGCGTGCCTGCTAAAGATGTTCATGTGACTTTAGAAAAACACAATGGCTCTGTGTGGATAGTTCTTTTCGAAGATAAGACCAATGCAGATGGAAGAATAGTTTTTAATACTCAGGCCTCTGCAGGAGATTATAGACTGATTTTTGACACAGTTGATTATTTCAAAAAAAATAATCAGGAATCTTTCTTTTTAGATACACCGGTGGTCTTCAGGATCACGGATACAAATAGAAAGTACCATGTCCCACTTTTACTTAATCCTTACGGCTACAGCACTTATAGAGGCAGTTAGAAATGAAATCTTTTGAAATTCCTTATTACCATGACTATATTTCACCTGAAATTTGGGCGAACTTAAAAAGCAAAGCTCAAAAATATCAGGGAATAGAAGGTTTGATTCATATCGGCCAGACAGGCGGACTTGAAACTCCTGAGTCGATGAAATTTTTATGTGAGCTTTATGAAAAAACAAAAGGTGAGCTTGCTGTTGTTTTAGAGCAGAGAATTCTTGATCGTAAATTCATTGATGAAAGAACAGCTTCTTGTTACAGATTTAATCAGTCATTGAAGATTGATTTTGAATCGAGCGATTATAAAACAATTTTAGGCCACGAAGATTCAAAGGGCAGAATTGTTATCGGCCCGAAAAGTAAGCTATATGCAAAAAAAGGCGGCGGGAAACCGATTGCCGAAATCCCTGCGTTTTTAAGAGGAAATCACGTTACATTATTTGGACCACCGGATAATGCCAAACTTTCAATCAATGCCATGAACGCTTATCACCGTAAACTAAAAGGTGAACCGGCGATTGTTGAAGAGCTTTTAAAAACTCACGAGAGCACTCCAAAATGGGGAGCTGATGATGAGGATTCAAAAACTCCACTTAGAGAAGATTTAATTTCAGCAGGTGAGAACCTGACAGATTGTTTCGACGGAACGATTAAAGTTGTCGATGATAAAACAAATAAGACTTATGAACTGGCAAAAGATAAATTATCTCTGCCAATTAAACGTTTCCCTGGTCTTGCTCTTCCATGTTTCTTTTTATTTTACAAAAATAATCCGATTCCACTTCACTTATATGACTTTGCACTTCACTTTTTTAAAAACTGGCACAATAAAGAGGCCCTTGCTTTTTATGTTCCAAAATTAGAAAACGAAGAAGAAGCGCGCTACATTCGTATTATGCTTGAGACAGCAGAGAAGATGATTGGAGACTTGCATAAAGATTATGTCGTTGGGTCAATCCGTTTGATGATCGTACTGGAAAATCCTCGTGCAATTTTACGAGTGAATGAAATCATGGATGAGCTATATCCATACTTCGCCGGTGCTTCACTCGGATGGCATGACTATCTGGGGTCGACTGCAAGACTTTTCAAAGAAGACGGCAATTACAGAATCCCAGTAAAGGCCGACCCAAATATTGTTATTAAATACATTAAAGGCTCACACGATCTTCTCGCTGCAGTTGTCGGCTCTCGCGGCGGAATTAAAGTAGGCGGGATGTACGGAATTCTTCCGACGACTCCCGATTTATTCAGTCATTCATTTCAGGTGACAATCAAAGGATATATAAAAGATATTATCACTCAGATGAAACGCGATCTGACTGGATTTTGGGTTGCTCACCCGGATTTCGTGAGAATCGGTTTAGCATTAGTCGAAGCATGGAAATTTCACCAGGCCGGAGACAAATCTAAACTTGATGAAATGGTCACAGGACTACTAGATAAAGAATATCACAAAGAAATACTAGATTTTATCCATGGCCCGGATATCACCGGTCTGGATATTGATGACGAAATGTATGTACGCTCACTTTTAGTTGCTGACATCAAAGAATCAAATTACATCGCCAACAATCATCCCGACGAAGTCCGCTATAATGTTTTCCAGTCGCTTCAGTATATTACTGACTGGCTTTCAGGAAACGGATGTGTGGCATTGCCATCGCAGATTGCTGGAACTCCTGTGCGAGTGATGGATGACCTTGCTACAGCTGAGAGATCGCGTTGGGAAGTCTGGCATGAAATTTATCACGGTCGCTTCACACTTCAGGAATTTTTAAAGATTGCTCACGAAGAGCTGCACTTTATCCGCAAAGATTTATCGAATGATAAAAAAATTGTTCAGGTGAAATGGGATGAGCGCACTTCTGTCTGGTATCCGATTGCAATGAAACTTATGATCCGCCTTATGACGGACAAAAAACCAGTGGAGTTCGCCACTGAACTTCTACTGCCTTTCACAATCCCTTTTGTACGCGAAGCTTTGGATCCATGGACCGAAGTTTTTAAAATTGATAAAGAAAAATTCACTATCCCGGGTGAAATTGAAAGATTCAATTATTATTTCGAAATGTGCGGAGCTTTTTCATTTGCAAAGTCTCAGACTAAAAATGTAGTTGTAGACCTGAACGCTATTGAAAAAGATATTTTGAACTTCGATAAAAAATCGATTATTGAGGCGGCAAGCTTCCACGGTGATATCGGCGAAGGAAAGAAAACTCTGGATAATATGGCCACAAGCGAGCAGTCACTGGTCTTCGATACTGAAGAAAAAGTTATGCTTGAATTAATAGATCATGTGAAGAAGTATTTAGAAAAATTTGGAATGAAATTCTTAGTTTCGGCCAAAGGCAAAAGCGGGGAAGAGTTACTGGGGATTCTAAAAATACGGATCAATAATTCTGAAGCACAGGAACTGGATAATGCCCGCACAGCACTTTTTGAAATTACTAAAAAAAGAGTTTTGGAGCTTCCGTTAAACTCTTTGAATGAAAAAATCCAGCAAAGCCTAGTAAAACATAAAATCAAAGGCGCAATGATTGCCATTGCGACTCCCGACGTTCAAGCCGTTTGTCTTGGTGATAGTACTCCTGCCACTTGGTTTGAACTGGCTTCACTCAGCAAAACTTTTTGTAGTGCTTTTGCTATCGAATATTTTACAAAAAAAAATATTCCAATCGAAACATCAGTCAATGAAGTTCTGAAAAATACAAAATCAATTTTTAGATTAAAAGATGATAAGGTTCAAATAAAGCATTTGATGAATCACAGTGCTCTTAACATGCACTACGTGAAAGGTTATCCAGCTAACGGAGAGATGCCAAAGATCGAATCACTGTTAGGTGAAATCGAAGTCATTAATCCTCCCGGAGAAAAATTCCAGTATTCTGGCGGCGGATTTATTCTCCTTGAGCATTTAATCGAAGCTCACTCTGGAAAATCGATCAAGGATTTAACGAAAGATTTCTGGCCAGATTTTAGTTTTGAACAAGCAGATCTTCCGAACACAAAATATGCTCACGGCTTTACTGCTGAAGGATTAGAAATCTCAGGTACACGTCTCATGTTTCCGGCATTCGCTGCTGGAGCAATGGGAACAGCAGCTAGCATGGAAAAATTCCTTAATACACTGACTGAAGCTTTTCACGATCTGAAAGGAAGTGGACCGATCAGTCACGATACTGCACGATTAATGCTTCACTCGACTGATAATGGCTGCATGAAATTTATGGGATGTGAAATAGGCCTCGGCGTTTTTGTTGCCGAAGCAGGCGACAACAAACTGGCAATTCATCAGGGTGCCAATGACGGTTTCAGAGCAATCTTCATTCATTGCTTTCAAGGGCCAGATATTGGAAAGGGATTCACAATTCAAAGCAATGGTGAATTAAATGCTGTTCTTTTTATTTCTGAAATCTCCCAAATGCTTTTAAGAGAGTTGAATATTTCAGGAATTGATTTTAATAAGTTCAAAGAAAATTTCAGTGTTGCGAATCTTTCTCCGGAAGAAATTGTGAACATCGGATACAAAAGTTTAATTTTCGATGCATTTCACCCGGCCTTGCCGGAAGTGATCATTGATGTCGGACCGTTGAGCCCGCTCTCTAAAATGAATCTTGCGATGGGGGGAAAAGTTTTAGAAGTTACGAATCAAAAATTTGCCCGCGCTGAAAATCTTCTTAGTCCTTATGACCCGGTCTTCGATCCAAAACTTTTTGGAAAACAAGGCAAGATCATGGATAGCTGGGAAACTGTACGTCACAATCAAAAGGAATGTGATCAGTTAATTTTCGAATTAAAGAATCCTTCGGAAATAAACTTTGTTACTTTCTCAACGAAATACCATCTTGGAAACCAGGCGCAGTTCGCCCGCGTAGAAGGGCAGACTGACGATAAATCAGAATGGATCGAGATTTGCCCGAAAACTCCGCTTGAAGGCCATGCTTTTAAAGCAGTGAAGCTCGCACCTTCAAAAATAGTTTTCAAAAAGATCAAAGTTTCAAATTACCCTGATGGCGGTTTGTCCCGAATCGGCCTTTTCAAAGACCTTGATGAAAAAGAAATCAAAGATTACGTTTACACAGATAATATCCCCATGCCTTCGAAGCCTTTAAACATTGTCTACAAACCGGATGCGGCCGAAATAAAAAAGAACCTCGCGCGTTTTAAAAAAGGTGACGAGATAAACGTCGCAAGTTTAGCTTTCGGTGGGAACCTCGTTAAAGCGAGTAATGAGCATTATGGGCCGGCAATTCAGGTAGTCTCACCATTTTCACCAATGAATATGTTCGATGGCCTGGAGTCGGCGAGAAGCCGTGCAAAGGATCATTCTGAAGAGTGCATCGTCTCTCTTGCATGGCCATGCGTTGTTCATCGAATTGAACTCGATTTTACTTTTTTCGTGAATAACAATCCGTTGTTCGTGACTCTTGAAGGAAGATCGAATAATGAATGGACTGAAATTGTTTCAAATAAGCGAGTAAAGGCTTTTGCTGGAAACGAAAAATCTTTTGAAATCAAAAAGGATAACAAGTTTTCTGAAATCAGAGTGAAGATTCTTCCGGACGGTGGAATCAACCGGCTGAAAGTTTTTACGACTATTTAAATTCGATTAAAAAGCCTTTTAAGTAATCACCTTCGTGAAAACCTTTTAGAGGTACACAATCTTCGGAAAGCTTAAAGCGCTTACCGATAATCACTTTATTTTTAAACTTTGAAGAGTCGATTATTGATTTTAGCTTCTCTTCAAATTTTGTCCAGCTGATCGTATGGGTATTTAAGAAAGTAAAAATCTGGCCTTTTTCTTCATTGAGAAGCTCCAGCATTTGTGGAAGAAGATTTTCATACGACTTAAGTGCGCTCGAAATTTTATTTCCATCACTTGAAGCACTCGGAGGATCGCAGACAATGACTTCGAACTTCATTCGCTCGGCAATGAGTTTATCCATGGCCTTCTCACTCGGCATACAAAGGCTGGAATGATTGACCTTTAAAAGCTTTGGATTGAGAGCAATATTCTCTTCAAGCCATGCTAAATACTTCGGCGATAAATCAACAGATACAACATTTTCAAAATCCATTCCCAGACAAAAAACTGAAAAAGCTCCGGTATAGCTGAAAAGATTCAAGAGACTGGTTTTGTTCTGCAGATATGGACGCATATTTTTTCTAATCGCGCTCATATCGCTATAAATACCAAAATCGTAGTGCTGATTAATTTTAATCTGATAATTGAGTCCGAATTCTTTCAGCACAAACTCAGATGATGTTTTTGCAACGCTACTACTTCTGATCGCCTTGGCCTGATCAAAATTTCTTTCCTGAATCCAGACGTCTTTTATCTCAGGAAGATTTTCTTTTATGATTGAAATAAGATCTGATTCCTGCGCTTTCCAAAACATCGCATAGTACTGAATCATTAATTCATTTTTTAACTGCTGAACGATAAGACCGGGAAGCCCGTCACTCTCACCATTGATTAAAAAAATATTTTCTCTCTCACTCATGAGAGGTCTTCTTAAATCAATCGCAGTTCTGATTCTCGAAGCCATTACGTCTTTGAATTCCAGAGTCCATTCAGATTTATCTAAACTCCATAGTCTGGCCTTAACAGTTTTATGAAGTGGATCGTTGATTAATAAAGCAACATCCTGACGATTTTTTTCATCAACACCAATTAAGAAAAAAGCATCCTTCGGAAACTTTTTCGTATAACTGTCGTCGGTAATCCATGGATGGCCAAGCTTTAAATATTTACATGAGGCGGGATGAAGGTTGACCTTTGGAATAGATTTTGTCATTAGAAAATTTCTTTAACCGGGCTGCTTTTTTCATCAAATGGTTTTAAAACATGAAGTTCATCAATCGTATCTTCTAAAAGCATCAGAAGAGAATTTGTAACTTTAAAAGGATCATCTAGACCAAGAATATTAAAATCCATCAAGCGCATTTTTAATTCATCTGAAATGGGTTCATACGGATTGATTTCAGTGCAGATATCACCCAGAATTTTTATGCGCGCTTCAAGATATTCAATTTTTTCTTGAAGGGGATTGTAATCGGATAAATCAGGTTCATTGATTCTTCCGATGTCTGCAATATTGTTTGGATCTAAGTTATTGTCATTCATAAGTTAAATATTTCAAAATTATAGTTTATCGTCAATGAAAATTGGACTCATTATTGCTTTAAAGTCTTCATGATAACAAAAATTTTGATTTATTCAGTTGGTCTAAGCACTCTTTTTTTCTTGCCAGATAGTCTCTGGGAAAAGTTATGGCAATTATGCCTGCGTTTTTATGGATACTTAAAGAAATTTGAAGGCAAGAACCCGTTTAAAAAAGAGCAGACTCAGGGAGAAAAACTTCTTGTGATGTTCCCTGATATTGAAGCAAAGCTTGCTCTCGGTATTAAGACCACTTCGATGGAACTACCGCGATACAAATTTTATACCACCTTGCTTTTTGATCTGCTACAGGTTCACAGAAAATTAGGGATCAGCCTAAAACAAATTCTTCCTGAACTTAGACTAAATTTAATTAAAGACCTGCAGTTTGAAAATAAGATGATTAGCAATGTGATCGGAGGAAATCTTCAATTCTTAGTGATTACGATTACGACATGGGGATTTATTTTTCTCTCAAGTGCGCTGGCCGAGTTGCCTCTACATTTTGAATCTCTCATGATCATTTTATTCATTCAATCTGCAGGAGTTCTGGCGTTCAATGGAATTCTTTCACAAATGAAAAATCGTATTTTTTTAAAATTTAATCAATCGATTGAAAGATTATATTTGTTTGTAAGTCTCGTTGAAATTGGTCTTCCGGTTGGACAAGTATTAAGCGAATCAAAAGTAATGGAAGGAGATCTCGTACGCCATAAAAAATTCTCGCAGATTGCAAACCGTCTTGAAGCACTTATCACCAGATGGAAAGACAACGGAATCTCTCCAAAGATCGAATCGGGCGAGGTGATCAAAGAGCTTTGGCATATCAAAGAAGTCGCCTTCCTCCAGTTTCTCAAACAGCTCGACATGCTGAAATTCATGGTGCTGGCCTTCTTTTTTCTTCCTGCTTACTTCCTTTATCTCTATTCAATTTTCAAATTCTTCATGGAGAGCTGAAAAGAATAATTTGCGCTTAGAGTTAATTCACAATAGGCATGGAAAAAATACAGTTTTTCGGGTATAGTCATTTTTTAATATTGCTTTACTCCATAGGAAAAACCATGTCATACGTGAACGATAAGCAAATCATTTATTCAATGAATAAAGTCGGTAAAGTCTACAAGCAAAAGCACGTTTTAAAAGACATCCGTCTTTCATATTACTACGGCGCAAAGATCGGCGTTCTTGGATTAAACGGTTCAGGTAAGTCAACACTTTTAAAAATCATGGCCGGAATCGATAAAGATTATCTTGGAGAAACAACTCTTTCAAAAAATTATACTGTTGGATATTTAGAACAAGATCCTCAATTAGATCCGGAAAAAACAGTTCGCGAAATCGTTCAGGAAGGAGCGCAGGCCGTGGTAGACCTTCTTCGCGAGTTCGATGAAGTGAATGCAAAATTCGGTGAAGAGCTTCCAGACGCTGAAATGGAAAAACTTTATGCGAGACAAGCTGACCTTCAGGATAAACTTGATGCTTCAAATGCATGGGATTTAGATTCACGACTAGATTTAGCAATGGACTCACTTAACTGTCCACCTGCTGACCAAAAATGTGGAGTGCTTTCTGGAGGGGAGAAACGTCGTGTCGCTTTATGCCGACTTCTTCTTCAGGAGCCAGATATTCTTTTACTCGATGAACCTACCAACCATCTTGATGCTGAAACAGTCTGGTGGTTAGAGCGTCACCTTCAACAATATAAGGGTACAGTTATTGCCGTTACCCATGATAGATATTTTTTAGATAACGTTGCCGGATGGATTTTAGAACTCGACCGCGGTCAAGGGATTCCATACGAAGGAAACTACTCCGGATGGTTAGAGCAAAAATCAAAACGTTTAGCCACTGAAGAAAAACAGGAATCAAAACGTCAGAAATCAATGAAAGAAGAATTGGAGTGGATCAGATCAAATCCCAAAGCTCGTCAGGCGAAATCGAAAGCGCGTATCAGCGAATATGAAAAACGTCAGCAAGTGCAGTCGGAAGCCCGTAACGAGACGAATGAGCTTTTCATTCCACCTGGGCCTCGTTTAGGTCAGCAGGTTATTGAGTTCGAAGGTGTCTCAAAAGCTTACGGCGAAAGAGTTCTTTACGAAGGATTAAACTTCAAACTTCCTCCGGGAGGGATCGTTGGTGTTATCGGACCGAACGGTGCTGGTAAGACAACTTTATTTAGAATGATTTCAGGAAAAGAGAAACCAACGACAGGCTCGATCAAAATCGGTGAGTCAGTAAAACTTTCTTACGTTGATCAGGATAGAACTCTCGATCCAGAAAGAACAGTTATGGATGTCATCTCAGGTGGACTGGATCTTCTGAAAATGGGTGGACGCGAAGTCAACGCCCGCGCATATATTTCAAGATTCAACTTCTCTGGTGAAGACCAAAGTAAAAAAATTAAAGAACTTTCCGGCGGTGAGAAAAACCGCGTTCACTTAGCTGCAATGTTAAAAGAAGAAGGAAACGTTTTACTTCTGGATGAGCCAACGAACGATCTCGATGTAAATACTCTTCGCGCTCTCGAAGAAGCATTGATGGAATACGCCGGCTGTGCTGTTGTTATTTCCCATGATCGTTTCTTCCTGGATAGAATTGCAACGAACATGATCGCTTTCGAAGGCGACCAGGTTATTTACTTCGACGGTAACTTTTCTGACTATGAAGAAGATAAAAAGAAGCGTCTTGGTGATAAAGCTCTTATCCCAAGCAAAACATCTTACAAAAAATTAACAAGAGATTAGTCATGAGCAAGTGGACTGTCGCAAAGTTTGGTGGATCGAGTGTCAAAGATGGAGCAGCAATGCTTAGATGCTCGAGCGTTGTAGAAAGTAATCCCGATATCAGAGTCGTGGTAATTTCAGCGACTCAAAATACCACCAATCAGCTGGAGTTCGTTGCACGTGCTGCTCAAAGAGGAGACGCCACGACTCTAGACACACTGGTAAATGAGTTGATTCAAAAGCATAATAATATCGCCAATGAAATTTTCTCAAGCCCGAATGTGTTTACTGAACTTAATTTTCTTTACGATGAAATTAAATTCATCGGTGACGCGATTTTAAAAGACAGAAGTTATTCACCAAAAATGATGGACCTTCTTTACAGTATCGGCGAGCGCATGTCTTCGCTGCTGGTTTCAGATCTTATTCGTCTTCGTATGCCTGACATGAAAGTCACTTTGCTTGATGCTAGAGATGTTATTAAAACGAGTTCCGACTATCAAAAAGCTGAGCCACAGATTGATTTGATTCTCGAGCATGCTAAGGATTTAGTGTTTCCGCATTTGAATAAAAACTCTATTATCGTTACTCAGGGATTTATCGGAAAAGATCTTCTAGGGAATACAACAACACTTGGCCGTGAAGGCTCAGATTATTCAGCTGCACTTTTCGGTGAAGCGATTGATGCAACCCTTGTTCAGATCTGGACAGACGTTCCGGGAGTCGCGAGCTCTGATCCAAGAGTTGTAAAAGACGCAAAATTTATCCCGACACTTTCGTATGATGAGGCCACTGCCCTTGCAAGCCTTGGCGCTAAAGTTCTTTTTCCAACGACACTTCTTCCAACGAAAAGAAAAAATATTACGGTTTTTGTAGGCTCCAGTCTCGATCCAAAAGCAGGTGGTACAACTGTCACGAAAGAGCAGGATAGAGACTTTAAACTAAAGGCAGTAAGTATTCTGCAGAGGGAAGATTACTCAATTGTTTCATTTATCGGATGCCATCTTGACAGAGCAGATTCCCTGGTTGAAGAACTTAAAAATCACTTTGGTGACTCACCTGTAGATTTTTATGACCTCACATCGGTTTCAGTAAGTTTTAAGATTATCGGCAGCGAAAACACTCCGGTTCTTTTAAAGGCCCATGAAATTCTCGTTAAAAACTACTAGGCTTCATTCACTCTTTCATAAAATGGTGTTTCACCTTCAGAGCCAATGACTCTGCAGATCTCTTTCACTTTTTTATGTTCCATATGGATGACGTAGTCGACGTTTTTACAAACGAGTCTGGTGACCAGTGAATAAGATATATCTGAGCCTTCTGAAAAAAGCGAAAATAAAAGTGAAATTCTCGAAAGCGCATCAACTCCGGAGCTCGCATGAATCGTACTCATAAGACCTTTGTGTCCGGTGTTCATCGCCAGTAAAAAGGGAACAACTTCAGTCGATCGCATCTCTCCAACAATTAGTCTGTCAGGTGACATCCTGAGTGAGTAGGCGCAGTAGTCTTTGAGCGATTTGTTTTGCTGTTCTTTGTTGGCAAGAAAAGATGTCTGCCCGGGGTGATGATTCAGAATTTCGTAAGTATCCTCCAGAACAATGATGTGCTCATCATGCGGAATCATTGCCATCAGTGAACGAAGCAAAGTTGTTTTACCCGATCCGGTTCCGCCGGAAACCAGGACATTTTTCTTTTCAACAATAATTGATTTGATAATTTCGAGTGGAACGTAATCCAGGTTAAAAAGTTCAATGGAAGGAGTGTCCGTTGGAATAGAGCGCAGAAAAACTTTTGATTTAGAATTTGCCGAGGTCGAAAAGTGGATTAATGTTGCTCTAAGATTTAAGTCTTTTATTCTGATGTTAAAACTCGCAAATGGATCTTTAAAATTCCATGTGGCCTGATTTTTTAAGGCCAGGACTTCCAAACTTAACTGAAAATCTTCACAGCTTATTACATCGTCATGAATTGATTTTTTCTCATGTAAACCGATGACCTGAACAACTTTATGAGAATGAAAGATGATTTCTGTAAAATATCCGTCAGTATAATTTTTGAAAAAATCCTGGTGATGTACACAATGGAACCATGATTCCAGAAAGACTGTCTCTTCCTTACTTGTTTTCACAATATTTAAATCTTTCATTGTTGTTAGAAGAATTTCTTCAAATGTAATATCAGTACTCTTGGTAATCATTCTCCGGTAATGATTTTTAAATAGCATAAGAATGTCATTTTGATAGTCAATTAACAGATTATTCATAATTTTTTACCTCGATAATTCCGGTAATCGTTTTATAATTGTTCTGACTGCTCTTTGATTTAAAAAGTTCGCCCAAAACAGGTATGCGGTTTAGAAAAGGCATCTGGTCTACGCCATTTGCATCAGTCTTGAGCGAAATTTGAAAAATTTTCGTAGCTTGATTTAAACTTACAACCACAGATGACTTCTCTTTATTTCCACTGATGGCACCGTTGGCCTCTGCTGCAGGTTTTGTCAGCTCAGTTTCATAAGTGATTTTTACTTTATCTTCGATGTTTTCCAGAATGACTTTCACCCTCAACCCTGCAAATTGAAATTGAGTTTGCGAATACGTTCCTTCGCGATTGCTGGTCACATATGGAACATCAGCTCCAATTTGAAATTCAGCGGGAGTAAGAGGTCTTATTAAGGCTTCCGGTTCAGCAAGAGTATTTATCTGGACTTTTTTCTGTGCCAGCAAGACTGCATTTTTTTCGACAATTTTATTCAGCGGAACTCTGATCAAATCTCCCATCGTTGCGCTCAACTGCTCGAGCCCCAGACGAAGCTCTTCACCATCCATTTGTTCCAGCTGTATCAATTTCAATTTAAAAGTATAATTGTTTTTTAATTTCTGGTTATTCTGTTCGATAAAATTCACTTTATATTTGTCACTTAAATGCTTCTTTAAAGACTCGCTGGGAGCATCGTTGCTACTTATGAAGCAATTAATGTCAGAGTATAGGACACGGCACTTTACAGAGTCTTTATAGTCGTTGAAAAGCATCTGGTAGATATCAGCGAGCACATCTTTTTTGAGACCGAGATTCAAGGTCGATTCATCCAGAATGATGTCCACATTCAGACTTTGAATTTTTTTGTAGAGCAGGTACTGTTTTAAAGTTTTGAGCTCGCCACTTACCTTCAAATTTGGAATTTGAACCCTGGTTTCCAGTCCAAGCTCTCCGACCATTTGCGCAAGATTCATGAGTTTTGCCTCTTGAGCTTTGGAAATAACAAAAATCTGATATCCAACCGGTGAGCCTGCACCTTTATTCCAGACCAAAATCTCGCACGTCCCAATTTTTGCACCGCGAATTAGAAGAGATTTATCTTTCTCATTCATTTTATAGGCAAGGACCTCCTTATTTGCGATATTAAACTTCTCCATTTGTGGCATCTTTAGAGTCATCGACTGCCCTCGCGAGAGAATAAAATCCTTTGCGGAAGCTCTTGCTGGGATAACTAAGGGAATCAATACGAGAAAACTAAAGAATGCTTTGACACATCGGCTAGAAATCGGTAAAAAATAGTGCTTCAAGTTTAGATTATAAAGAAAAAAATTATTAGAGTTGGGCCTTGTGTGGTCACAGTTATAAAGGGGTTTTCCGATGGTTTCAAGAACATGTGTAACGACAAACAGAAGATTAAGAAAAGCAAAGAACGCTGGTGCTAAGAGAAAAGCAGGAAACAGAAACAAAGGAACAACTCCTAAGTTTGCTATCCATTTATCTGCTGACACTGCTCCGAAAGCTAAAGCTGTAGCAACAAAATAATTAGATAAAGATTTATTAGATAGAAGGCCTGGACTAAGTTCCTGGCCTTTTTTTTGTTCGCTTTTCATAACTATTCCTCCGCCTCTAAAAAAACTCCCATCGTCTGCTCCATCACATACTGATTCATTTTTATGATTTCCATTTCACCGTTTGCTTTCAAACAAAGCTGCATGATCGCATCCGAATTTTTTTCACAGGATTGCTTCTTTACGTAATGTATAATTTTTCTGGGGATATTAAATTTTGTCTGAAGGATTTTTAAAAGTGCTTCGCCTTCAAAAGGTGTTGCAAGATTTTCAACAAGGATAATGTCGCGGGCAAATACAGCACCTGTGAATAAAATAAATACAGTGACTGCAGTCATGAGACTAGATTGAAACTTCATACTTTGATCCTTTTTTTAAAGCTACCTTTAGTTTCTTTGTTTCGACATAGGGAACAGCTACCATTCCGGTATCGACATACTCGCTGACTTTTACAACTTCGCGATTATTTATTTCAATTTTGAATTGCGTGATTCCATTTTCTGATTTTACAGATTCATGAAGCCATGCTTTTTCGACTACCATTTTTTTATCTTTTGAAATCAGGCTTACTGGAGTTTCAAGATCCGTCAGATTATTTTCAGTAATGAGAGCATTGAGAGGCACAACCATCATCTGGTAATCAGTGTGAATTGTTTTTTGAGAAGACGCGGGTGCTATTCTTGTTTCCCTCATCGGAAAGCAGAGAAGCGCCACCATTATATTGGTCATTATAATGGCAGCGATAAATTTAAATTTTTCTTTGTGCTTGCGGTCGCCAGATTTTTTAATTTCTTCTTTTAGCGTCGAGCTTATTCCATTCATTTGTAAATTCCTCCTGCACCACCTGATGCTCAGTTCGATAGACCTTATGGATAGAGAAGTATCCAACCAAAATCAAAAGAATTATGGAAATCCAAAGAAGCATTTCGATTTCGAAAAAACCGTCGTCGAAAGCTCCGACGTTTTTATTTTGAAGCGGGGGATAAAGGCTCCGTCTGCCTGCATGTCGGCCTCCAGGCAGAATGAATTTTTGAATCTGATGCCAGAAGGATGCTTGTAATGAGTGACGGTCCATTGGTGCGCCTTGAGTTTAGTCGTTTGGTCGATATTGGTTTGAAGAATAAAAGTTACATTAATGTCGTAAGGAAAATTCTTAATATAAGAGATAGAGTCCGCCTGGCCTTCGCAGTATTCATTCTTTAAAAGATTTTTGATGTAGAAAAAATGTCGAGCATTGCGGGCAACTATTATCGCTTCAAATAAGGTTTTGGCCGCAGCGGCTGCGGCTGGAACAGGAGCAAACTGGGCGGCATAGGACGTGCGAAGAGCGATGTTGAACTTCGACATATCTTTTATGTAGTTTTCTGTTTCAATATTTAAAAACTTGAAGCAGAGGTAGCTGTCCTTTCTATAGCGTGCTTCTTTAAGTTCCACTTTATTTTTTAAAGTGAAAAACATGAGGAGGGCAGAAATCATTAACGTCAAAAGGATGGCCATTAAAGTAATGCTGCCATCCTGGTTTTTATGAAGCGACTTGGTTTGCTGGATAAACTGTGCACGTTTCGCTGTGAGATTTTTATCCAGTTCGATAAAAGTGCCGGCCACCTTAATGACCGACGTAATAAGAATAGTAAAGGAGAGGAGGTAGACGGCGATCATCTACTTATTGTCGATGTTCTGAACGATGGACTTCTTCATATCTTCCACGCGCTCTTTGATCACGCCGCCAAAGCCTTTAACTGCGGTGATGCAGACGATTCCCACCAGGCTGGAAATGATCACATACTCCATGACCCCTTGCCCTTTTTGATTAGACGTTAGTTTACTAAAAGTTTTCTTAAATTTTTTCATGATGCCTCCGTTGTAGGGGCAGATTGCATGAGGGGTGCCGAAAATTTTGTGGGAAAAACGGTTGAAAAGAGTCGTTGGGGCAGGTTTTGATGGTTTAATCTTTGGACTGCGGTAAAAAAAGTCCATTGCAAGCTAATAAGATCACGTTTAAAATTTATCTATGGATTCAAAAACTAAACTGTATGTCTTTGCGAAAAAAGAAGTAGCTCTCATTTTCATCTTCATGATTTTGATTGCGGTCACCTCATTCGTTCTTGGGGTAAAGATCGGCAAGAATTATTCAATGGAAATGGCGGGGATCACTAAAGAGGACCAGAAGAAAGTTATTGAGCTTCTTTCAAATAAAGAAGAAGAGCTCTCGACTATTAAAGCTAATCCGGAAGCTAACGCTGTTGAGAGTTCAGATATCGAAAATAAGCTGCAGGAAAAAATCAGCGAAGAGTTCGGTAAAAAAGACGGAAAGCCAGCTGAGCATGGTATGAGTACAGCTCCAGTTAAAACTGAAGCCGCTCACGCTGAGGCACCAAAACAATCGACGACAAAAGATGCGCTGTCTGGAAAATTTACTATTCAATTAGGAAGCCACAGAACGCTGAAAGAAGCCGAAGCATTTGCTGAAGGTTTCAGAGCGCGCGGTTATAACCCGATCATCAATCAAATTGAGATCAAGGGGAAGGGAACTTGGTATCGTGTAAGCCTTGAGGCGTTTAATACAGCTGAAGAAGCGAAAGCTTATGTCGGCCGTGAAAAAACATTATTTATGGGCCAGGACTATACCATCATTAAAATGCCGTAAGGTTAATTTAGGTTCCTCCAATGAAAAAAACGTATAATTTATATTCTCTTATCATGGCCGGCGGCAAAGGCACGCGCTTCTGGCCTGAATCCATTTCTAAAAAACCAAAACAGTATTTAAATCTGATCAGCGGTAACAGTCTTCTTGAAGAGACTCTTACGCGTTTTGACCGCTTCATTGTGAAAGAAAAAAGATTTGTTGTTACGGTGAAAGAGCAGGAGAAACTCGCAAAAGCTTCGAGTAAAGGGAAAATTAAAAGAAACGGAATTATTTTTGAGCCTGCTGGAAGAAATACAGGGCCGTGTATTCTAATGTCGCTCGCTGCACTTTTACAAAGTGGAGTGACTTACGATGATGTCGTCGCGATTGTACCTTCCGACCATGTAATCCTGAATAAAAAAGGGTTTCATACGACAATGAAAAAGGCCGCTGAGTTCTCGCATAAGAATCAGCAGATCGTAACAATTGGGATTACTCCTAACTTTCCTCACACTGGATTCGGATATATTCAAAAAGGAAAACTTTTAAACGAAGAGGCCTTCAAGGTTTCACGCTTTAAAGAAAAGCCGCATTTTGAACTTGCGACAGAATATGTAAAGAGCGGGCAGTACTTGTGGAATGCAGGGATGTTCGTTGCTCCGGTAAAAGTTTTTTTAGAGGAATTCGCCAGACATGCTCCTCTTATGTATGAGCACTGGGATGCGCTTTTAAAAACAGTAAAAAATCCTGCGAAACTTAAAAAAGTTTATGAGAAACTGCCGAGTGATTCGATTGACTATGCAATCATGGAAAAATCGGACCGTATCGTTGTTATGCCTGCGACTTTTGACTGGAATGATTTAGGATCATGGGATGCACTGTCTTCTGTTATTGATGAGACTCACGGGAATACAGTCGTTAAATCTGAAGGGGAGTTTTTCCTGAACTCTACTGACAACGTTGTCTTTGCTCCCGATCATTTTGTCTCGCTGATTAATATGGAAAAACATATTGTCGTTGTGAATGATAAAGTCGTTTTGGTCGCGCCAGTTAAGGACGCTCAAGAAATCAAAAAGATTGTCGAGCATTTAAAGAAGGCGAGACCGGATCTTATCTGAAAGAGCTGTCACTTAATCAAAAAATTAAATTGATCACTCCGGTTCTGTTGAATCGCTACAAAACTATTTTTAAAACGAGCATGACAAGCAAGCAGAAGAAGGATTTAGTTTTTCTTCTGGAAGAATCATTTGTTCGCGGGAGACTGGTGCTGGACGTTTCTCCCAATGGAAAGCTCGCCTGGTTTTTTCAGTTTAAACTCTCTTTCATGGGTGAATTCGAAGAAGAGTTTTTCCATATCACTACCTGCTATTGCAGCGACAGTGCTTCTGCGAGAAAAACATTTTATAAGGCGATTGAAACATCAGCTAAGTCTTTTAAGCAATTCTATAAAATGAAAAGAATGGCAATCGACATCAGCTTTGATGATGAGGCTTCCAAAAAATATTTCCTGAAGAAAGGAATCATGACCTATATTGAGCTGGTTGGTATGACCAGCACAGGACTGAAGGCATTGGATAAAATTGTGCAGCCTAAATCTTCTTTCAAGTTTTCAAGAATGAAAGCAGAGGATGTGAACAAATTGATCGAGCTGGATCTACAGTCTCATATTTCAGATAAAAGCAGCCGCATGAGAACACTGTTCATGAAGAAAAATGCAAAAAAAAATATGCAGCAATTCTACGGGGCCTTGTTGAAACATAATGCCTGCGTGGTGGCGAAAGATGGAAAAAAGTTGGCCGGAGATATCGGGTATTTTATCGATCAGGAAAATAAAAGAGGGTTGATTGCCTGCATTTTTGTAGCGAATGAATTCAAAGGAAAAAAACTTAGTTTTGAACTTTATCAAAAAGTACTTCAGGATTTTAAGAAGAAAAAATTAGTGCATTATATCGGTGCCACTACGACTGATGGAGTCCTTGCGTCTGCTATGAAAATGGGCCGCATGGAGTTTAAAAGAGTCTACTTGTTAAAGATTTAGACATGTATTGACGGCCATTTTTCATGGCACCATTTTTGGAGTCCGGTTGGGCATAGCGCCGATAGAAGCGCCATAAAAGCGATACGGCCTACAGGGCATTTTCATAATGCTCTGTAATGGTCTTAACGAAATCTTTTAGAAATTTTTTTGTGATCTTCTTTGGTATATCAACAGGCAACCAGCATTTTTCAGTTTTGACGTCTGCCCAGATTTTTTCTTCTTTTTCATGAAAATGCAGAAAGCCCTGACTCTTTAAATAAAAAATTCCAGGCTTCGTTTCTTTTAACAGCTCAAGCTTTCTAATTTCTTCGAGAGCAGGTTCAAGTGCCTCGAGTTTTTCATAGCGGCATCGTCCCATCTTATTTCTGCTTTTTTAAAACTTTATTGGATTCTTTCACATCCTGACTCTGGCGCGAGCGGAATGTTTCAATTTTTGTCGTCAGCTTCGAGTCTTCAATCGAAAGAATTTGTACGGCAAGGATACCGGCGTTGCTGGCGTTTCCAATCGCGACAGTCGCCACAGGAATCCCTTTGGGCATCTGTACGATTGAATAAAGGCTGTCCAAACCACTTAATGCTTTTGATTGAATAGGAACACCGATCACTGGAAGAGTTGTGTACGCCGCCGTCATTCCCGGAAGGTGAGCAGCACCACCAGCTCCGGCGATAATAATTTTAATTCCGTTTGTTCTCGCTGCTATTGCAAACGAGCGCATCTCATCAGGAGTTCTGTGAGCTGAGAGGATTTGTTTTTCGTAGGGCACTCCGAAAGCGTCCAGTACATCACAGGCCTCTTTCATTGTCGGCCAGTCAGACTGGCTTCCCAAGATGACAGCGACGACAGGTTTAGCAGATGATGCTTT
>JACMRM010000234.1 GCA_014376445.1 Bacteriovorax sp. | reverse complement strand
CTGGTTTAACGATGACATCTTCAATTCCAACATCGCCGATAAGCCATTCTGGAACTAATGTTCTTTGGATTTGAACTCCGAAAGTCGAACTAAGGTTCGCTTGTGTGTCTAAGTCGATAACGAGAACTTTGAAACCTTTGTTGGCCAAATGACAAGCTAGTTGGTAGCACTGCATTGTTTTACCAACGCCACCCTTGTTATTGCCGATGGTGATAACTTCCATGAATCACTCCTGTTTTTTAATAACACTATATAAAATTTTGTGCGCGTTGAAAGCATCTGTCAAAGAAAAAATGCCCCTACGATTATTTATAGGGGCGATGAATGTTACCATCTTTTAAAAAGAGCAGAGGTCATATATCCTAGAACTCTAACTTTTATTCGAGAAAAAAATGAAATCACTCTCTCTCATATCTCTATTAGCTGTACTTTGTGTCAGCTGTGCAACGACTTCAAAATCTTCTTCTACACGATCACAAAAAATGCAGGCCACACCCATGATGACTTTATTTTCAATGCCGAATTCTCCATTGGTAGGCACGACACTTTCCGGTCAGAAAATAAAAATGGGTGGTTTTTCAGGATTACAATTTTCCGGAGAAAAAGACGGCGCTTTATTCTTTCAAACTGTCACAGACAGAGGTCCTAACGGCGAACCGGAAGGAGCGAACCGCACATTTTTGCTTCCGGAATTTTCACCGACAGTTGTGATCTTAAAAGCAGATCTTGCAACAAAAGAAATCAGCGTAGTTGCAGAAATTAAGCTAAAAAAAACTGATGGATCTCCATTAACAGGACTTCCAAACAATAGAAACGAAGAAAATCCGATTGATGTTTTCGGACTTTATTACTCTGTTGATCCTCACGGTCTCGATATCGAAGGTCTGGTCTTCGACGGCGAAGGTGGATGGTGGATGGGCGAAGAGTATGGCCCGTCACTTGTTCATTTCAATGAAGAAGGAAAAATGCTTCGCAGACTGACTCCAGGAAAAGAGCTTCCAAGAATGTACGCCGATAGAAAATCAAACCGCGGATTTGAAGGTGTAGCTAAAATTGAAAATAAAGTTTTTGGTTTCATGCAAAGCCCGATTCCAAAAGAAACTTCGAAAGACGGCGAGTTTTCAAGGATTGTTGAAATCGATCTGGATTCAATGAAAACTTCTGCAGAATATTTTTACCTGTTCGAAAAAGGCAATGATAAAATCGGCGATGCTGTTGCCGTAGGCCCGAAATCATTTTTAGTTATTGAGCAGAATGGAAAAATTGGTGAACACAGTCAGAAATATATTTATAGAATTACATTGGGAGAATCAGATCAGCTGGTGAAGAAAACTTTAATTGCTGATTTAAAAAATACACCGTTTAACAATCTGGAAAAGATTGAAGGCATTGCTTTAATCGATGACCATAGACTGGCACTTGTTTATGATAATGATTTTCAGATCAGTGGTAAAACAAATCACAGAACCGGGCTAACGCCTTTCAATGACAGTCAGAATCAGCTCCTGATTATGGAGTTCACTGAAAGTTTGAAAGACGATTCGTCAGGACTTTAATTATTTTTTTAACAGATCGCGGATTTCGCCTAACAGTTTCACTTCATCGGTAATCGGTGGAGTGACTACAGGCTCAGCATTTTTAAGCTTCTGCAGCTGGCTTACCAATAAAAATACTGAGAATGCTACAATCATGAAGCTCACAACAGTGTTCGCAAACGCACCATACTTAATCAAGACGGCACCGGCAGCACTTGCTTCTGCCAATGTATTATAGGGACCCGGAGCTTTCGTCCCTTCCTTAATCACCACAAATAAATTTGAAAAATCAACGTTCCCTAAAAGGAATCCGATTGGCGGCATAATAATATCATCGACTAAAGATTTAACGATAGTTCCGAAGGCCGCTCCGAGAATGACCCCTACGGCCAAATCCACAACGTTTCCTTTAACTGCAAATTCCTTAAATTCTTTGATCATAAATTGTTCCTGTGTGCTTAATAGTTAAATTAGAGATTGCATTGAAAGCAATTGATCGACAAGACTATTTCACTAGACATATTTAAGTGTATGAGGGATTTAAAGAGGCAACCTTTTACTAGTTTTTATTACCATGGGGGCGCTAATGAAATTCTTGTTTCTCGCTCTTGTAATGAGCATTTTAAGCAGCGCTTTTGCTGTAGAAGTTACTGACGGAAAATTTTCAGATGAATCGGAAGCAGGTGTTTCGGTTGCCTCTGGAAACACGAACGCTAAAAACTATAACTTGAAACAAGGAAATGCTTTAAAGCTTGGCGATAATGTCCTAAAATTTAACGCGCGTTTCTTAAATTCATTTTCAAACAATATTGAGAGTGCGCGTTATTTATTTGGGGCCCTAAGATATGAACGTGCCTTGAATGAAAAATTCTCGCTTTATGTTTCTCAAGGTTTTGAAAGTGATAAATTTGCGGGCTACTACCTCCGTGAACTAAGTGATGCCGGTGGAAAATACAATATCACTAAAGAAGAAGCGATCTACTGGCTGGCCGAATTAGGTTACCGTTATACTAATGAAAAATTTAATAATGGATCTCACGATTATAAAAATTCTATTCGTGTTTATACAGAAGCAGAAAAAAAATGGAATCCGTCAGTTTCTACTAAATATTTTGTTGAGTATGTTCCAAACCTGAAAGCAAGCAAAGACTACCAAATCAATACGGAACTTTCAGTTTCTGCCGCTATTACAAGTGTATTTTCAATTAAGAGCGCTTATCTGCTAAGATATGACCATCTTCCAGCTCCAACATCAACAACTAAAACTGATGCGTTTTTAACAACAGCATTGGTTGCTAAATTTTAATTAAGGATTTTTATGATTAAAGAAATTGATGTTCAAGAATTAAAAGCAAAACTGGAGAAGGGCGAAGACTTTCAATTCATCGACTGCCGCGAGCATGAAGAATGGGATGATGGTCATATCGATGGTGCAACACTTGTTCCTCTGTCTGAGCTCCAGGAAAGATATGAATATATGATGCCTGATAAAAATAAACAGATCGTTCTTCAGTGCAGAAGCGGAAAACGCAGCATGAATGCAGCGATGTTTTTACTTTCTAAGGGCTACACTGATTTAATTAATCTTGAAGGAGGAATTCTTGCCTGGACTGAAGCAGGATTTCACGTCAAATAAAGGACTCATATGTTAGATCTATTTTCAGAAGAAAAAGACGACGACTATAAACCAACCATCACTGAGACGGAGCTCTCGGATGATGAGGTCCTGGTTGAACTAAAAAAAATCAAAGAAGAATTAAAAGATAAAGTGGTCGTCTTGGGGCACCACTATCAACAGGACGACGTTATTGAATTCGCCGACATCACAGGTGACTCTCTTCAACTCGCTCGCGAAGCAGCTAAACTCGACAAAGAGTATATTATCTTTTGCGGCGTACACTTCATGGCCGAAACAGCAGACATGCTGACGAAACCTTCTGTGAAAGTCATTCTTCCCGATTTAAAAGCGGGATGCTCAATGGCCGATATGGCCAGAAGAAGTGAAATCGACCGAGCATGGAATTTCATTACAAAATCAACGAAAAAAAAAGTTGTACCTGTGACATACATTAACTGTGCGGCCTCTTTAAAAGCATTTGTTGGCGACAATGGTGGAAGCATCTGTACTTCATCAAACGCAGAAAAAGTTATTTCGTGGGCACTGACTCAAGGTGAGAAATTATTATTTTTTCCTGACCAGCACTTAGGGCGCAACACATGTTTTAAAATGGGAATTCTGCTTTCAGACATGGTGATCTATAATCCGAATATGCTCAACGGCGGAGTAACAGCAGAGCAAATCGACAATGCAAAAGTTATTCTGTGGTATGGATTCTGCTCTGTTCATCAGGGCTTTACTAAAGATCAGGTATTCGCAATTAAGAAAAAAGATCCGGAAATACAGGTGATAGTTCACCCTGAATGTCCGTTTGATGTTGTTCAAGCAGCAGACGATGCGGGCTCGACTTCATACATCATCGAAAAGATCGAAAAATCTGCAGCTGGTAGTAAATTCGCCGTAGGAACAGAAATCAACCTGGTAAATCGACTGGCCACTCAATTTCCAGATAAAACTATTGTGTCATTATCTCCATATCAATGCCTTTGCACCACTATGTATCGCGTAAGACCCCGTTGGTTACTTGCCAGTTTCCGTGCGATCAAAGACAATATGCCGATCAATGTTATTAGTGTTCCAGCTGACATTGCGAGCTCTTCGATGAAGGCCCTGGATAGAATGCTCGCTATAAAATAAAAGGCAAGACTATGATTTACGCTGACTATAATGGAAGTGCTCCGATTTGCAATGAAGTGAAAGCTTACCTCATCAAGAGACTTGAAAAAGGGCCTTTCGCTAATCCAAATGCTATCCACTATCTTGGAGCAAAAACTTTAATGGGAATGGAAAATGCCCGTTCAGTTTGCGCGAAAGTTTTAGGTGCTGACTTCGACCAGGTAATTTTTAATTCTGGTGCAACTGAAGGAATTTCTCATGTTTTTCACAGCGTTTTAGGCTGCAATAAAAATACAAAAAAAATTATCATCACATCTGGTATTGAACATGCTGCAATAATCAACACAGCTCAATTTTATTCTGTCGAAAAAGGATATGAAGTAAAAGTCGTTCCCGTTAATGGCGATGGTATGATTGAAATTGGCATCCTGAAAGAATGGATCGACCAGCATAAAAATAATATTGCGATGGTTTCTATCATGGCCGCAAACAATGAAACGGGAGTTATCCAGCCGTATAAAGAAATGAGTGCTCTTTGCAATCAGGCCGGTATTCCTTTTTTATGTGATACAACTCAGTTCATTGGGAAAACTCCATTTAATTTTCAAGAATCAAACTTCGACTTCGCCGTTTGCTCAGGACATAAACTAGGTGCCCTTACTGGTACAGGAATTCTTCTTGTAAAAAATCCAGTTGAGTTAAAACAGTTTATCATTGGTGGAGGCCAGGAAAAAGGCCACCGCGGTGGAACTCAGAACTACATCGGCAATGAAACTCTAGCGGTGGCCCTAACAGCATTGAATGACAACTTTAAAAATCTTGATGCTCTTGCAGCGAAGAGAACTGAATTCGAAACTAAAATGAAAAAAGCTTTTCCGGAAGTCGTGATCATCGGAGAAAACTCTCCACGTCTCGCCTCTACAACTTATATTTCCTACCCAGGTCTTCATGGCCAGGCCGTTCAGATTGAACTTGAGTCTCAAGATATTTTCGTAACTACATCATCAGCTTGTTCAGACAACATGCCGGTGACATCGAAAGTTCTTAAGGCGATGGGAATCAAGGATGATGTCGGCCGTGGAGTTGTGCGAATCAGCCTTTGTATGAACTCACCTCTGGAATACTATGATCAATTAACGGAAGCTTTAACAAAAGCGTATAACAAGCTTACCAAGGTAAAGAGCTTCTAATGATGAAACTAAACTCTTTTTTAATTTTAGCATTTCTACTACTTACAGCTTGCTCGAGCGGACAGAAAAAAAATACTGTTTCGATTTCAACGGCCAGTACAGGGGTTTTAAAAAATCACGACCTGACGTTTCCGCTTTATCTGACTGACAAAATTGAAACTAAAGAAGCGGTTGTCGCAAAAACAAACAGCGATGTTTACATTGTTCACACCGGCCATCTTTTGAAGGCCAATGCTTCTAAGGCGATCAATGAAGCGACTCTTGAATCACTGAAAGGTAAAGGCATTGATGTCGTCAACCTTTCAATCGAAGATTTCATCATCGCTGACCAGCAGGAAATTTCTTTCGAAAAATACCCGCAAAAATTCTTAAACAGCTCTGTCGTTAATCTTAACGAAGATAATATCATTGCAAAAAACAACATCAGTCCTTACGTTATTCACGATGGTGTGGCACTGATCGGCCTGTCAGATAAAAATATCGACAAACTTTTATCAATGGATAAATTCTTAGTGTCTGATTATGTTCTTGCTGTTTTACGTGCGAGAAAAGCGGCGCTTAAAGATACATCAGGTGACGTTACTCCGGACAATCCACTTCACTCTTTTGTTATTGTCCATACAATGGGCCCTGACATTAATGAAGTCATGGAAAGACTCCCACCGAACTTTATCAACTCACTGGCAGACTAAAATTTTATCGCCGTTTACAACAGGCGATAAATCACTCTGACAAATTCCCGTTTCCTCCAGTTGAACAACCTTCATTCCACGCGGACATGCCGGCTCATTTTTTTCACCGCAATGATTTTGTCCACAGAACTTTGATCCACCTTGCGCGCATTGAAAGTCTACCACTTCATACCAACCATAACGGCATTCTACACAACGGTTCTCACCTACTGTATTGCAGTCTTTATCAACCTGATGGCAGCGTATAGCTGATCCTTTTGAAAATCGGTCTGAGAGCTTTCCAAGGTAGCGATTGGTAGAGTTATCAAAACTCTCATCATCAAGTCTTAAAAATTTTAATCCACTCATTAATCGTTTTTCTTTAAGCGCATGATATTTTTCATGAGCCACGCCTGCTTCAATATTTGGCATCGGGATTTCAATTTTCTGCTTTATTTTATTGTACTGAAAGTTCATCGTCAGTTTAAAGTCTGTGAATGTAACTTTTAAATTGCTCATCCCGTTGAGTGTGAAAAATGTTATTCCCTTATCTGAATTGTCAGGACATGAATCCACGTCTTTTAATTCCTGAATTTTAAAATTACTAACCTTTTCCTTATAGGGAACCAAATAATACACACAGTGAGTTTTATAAGTCAGCCCACCCTTTTGCGGAATAACCAATTCCATCACCAGCTGCTCGAATCCCGGAGGACGCGTAAGTTCGACATCATTTGATTTTAACTTTAAAAGTTTTTCAGCATAGATCCATTCCTCTGATATTTTTAAATCCATTTCTGCAATTGCATATTTATTTTCATTTAAACCTTTGCATGAAGAAAAAATAAAAATGAATGCGAGCAGTATGAATTTCATTGCAGAACCTCACGCATGCAGCGGAATCCAACTTCAAATTTTTCAATTGAAACAAATGGATTTAATCCCCTAAAGTCAAAATTTCTTAAATCAAATCCTTCGCCATCCCAACCTGCGCGAAAGCCCAATTTGTGCCATGAAGACTTTGAATCGAAATAAAATGAAGAGGCCTTTAAATTACTTTCCGGATCGATTGGATTTCTAAAAACTTCAAAAACTCCGCCCATTGAATCGTGAATACCTGCCCATGTCGGGTCAGTTGAATTCAGCGTATAAGCTTTTTTATTAATGCAGTCTTTTGAGTAAATCAAACTGCAGTCCGATTTATACTCACTGGCCTTTTTCGTCCAGTAGTAAGGCGATCGCAGGTTTTTTTTCGGAACAAGGTCCTTTAAATCCACTGGTAAAAATGTGGCCGCATCGAAAAAATGCGCGAGCATGACCTGTTTCCCTTTGAATGAACAATAATTTTCAATCTGCGAGTAAGTAAGCTCCACGGCAGGAAGAAATAAGTCATCACCTTTTTTTTCGGTAAGTCCACGTGTGAAATCGGGATTGCCGAATTTGATCCAGTCATTCACCTCACCGTTAGTAACAAGATGAGTGTCTAGATAAATATGGCGGTTAAAATTATCGAAACGATAGTCTTCTGCATCTTTTACTGCCGAATGCTCACCGTACGCATAAGCTCTCTGTTCAAGATAAACCTCCTGGCATTGATCTGCTAAAAAAACATCGAGATGCTTTTTTGTAACATTGTCTTCCAGAGTGATGGCGATACCGGAGTCATGCTGGCCGCCGTATGAACTGTTCGATTTTGTCATGTACCTGTAAGGAGCATTATCGAATTCTTCGTAATTCATCAATTTATAATTTAATTTTTTTGTGAAGCGGGCATGGCATTGAAGAAGAATCGAGTTACATCTTAAAAGTGACTCATCAAATTTTTGTGATGTGCCCAGATATTTCAAACAATCACTTTTCATTAAACTCCATTCTCGTGACTCTTCTCCCTCATTCCAGATCCTGTGAATCTCTGAAGAGTTTTGAATCAGTCTTAAAAGTGCAGCTTTATCCTGAGTAAATTGCTCGGGACTGCCGGAATTTTTTTGATACTTATAAATAAAGACACCTGCTACACCTAAAATAACGGCAACAACGAGCAGTGGAATAATGAATCTTTTGAAATTTTTCATAAGAGATTACAATATAACTAACAATGCCCCCAAAGGAAATACACATGAGCTACCAAGATTGGATTAATCAGGCTTCTGAGCAAAGTGATGCAACTTTAGAAATGCTATCATTCAGCGACTACATGAATGTTTTTGAGAAAAATTCAAAACTAGAATGCCGTCCGACTTACGAATACATCCGTGACATGCTCAACCACTACGGTGTGAACAGTGACGGTTCGTTTAAATTATTTCAAATGAAGCATCCGGATTCTCCTGCTGTTCATGGACAGGTAAAAGTTCAGCAGCAGTTGTACCAGAACCTGGTTAACTTTAGCGAAGAAGGATTCAATAATAAATTTATTCTTTTGATCGGGCCAAATGGTTCATCAAAGTCGTCATTGGTTAATAAATTAATCAAAGGTCTTGAAGAATATTCTGATACAGACATCGGAAAACTTTTCAGTTTCAGCTGGATCTTTCCGCTTGATACCTATGTAAAAGGGTCCCTTGGATTAAATAGCACAGTGAGAGAGAGCTCGCACGGAAGCTACGCTCATTTTGAAGATAAAGAAATCTCTGCGATTATGCCTTCTGAGTTAAAAGATCATCCGCTGTTATTAGTTCCAAAAGAGTACCGTCAAAAATTAATTGAAGAAGCGCTTAAGGGCGATGAAAGACTTCTTGCATCTGTGAGAAAATCTTATCTATACCGCGGGGACCTTTCAAAAAGAAATCGCATGATCTACGATGCCCTCCTGAAAAACAACAAAGGAAAACATCAGGATGTTTTAAAACACATCCGTGTTGAAAGATTTTCAATCAGCAAACGCTACTCGATTGCCGCTGTGACGATTGAACCTCAAATTCATGTTGATGCTCGCATGCAGCAGATTACGATGGATAAACGCTTATCAAGTCTTCCGCCAAGCCTTCAATCGTTGAATTTATTTTCACTTCAAGGTGAAGCGATCCAGGCGAACCGCGGTGTTCTTGAATACTCTGATTTATTAAAGCGTCCTCTTGATGCTTATAAATATTTATTGATGACCATGGAGACAGGATCAATCAACCTTCAGGGGATTTTAACCGAGCTTGATATCTTCTTCATTGGTACATCAAATGAAATTCACCTTGCCGCTTTCAAGCAGCACCCCGATTTCAATTCATTCAAGGGAAGATTTAACTTCATCACAGTTCCATACTTACTGGATGTACGTCATGAAGAAAAAATTTACGAAGATCAGGTAACAGGAATCAAGGATCGTTCACAATTTTCACCGCATGCTCTTGCAGCTCTTTGCTCATTTGCCATTATGTCCCGCCTTCGCGTTTGCCAGACAAAAAACTATAACGACAAAAAACTTGCAAACATTGCAACCAACTTAAATCCATTGGAAAAAGCTTTATATCTTGCCGGAATGGAAATGCCGGAAAGACTGGATATTGAATCAAAACAAATTCTAAAGCAAGGTTTTGAGGAAATCGCCTGCGAGTATATGAACGACAGTTTATACGAAGGAAAATTTGGTCTTTCTCCGCGCGATTTAAAACATATTATCTACCGTCTTTCTTCTCTGCACCCGAATGTCACTTTCGTTGAAGTTCTGGAATACCTGCAGAACCTGACACAAAAGAAAAGCGAGTACGACTTCCTGAACATGGCCCCTCAAGCGGACTACCACAATCCTGGAAGATACCTTGAGCTGATTAAAGAATATAACTTAAACATCTTCGATCGCGAGCTTCGCTCTGCACTTGGGCTTGTTGATGATCGCTCGTATGAAGATTACATACGTCGTTACATTGAAAACATCAATGCACTAAACAAAGGCGAGAAAATTAAGAATACAGCTTTAGGCAAGTACGTTGACCCCGATGATTTCTTCATAAAGGAATTTGAATCGGCAATCGGCCTAAAAGAAGATGCCAAAAACTATCGTTCACTTCTTCTTTCAAAACTTGGTGCTTACTCTCTCGATAACCGCGGAAAACAAATTGTGTATACAGATGTCTTCCCTGATCTTATCGACAGTTTGCAAGAGTCGTTCAGAAGTGAGCAGAAAAAAGTGATTCAAAACATTTCTCGCAATATGGTGTTCTTTGAAGCAGAGTACTCGAAAACCCTGGACCCGAACCAGGCCTCTCCACTATCAGATGAAAACAGAAAGCAAATTAAGTCTGTTCTGCAAAATTTAGAAAAGCGTTTTGGATACACAGAAGGAGCAGCGATGTCTCTTGTGAAATTTCTCATTAAAGAGCGTTACTAAAACTTGAAAAACTATGAGTGTAATCAGTAAAATTTATCGCGACGATGTCTTCGAAGTTCGCCATATGGCAGACGAAGAACACGAGGGAATGCGTCTCGATCAATTCCTTGGCGAGTTCCTCGAATCTTTCTCCCGTGAAATCATCAAAAAAAAAATTAAGACCGGCGAAATAGAAATCGTCGGTCGTCCCGGCACTCATAAACCATCGAGCCCCATTCATCACCGTGATGAAATTGTTATTCGCTTTTACAAAAGCAAATTTGAAGATGAATACTGGGAGGGAAAAAAAGTTGAGCTGCAACTTTCGCCCGATATTGTTCATGAAGATGAAGATCTGTTGGTTATTTCAAAACCCGCATTCATGTCTACACATCCGGCAGGGAGACATTTATTCAACTGCGCGACTGTTTTCTTTGAAATGAAATACAATCACACCATGCACTCTCTCCACCGCATCGACCGCGAGACTTCCGGCATACTTATGCTGGGTAAAAACCCGAAGATGGCGACGAAAATGATGGAGTGCTTTGAAGATGATGATGTTAAGAAGTGTTATCTGTTCATTTCAAGAATAAATAAAGACTACAAAAGTGAAGACTACTTCATAGCAAACGAACGTATGGATAACCCGGAAGAAGGTTTAAAACGCGTTCTGGTTAAGTCTTATCCAGAAAATTCGCTAGAAGGTAAAAACGCGCGCACGTTCTTTTATATTTTAGAAAAGAATGAAGATTATGTGATCGGTATCGCCTGCCCGCAAACGGGAAGACAGCATCAGATCAGAGTCCATGCAAAAGTTCACGGACTGCCGTTGATCGGCGATAAACTTTATCTCGGTTCTTACAAAATTTTCCAGCATTTTAAGGATGGAGTTGCGACTCAGGAAGAACACGACTTAATGGAGCTGCCTCGCCATGCTCTTCATGCTATTGCTTTGAAAATACCCTACAGAAAAGAAGAAAAACTTTTTATCACCAAAATCCCGACCGACCTCGCAGAGTGGATTGAAAGAAAGACCAAATTTCAAATCCATGCGTTGGAAGAAAAGATTCAATTAACTGTAAAAAAATATTATAGTAGTATTCAATGAGAAAACTCCTAAGCTTGTTCGCTATTTTTACTATTGTAATGTCAGTCACATTTTTATTTTCCTGTGACTCCGGATCATTTTGTTGTGTTGATGATCATTCATCGGCTTCACAATGCTCAACCTGCACTCCTCATATGGAAAGCAATTACACTTCTGGAAATCTTCATCCACTATTTAAATTCATTCCTAAAATTGTCGGGCAGATATTTTTTGATCATATCAACACAGATATAATTCATATTGTTTATTCTCCAGACCGCCCACCTGCACTCAATTCTTAATTTCGTTTTTTTAAACTTAAATTTATTAGGATAATTATGAAACTCAAAAGCCGTTTCACGTATATTTATATGGCGTGGCTGGTGAACATTGTGTCTTTCATGGGCTCAATGTACTTTAGCAACGTCATGATGCTGCCTCCATGCATGCTGTGCTGGTATCAGCGCATTTGTATATTCCCACTTTCGATTCTTCTGGCCGTGGGATTTCTCAAGAAAGATAAAAACATCACTGCGTATGCCTTATCAATGGCTGCGATTGGATGGATTATTTCTCTTTATCACAATCTGCTCTACTACAAGATTATTCCAAAAGCGATCACAGCTTGTACCAGCGGAGTTTCATGCACTGATAAGCAAATTGAATACCTGGGATTTATTACTATTCCACTAATGGCACTTACATCTCTAACCCTTACTTTAATTTTACTTTTTAATTTCTATCAACAAGGAAAACGTAACAATGAAAACTGATATTAAACTTATTCTTATTCCGCTATTAGCACTTACCATTGGTGCTGTAGCTTTAATTTATTTCAATAAAAAAAGCCTTGATCCCACTCCAGTTAAAACTGAAACATCCATTTTACATCGTGAAGGAAATTATAAAAAAGGATCATCAACAGCGAAAGTCACGGTCGTTGAGTTTTTTGATCCCGAATGTGAAGGATGCGCGGCCTTTCACCCACTCCTGAAAAAAATTGCTGGAGAATATCCCAATGATGTTCAAATAGTGGCACGCTATATGCTTTTCCACGGCAACTCTCACCCTGCAGCTCTCGCTCTGGAGGGTGCAGGTAAGCAGGGCAAATTTTGGGAAATGTATAACTTCATGCTGGAGAGACAGAATGAATGGTCTCATCAAAAAGATCCAGTCAACCTGGTCTTCGAAAAATTTGCCAAAGAGCTTGGTCTTAACATTGAAGAATTTAATAAAGCGTACGATGACATCACTTTCCAGGCCGCACTGGCAAAAGATATGGCCGACGGTCAGGCCCTGGGAGTCAAGGGAACACCGACATTTTTTATCAATGGGAAAAAGCTTGGCAATCTTAGTTATAATGATTTGAAAGGTGCTATCGATGAAGAATTAAAAAAATAGATTTTCCGGGCGTGAATGATCTCACGCCCATTTCTATAAAAATTTTTTCAGGTAATTAAGAACACCCCATGCCCCGACATTGTCGTCACCAATGAGAATAGTTGTAGGTTTAAATTCAAGTCGATCAATGATCGTAGAAATGTTGGCCACACCCACAGAATTTTTAAATGACTTAAACATCGTCTGATCATTGAGAGAGTCACCAAAGAACACACAGTCTTCCGCTTTCGCCCCTTTCAATTTCAAAAAGTGTTGAACAGCTCTATATTTCGAAACTTCTCCACACCAAAAATTTAAATGGACATTCGAAGTAGAAAAATTAATTTTTTTTTCAATTAAAAACTGCTCAAGATGAGAAAACAAAATTCCATCCTGCAAATCATGAAGCTCAATCGCTCTATCAGTCTTTCTTCCAAAGGAATCAACTGACAAAGGAGTCGTTGGAAATTTTAATTTAAAGTCTGTACAAAAATCAGCAAGCGTCTGCACTTCAAGTGGGCTGATTAAACACTCTTCAGTAATAAACTTTCCATTCCTGGAAACAATTGCTCCGCCGCCTTCAACAATCACATCCGTTAAGAATGGAAAGTGAGTCAGAAGAAAATGCCCCCACGAAAGTGAACGGCCTGTTACAATGACAAGTGGAACTTTTTTGCTTTCAAGAAGTGAAAGCACATCAAAAAAAATGGGACCCAGACCTTCTTTATAAGTCAGTGTCCCATCAAAATCGCTGAAAACTATTTTAAACATTTTTTTATTCTAAAGGATAACCGAAACCAACGAACACACCTGAGAAGCTGTCTTTTAATCCGACAATCACTTCAGCATTAGCTGTTACTGGTTTTGATGTCATTGAGTATTCCGGAGCAATCGTTCCAGAGATACCTAGGTTGGCACTCAAAGTTGTCTCATATGCATTTCTTTTTCCATCTAAGCTGATCCCGTATGGAATCGCCAGATATGGGAACGCTTCGTGCCCATAGAAATCAAAACCTTTTGAAACAGTTGGCGCAAGACCGATGATGTTTCTTCTCGTTCCGAATTCTTTTGAGTTTTCGATGAAAGCTTTTAAAGATGTACGAGGCTGAGTATCGTAGTCAGGAAAAAGTTCGTAATCATAACCCGCAAACAGACGAGCTGAGCGCTCTCCAGCTGCGATACCTAGTCCGGCATCAACAGTTGAAGTCGTAGTTAATTTTTGTGTATAACGGGCCTGAAGCCCAACACCTGAACCATTGTGTACGATTCCTGTGACTTCAGTAGAAAGTACTTTTTTATCTTCTTGAAGCGGAAATGTTGAAATACCCATTCCGTACCCGAATGCTGCAGTCGCCCCCAGTCCTAGGGACATAACTAAAGCTAAAAAAGAAAATCCTTTTAAATTCTTCATATTTACCTTCCTTCATTCTCGTAACGCATTTATTTAATTTAATAGCACAAATGATAAAGAGTCAAAATTAAACAGGCAAAATCTACAACAACTCCTGAGAAACAAAACATTTCCATTGACTGAAAAGCCTCGTACCTTTATAAATGTGCTTACGAAATTTGGTTATGGTGGGTGTAGTTCAGTCGGTAGAGCACCAGATTGTGATTCTGGGTGTCGTGGGTTCGAGCCCCATCATCCACCCCATTTTCTTCGCGACATTTATTTCAGTGAAAACCTTCGTAAGAAGTCGATCATATTAAGCCCCGGGTTAACCTTCTGGGGTTTTTTTTGTCTTGAATTCAAAAATTACAAATTACTTTGACAGAAAAAAGAGATCAGTGTGAATCCAATTGAGGGCCTAAACAACTTACTGGATATTTCAAATATTATGATCCATTGGTTCTATGAATAAAATTATTATCATTGGCACGACTGGAAGTGGAAAGATGCTGACACTGTGATTTGGATTGATCTCTCTTTTTGGCTAACATTTTATCAAAATTTCAAGCGCTCTTTGATTAGGGGCCATGACTAGAAAAGAGCTTTGGGAAGGAACTGGAAATAAAGAATCATTCTTTAGAATGTTTTCCAAGGATTCTATTTTAATTTGGTTGTTTAAAACTTATTCTTCAAATGTTTCTAGATATCAAGCAAGAATGATTGATCCAACATATAAGCACATTACTTTCCATAGACTGAGATCAAAAAAAGAAATAGCAATTTTTCTCGGGAAATTATAATTAAGTATTAAGATCATTCCGTCTAAATGAGAAAACTTAGGGATGACATTGTTAGCAGAATTGAAAGAAGGGCTTAAAGTTTCTCCCTCAATAAAAGTCACTTTATTTGTTGATTAACTTTGCATGTTTCGCTAGCTCATCGCTTGCCGGTTTGTATTGACTAATTGGTCTATTCCAAGCTACAAAGTCTAACTAACTCAACTGGCAGACCATGAATCAGCACTGTGTGGAAGCCATCTCCATGAAGTGGGTTTTTGAGAAGATCCTTAAGTGGAAAAAGCTCTTCAAAAAGCTTTAAGCAGAATCAAAGACTCAAAATATTCGCTTCAAGGATAGAAGTACATAAACTCATCGAACATCAGAAAAAGACTAGGGTGCAAGAATGACGACAGCAAGAAAAGAATCTTACCGAAACACATGTCAAACTGTGCCGAAATCCTTCTTTCCTTCTACGGAAATAAGATGATGAAGGATCTATCGTTTGAGAATAAAATTAAGCTGATTCCAAAAATTTGCTCCATTGTTGGATTTTTCACTTCATCTACTTTGCTTTTAATCTGGTTAGTTTATCCCGAGTTAAAAGGGTTTTCTGCAACTTCAATGAAGGCCAATACTGCTCTTGGACTTATGTTTGCAAGCCTTGCTTTATTTTTTTTAAAGAGTGACCCAGAGGATTCGCCTCGCTTACATCTGAAGCTAGGATACGGATTTTCTTTAATCATTCTTCTTTTAGGGATAGCGACATTATCTCAGTATCTATTTGGCATTGAATTACGAATTGACGAGCTCTTGGCCACAGATTTCAGAAATGCCGAAAGCAGTCTTTTT
>JACMRM010000233.1 GCA_014376445.1 Bacteriovorax sp. | reverse complement strand
ACATCGATATCCCAGCTCCAGATATTGGAACTGATGGCCAGACAATGGCGTGGTTCATGGATACATACTCTCAAATTAAAGGTTACACAGACGGCGCTGTCGTCACTGGTAAGCCTCTTGAGATCGGTGGATCAAAAGGACGTGCTGAATCTACAGGTAAAGGAGTTGCATTCTGTGTAAACTTCGCTGCTGAAAAAATCGGTATGACTATCAATCAAAAAACGACAGTAGCTATTCATGGTTTCGGTAAAGTTGGTATTCCAGCTGCGCATGACCTGCGCGCTCAAGGTGCAAAAATCGTAGCGGTATCAGACGTGTCTGGTGGTGTTTACGATCCAAACGGATTGGACATTGCTAAGTGCGAACTGTGGGTAAAGGAAAATAAAGTTCTAAAAGGAATGCCTGGAACAAAACACATCACGAACGACGAGTTATTCGCTCTAGACGTTGATGTTTTAATTCCAGCTGCAATCGATGGTGTTATCACTAAAGATAACGCTCACGTTGTAAAAGCAAAAATCATCGCTGAAGGTGCCAACGGCCCTCTTACAAAAGAAGCTGTAGACATCGTTACTGCGAAAGGTGCTTTTCTTATCCCTGACGTTCTTTGTAACGCTGGTGGGGTTATCGTGTCTTATTTTGAATGGGTACAAGGTTTACAATCATTCTTCTGGGATTTAGATGAAGTTAACAAGAGACTTCACTCGATTCTAAAAGATGCATTCGAAAACGTTTATGCAACTTCGAAGGAATTCGACTGTAATATGAAATCAGCTGCTCTTGTAGCTGCTATTAGAAGACTTGAAAAAGCTATGAAATTGCGCGGTCTTTGGCCGTCGTAGTCTTTATAAAAAGACCATCATTCGGGTGGCTTTTTTTATCCATATGGGAAAATTAACGCTATAATTTTTCCATATGATTATTAATTTCATCTTCTTCGCATTTCTTTCTTTTAATCTCAATGCTGCCGTCATCAAGCATGACATTCTCAATGCTAAATATGAAGAGTTTCCTTTTAAGGAAGTCTGTGAAAAATTAGGTGCAAAAAATCTTGAATTGATCGAAGCAAAATCCATGACGGAAATCGACTGCATGGGTAAAGTTTATCCCGCTCTGGATTTCTGCCTTAATAAGTTTCCCCTGGAAAAAACTCTTACCCGCGCCATCGTCGACGATAAAACTAAAAAAGTGAAATGCGAGATGAGTGCAAGTGTCATGATTTCTATTTCATGTGACAGGACTGATCTTAAGTATTGTTTTGAGCCCGCAAAAGGTTGTGAGCAGCTTAAGAAAATTTACGCTAACCGCCTGAGCATCGCTCACTTTTCGATGCTGGAAAAAAATCTAAATTGCTATTTTGCAAAACCATACGGAGAAACACTCAATGAAAGTCGTCTTTAGTTTAATTTGTATCATGTTGTTTGCTATTAATGTTCACGCTGCAGGTTTTCTGCCGATCGCTAATATCGTCAAGATCCGCGGATCTGCTTTTATCAATGGTGAAGAAGTCAGAGAAGGAGCAGAAGTTGCCAGAGGAATGGAAATTAAAATTCCTAAAAAGGGCGATTATCTGATCATAAAATATCAAAACGGGCACAAAGTGCGATTCACTGAAGCGCTTGTGAAAGTCGAAGAGCTGACAGAAAAATCCAGCCTTCTAAGCATTTTTAAAGGGCAAGTGCATACATTGGTGAATAAGCTTACTCCGGATGAGAAATTTGTTATTAAAACGAAATATGCTTCATTTGGCGTGCGTGGAACGAAGTTTGGGATCATTGTCGATGAGAAGAAGAAAAAATCTTACCTTTGTGTGTGCGAAGGGACTGTTGCTGCCACTCAAGGAGAGTTAACAGCAGAGGTTCATAAGAATGAAGATTTATGGGTTGGAGCAAACGCTAAAAAATTAGACGTGAAGGAGTCGACTCCGCAGATGTTCAATGCGACTAATGGAATTCTGAAAGAGATGGAAGCACTATAGTTTAAAGTTTTTTCCAGTATATTTCGGATTAAGCATATTCTTAATTGAAAAAATATCATTGAGTTGTTCTTGCGAAAGCAATTTTTTAGCAAGAACAACTTCACTTACAGTTCTTCCGCTGTTGGCACACTCTTTGCCGATCTCATCACATTTTTCATGTCCTAGAATCGGGTCGAGGTAGGTCACGATAGCGATGCTGTTCATGACGTTTGAAAAACAAATTGCCGGATTGGCAGTAATTCCATCTATGCATTTATTTTTTAAATTATAGCAGGCATTTTCCAGAAGATTGATGGATTCAAATAGCGAAGAAGCGATAACCGGCTCCATAACATTTAATTGAAGTTGTCCTGCTTCAGAGGCCATTGTTACAGTCAGATCGTTTCCGATAACTTTAAAACAAACCTGATTCACAACTTCCGGGATAACCGGATTCACTTTAGCGGGCATGATACTTGACCCTGCCTGAAGCTCCGGAAGATTTATTTCTTTTAGTCCGGCACGAGGGCCACTCGACAGAAGGCGGAGGTCGTTGCAGATTTTAGAAAGCTTTACTGCATTTCTTTTTAGAGCACCGGAGATCATAACATAAGCACCGCAGTCTGAAGTGGCCTCAATAAGATCTTCTGAAACAGTATAACTTAATCCCGTGATCTCTCTGAGTTTTTCCACTGCAAGTTGAGCGTATCCTGGAGGAGTGTTGATTCCTGTTCCGATCGCTGTTGCTCCCAGATTTACTTCAAGAACGAGATCCTTTAATTGATTGAGAAGTTTAATTTCTTCCTTGATTAAAGTGGAGTAAGCGTGAAATTCCTGACCCAGTGACATGGGAACTGCATCTTGCAGCTGAGTCCGACCCATTTTAATAATGTCTTTAAACTCTAAAGCTTTATCTGCAAAAGATCCGCGTAGAGTTTCAAGAGCTGTAATAAGAAGTGTGATGTGTTTATAAAGTGCAATTCTGAAAGCTGTTGGATAAGCATCATTCGTCGACTGGCATTTATTCACATGATCGTTCGGGTGAATGATATGGTAACTTCCTTTTTTCTCGCCCATAAGCTCCAGCGCAAGATTGGCAATGACTTCGTTGGCATTCATATTGATCGAAGTGCCGGCGCCCCCCTGATAAATATCAGAAGGGAACTGGTCCATACAGCGGTTCTTGAAAATAATTTCATCGCAGGCAAGAGCAATGAAATTCGCAATTTTTCCATCAATCGTTCCGATTTCACCATTTGCCAAAGCACATGCTTTTTTAGTGTAAGCAAGTGCTTTGACCATAATATGATTATCGCCGACCTGACTGTCAGAAATTTTAAAATTATCGATTGCACGTTGAGTATGAATTCCATAATACGCATTTGCCGGGACTTGAAGTTCGCCCAATAAATCATGTTCAACTCTCATTTCAATTTTTGTGCTCATCAAGTTTTAGCCTTTTTAAATTTTGGTACTTAAGAATGCTTTTAGTAGAACTTTTTAGCAAGGGAGTATGCAGGAGATATTTATGAATATGAGGACAAAAAGTTTATACCCTTACGCTGGACAGTATTGCCCGGTGGATATCTTTGGATATGCTTCGAATGGCATTCCTGGAATTGAGATTGTTGGGCTGGGAAAGTATACGCGTGGAGTGAAAGAAAAATTTATTTATCTTTCACGCGAAAGGAAATTAAAATTTCCCTTGAAGCGCTTCGTTCTTTGCATCGAAGGTGAAGTAGAAGGAAAAAAATTCAAAGAAGAGGAATACCGTTATCTGGAGCTACCACTTCTGCTCATGTTATGGAGTCTTACCGGCCATCTTCCGTTGGGAAATCTGGATGATTGCTTTTCATCCGGAAAAATTTCAGTTGAAGGTGAGGTTTCTTCACTTGAGCTGGCACACAAAGATCAGGAGCAACTAAGTGAGATGTTCAAACTTGAAGAAGGACATTCGCTGAAAATTATCGCACCGGCAGGCATGTCTATCTTTGAAGATCACTATCATCTGCCTCTAGAAGGGCTCTTTGCTTCTTTGTCTAAATTTTAAACGCTTCTGCTATTTTTATTGGTCAACATTTGAACAATTTAAGTTTTTAAGATGTTGCACCGATAGATGAGCAATATAGTAGGTTTTAATGAAAAAAACAAAGATGCTGTTCGTGTGCCTTCTCATGGCCTCTAATGCTTACTCAATTGAGTTTGAAGGGATATGAAAAAAAATTCTGTCAGAAAAACAAATTCGTTTCGTAAAAAAAGATAATCCGAAAAAAGCAGTCCATCTACAAGTCAGCACTTTTGATCCGGCAAACTCCTGGAAAAAAGAAACTCTCAAAAAAGATATCACCGAAATGTTTGAAACCAGAAAAGATATGTATAAAGTTTTTGGTTTTACCGACGTAAACTTCTATGATTATAAATTATCCAAATTTGGAAGTCTTCCGCAGCTTAATATTTTCGGGACATATAATAAGATAGATCATAAAAAAGTTTATTTTGCAGAGTCGAATGTTTATTACGCTCATGATTTCCTGCAAGTTAAAGTTATCAATGAGTCTTCATCAGACAACGGAAAGATCGCACAAAAAGAAGTAGACAATATTCTTGCGCAAATTAAAGCGCAGGAACTGGAAGTAAAATAATGAAAAAAATTATAAGTTTATTTATTATTTTAACGATGGTTATTCCATCGCTTGCCTCATCTGCAACAGCAGCTCCAGCAGGAAGAAAAACGTGTATTGAATGCTCAATAAAGACTAATGCCGCACAAGAAGAAAAAATCGTAAGAACATGCAATGATGTAAGCGATATTATCTGTAAAGATGTAAAAGCTGAAGACCGCGCGGATGTTCTGAATCTGATGAATATATTTTCAGCAAAAATACTTTAAAAATGGACTTATTCAATTTTGCTAAAGGATATTTTAAATCCGGCGTAACTTCGTTCGTCCAGTTTTTTACTGACTTCATTCCTGAGCTTTT
>JACMRM010000232.1 GCA_014376445.1 Bacteriovorax sp. | reverse complement strand
ATTCCCTGAATTTTTTTCGTCTAGTTCAGTAAAAACATTTTTTACATCACTCACTATTTATAACTCCACATATATGTCCCGTCCGGGTTGTCTTTTACAACAACACCAAGCTCGTTCAAGCGATTTCTGATCTCATCCGACTTCGTCCAGTTTTTCGTATCTCGCGCTGTTTTTCTCTCAATTAAAAGAGTTTCAATTTCTGCATCACCTGAATCGCTCGTTCCCGATAAATGTTTGCGGGCAATATTCAACTGACTTAAAATCTCTTCCGGATAATCGTGCACAAGTCCTGTAGCATCCTTCATGAAATTTACAATCTCTGTGACGGCATAAATGTAATTCGTCTCAACGCCGATTTTAGAAAGGCGGTTATAATCTTTAATCACGCCGAATAAAATCCCCAACGCACCGGGAACGTTGAAGTCATTGGCCATTTCAAGTTTGATATCAACTAAAGCTTTCTGAACTTTCAGAAGCTCCACAGGATCTCCCGCACCAGGTTTCTGCTCTCCAAATAAATGGATCACAAATTCATGAATACGTTCAAGCTCACCGATCGCTTTTGAAATTGAATCTTCCGTCCAGTCCAGCTTTGATCTGTAATGAACAGATAAAACCACATGTCTTAAAATTGCCCCTGAGAAAGTTTCAGTAAATTTTCTGATTGTAATAACGTTCCCTAACGACTTCGACATTTTTTCAGAACCAAAATTCACGAATTCGTTGTGGCACCAGTTATTGCAAAACGGGCATCCGTTAGCAGCTTCAGATTGTGCAATTTCATTTTCATGGTGCGGGAACATTAAATCAACTCCACCGTGGTGAAGATCAATCGTATTGCCTAAATGTTTTTTTGCCATAGCAGAACATTCGATGTGCCACCCTGGACGCCCTTTCCCCCATGGAGAATCCCAACTCCAGCCTTCTTCAGGCTTAGCTGGTTTCCATAAAACGAAATCCGACGGATTTTTTTTCTGAGCATCTGTTTCAACACGAATCCCGTGCTGAAGAGAATCTAGTTTTATCTTTGAAAGTTTTCCGTAGTCTGCAAACTTTGGAACATTATAAAGAACTTCTTCCGATCCATCTTTTTTAGGAACCGTATAAGCGTAACCTTTATTAATTAAATCCTGAATCATCTGAATAATTTCCGGCATACTCTCACTCACCGTAGGAGTGGCAGAAGCCGGAAGCATTCCAAGGCATTCGTAATCTTGCAAACACTCTTTAATGAATTCATCAGCATGCTGCTTCGGATGAATTCCGCGCTTTCTTGCAGTCTCTAAAATTTTATCGTCAACATCAGTAAAGTTTCTTACGAATTTTACATTGTAACCAAAAGCTTTAAGTGTTCTATGAAATAAATCTGCCACTACAGCAGCACGGGCATTTCCTACGTGAAGAAAATCATAAGTCGTTGGTCCACAGCTGTAGAATCTAACAAGGTTTGAATCGATTGGTTTAAATTCTTCTTTTGAGCGGGTAAGGTTGTTGAAGACAGAGATTTTTTCCATGACATTCCCAAATAGCAATATGTTTAACTTGAAGGTTGCCCTAAAAGTTTAACATAAAAAAGGCCCTAAAAGGGCCTTTTTTACTACTGGAAATAAGAGTTAATTTTTTCATTGATGGTATTTTTATCGATCTGGTTCGTTAAAGAAAATTCCTGAGCTAAAAGCTCACGGCACTGATCCAGCATTTTCTTCTCACCAAAACTCAGACTTTTCTTTTCTTTTAAAAGAAATAATTGGCGCAAAACTTCAGCGATTTCTACCACTGAACCCGTCTTAATTTTCGCACTATATTCTCTGTATCTACGGTTCCAGGTCGAGTTATCAACCTTGATATCGTGATCTGTTAAAAGAGTGTAAACCTGACTTACTTCTGCGTCCCCTACAAGGCCACGGATACCAGTTTCACTGTCAGTAGGAACCATAACGGTCATGCCGTTAGCTAGAATTTTGATGATGTAGAAAGTCTTGGTTTGAGCGCCCATTTCTCTTTCTTGAATATCGCAAATCTGACCGACTCCGTGACCGGGGCAGACTGCATAATCTCCAATTGAAAACATTTAGACCTCCATTTATAACTAAGCACACTATAACGTATTGCAGCTCGTGCCACAATGAACCCTGTAATATCTACATAACTGGCTTTTATTAAAGCGTTTTTGGGGTAGTAACCGTCAAAAACTGACTCCCAATTAGGATATTACCTATGAAAATTTCAATCCTGCCCTTTTTTTTTGGTTTTTCTGACGGCCTATAACCCAAAGGTGCAATCGGCGAAGATAACCGGCGGGCGTTCAGGAATTAAAAAAGAAATCGAGAGAAGACAAAAAGCAGATCCAAATAAGATTTTTTGAAGTGGTTAAGAAAACAAGTATACGCCAAAAATCTCTTTCAACTTCTTCTACTATACTATCACATTTTAAGAACGATGAGTTGTATCCGAACAAAAATTTTTACATTTTTATCGGTCTTGTCGGCGGGAATTCACGACGGACTGGAACGCTATTTATTATATCATGAACTATGTAGCTGGATCTAAATACCGCGTGATAATTAACGTGAATGCCACAGCAAAACACTTAAGAATATTAAGTGAGGACAACAATACCGCAGTAATTTTGTGGAGTGGACAGGGCAACGAAAATGCCTAGCCCAGAAGTTCGCCAAAATCTCCAGTGAGATGCTCTTTTGCTTCGTGAATGGAAAGCCAGAAAAAGTCAAAGAGCAGACCATTATCTTCGCCGTCGGACACTACAATGTGAGTCCATGAGTCAGGCAGATCTTTCGATATCATTTCGAAATAATGACGATGATTAATTTCTAATTTATCTTTACGTTGATATTCAGTTAGTCCAATTTTTTTAAAATCACTTTCCTGAACGATGAGTCCCGACTCTTCTAAAATTTCTCTAACAAGTGCGAAAGCAAAGGCTTCACCTTTTTCCACACTACCGCCGATAACTTGAATGCCGGCCTCTGGAAAATCTTTATGAGCAAAAACCAGAATCTCTTTCTGATTGTTTTTCATTCTAAAAATGTAGGCAATAACTTTTGCTTTTTCTTTCATTTCTGTTTTATTTTCTTTTTAAATTTTTAAAAATATTTTTAGCATCGTCTGCATTTGAGTGACCGCCAAATACATATCTTATGGAAACACCATAGCGCATGCCATTTTTCAAATCAGTCCCGGCATTATAGGTTGTATAATTCGCCTCAGCTCCAACGATAACATGCTTACTAAGATTCATGTTATACCCGATTCCGACTCTTTTCAAAGTCTGCGGAATCAGAGTTGCATCTATTGCCAGCTGTCCCTGCCCCAATTTATGAGAAAGACCTGCTGAAATAGCATAATGAGAATCTCTATAATCCGGGTTATTATCAAAGTGAATATTTTCATTCCAGAAAGTCCATTTTCCATCTTTTGATTGAACGATTATGCCAATATCCTGCCTGTTTTCTACTCCCAGCTCAAGATTATCTCCATTGCCTAAATGCATTGCTGAAGCCTTCACTTGAATCTGCTTAGTCACATCTTTACTGAAACGGACTGCGTATCCATCAATAGTTCCGATTTTTAAATCCCCATCTTTAGTTTCAAAAACTGAAGCCTCTATTTTATCGAATAATTGAAAGTTTGTATCAAGAACAACTGTAAAACCTACGACTTCATTATGAACACCCAATTCATGAACCGGACTTTCTTTTGGAATCGGCATCATTGTGTTATCGAATCCATAAGCAATTTCTTGCTTTCCAATAACGAATGCTACTGGTTTCCCGCCAATGTTTTTGATTTCAATATGAGCGGCCTTAATGAAGTCTTCAAAATTAAAATTCTGAGGGACAGGTGCTCCATCTAAAATTAAATCGCGATCAAGTTTTAATTTAATCGAAGCTTTTATGTTTTCTGAAAGCTGATCTGTTAAAAGAATTTCGGCCTGATCCATCCTGACATTTTCAGAATGGGCATCTGTTGTCGTAACTCCTTCTAAAGGAATATTTCCATCCCATGTAAATTTAGGTTCAGACTGAGCAAATGCATTTAATGAAGAAACAAATAATATGCTTAGAAGAAAATATTTCATAACCATCTCCGCTTTTATAAAAAAGTTATAAGCAGACTTTACTCACGAATAGCTATGGAAGGAGCTTTTCAGGAAAAAAATTCAAATCGGGTGATTAAACATTAAACAGTTTTCTGGCGTAAGTGATGGAGTATTGGAAAAAATTGCTCTATTACAAATAAGTAATCAAAAAAGGCCCGCTATAAAAGCGGACCTCTATTTTAAAAATTAGAATCTAGCTTTAACTTCATTTTTGTCGAAGAAGTAATTGATCTCGCGATCAGCTGCTGTTTGAGAGTCAGATCCGTGAACAGCGTTAGCTTCAATTGATTTAGCGTATAGCTTTCTGATTGTGTTTTCTTCTGCGTTCGCAGGATTTGTAGCTCCCATGATCTTTCTGTTTTTTTCTACTGCGTTTTCACCTTCAAGAACCATAAGTACCACTGGTCCTTCAGTCATGAAGCCAACTAGAGAACCAAAGAATGGTCTGTCTTTGTGTTCGATATAGAATCCTTCTGCTTTTTCTTTTGATAAGTGAGTAAGTTTAAGAGCAGCGATACGAAGACCTTCTTTTTCGAAACGTGCGATGATGTTTCCGATGTTTGAATCTGCTACTGCGTTTGGCTTAATGATTGAAAATGTTCTTTCCATTTGTATTTCTCCTTTAAAGAATTCTATTTAAAACTATTTATTTCTTAACGTAATGTTCTTTGCTTTCATTGCTTCTTCTAACTTAAGTCCCAGGTCAGCAGGTGATCTTGCGACTGTGATACCACACTCTTCAAGAACTTTAAACTTAGCTTCTGCTGTATCGTCTTCTCCCGATATAAGCGCACCGGCATGGCCCATTCTCTTTCCTTTCGGTGCTGCAGCTCCAGCGATAAATCCAACAACCGGCTTCTTCATATTTTTCTTGATCCATCTAGCAGCATCTGTCTCAGCAGTTCCACCGATTTCTCCAATCATGATCACACCGTCAGTATCCGGATCGTTGTTGAACATTTCTAAAACGTCAATGAAGTTAGTTCCGTTAACCGGATCTCCACCGATACCAACACAAGTTGACTGGCCGATACCTCGAGCAGTCAATTGTCCAACAGCTTCGTAGGTAAGAGTTCCAGAACGAGAGATGATTCCGATTCTTCCAGGTAAATGAATTTGTCCTGGCATGATTCCAATTTTACATTGTCCAGGAGTGATTACACCAGGACAGTTAGGTCCTACTAAACGAACTTCCGGTGAGCGAGCAAGAGCTCCTTTCACTTTAACCATATCTAAAATAGGAATCCCTTCTGTAATACAAATGATAATTGGCATTTTTGCATCGATACATTCTAAGATTGCATCGGCCGCAAACGGAGGTGGTACGAAAACCATCGCTGCGTTTGCTTCTGTTGTTTTTATTGCTTCTTTAACAGTATTGAAAACCGGCCATCCTTCGTGAACAGTTCCACCTTTGCCAGGTGTCACTCCACCGACAACTTTTGTTCCGTATTCCTGCGAAAGTTTTGTGTGAAAAGTTCCTTGTTTACCAGTAATACCAATAGTGAATAAACGAGTATTGTTATCAATCATGATTGCCATATTATTTTGCTCCTTTTGCAGCAGCTACTACTTTTACAGCAGCATCGCCAAGATCAGTTGCAGATGTAATTGCAAGACCTGATTCTTTTAAAATTTTCTTACCAAGCTCTACGTTTGTTCCTTCAAGACGAACAACGAGAGGAACACTTAATGAAACCGCGCGAGCAGCAGCGACAACACCCTCTGCGATAATGTCGCATTTCATGATTCCACCAAAGATGTTAACTAGAATGGCCTTCACGTTTAAATCAGAAAGAATAATTCTGAAAGCTTGTTCAACTGCTTCCTTCGTTGCTCCTCCTCCTACGTCAAGAAAGTTAGCAGCGTTTCCGCCGTTGAGTTTAACGATGTCCAGAGTTGCCATAGCGAGCCCTGCTCCGTTTACAAGACACCCGATGTTTCCATCAAGTTCGATGTATGAAAGGCCGTATTTTGAAGCTTCAACTTCTTTTGCCGATTCTTCAGTCAAATCTCTATAAGCTGCAATGTCAGGGTGTCTGAAAAGAGCGTTCTCATCGAAGTTTAATTTCGCATCAAGAGCGATCATTTGATTGTCAGCAGTTAATACAAGCGGGTTGATTTCTGCGATTGAACAATCTGATTCAGTGTAAAGTTTATAAAGACCGCGATAAAATGCGTCTGCTTCTTTTGCTTGAGCAGCGTCTAATCCAAGTGCATTAGATAATTCTCTTCCAATATATGGTTGGTATCCAGTTGAAGGATCAACTGAAACTTTTACAATAGCTTCTGGATTTTTATGAACGACTTCTTCAATTTCTACTCCACCTTCTTTCGATGCCATGAAAGTGACTTTTGAATTATTTCTATCAAGAACGATTCCTAAGTAAAATTCCTTAGCAATGTTGCATCCTTCTTCGATTAAAAGTGTATTCACTTTTTTTCCTTCGGGACCTGTTTGGTGAGTGACTAGTGTCGAGTGAAGAATCTCACTTGCATATTTTTTTACTTCCTCTAGAGACTTTGCAAGTTTTACCCCGCCAGCTTTCCCTCTACCACCTGCGTGAATCTGAGCTTTAACAACCCAAATTTTTCCACCGAGTTTTTCTGCGCCTTTTACTGCTTCATCAACAGTTTTTGCGACTTCGCCTTTTAAAACTTTAATACCGAATTTGCGCATCAAATCTTTTGCTTGATACTCATGAACGTTCATAGGTTCTCCTCATTATGAGATTGCGTGTGAAAATACAAAATTGTGAGTCGCGATCATAATAATGGGCGGGTGCAACTCCTGCACGGAACATCGCTTCAATATCAGCTCTTTTAATAAAAAAAATGCCAAATTCAAAACAAATATTTAATCTAGAGCAAGGATTCCAAGTTTCCCCCTTAAAAATGGATTAACGATATGCAAAGTAAACAATACTTCTCTCTTGAACCTGCGCGCTTCAAACTTGATGGCGGTGCCATGTTTGGCATTATTCCCAAGCCTTTGTGGAATAAAGTTCATCCGGCCGATGATCAAAATAGAATTGAGCTCGCTCTTCGCTTGATCCTAATTAAAGACGGCATAAAAAATATTCTTATCGATACCGGTATCGGTGATTACCACGGAGAAAAATGGGATTCGCGCTTTGGTGTTGTAGGACTTCCTTCACCGCTTGAGTTATCTCTCGCTGAAATTGGTATGAAACCGGAAGATATTACCGACATTATTATTTCTCATCTGCACTTCGATCACGTTGGCGGAATTGGCAAAATGGTCGATGGAAAGATCGAACCTGTTTTAAAAAATGCGACAGTCCATCTTCATAAAAAGCATTTTGAATACTCGCAGGCGCCGACAGAAAGAGACGGCGGCTCATTTCAGATTGAATACTTCATGCCGGTTTTAAAATGGTACGAGGAAAATAAAAAAGTTCATTTCCTTGATGGGATGGAAGGTGAGATCACAGCAGGAATTAAATTCAAATGCTCGATGGGCCACACCCCTTACCTGGTGCACGCTTACGACAATAAAATGATTTACATGGCCGATCTGATTCCGACATCAAATCATGTGAACATTCCATGGGTCATGGGTTACGATATTTCTCCCGGTGTGACGACCGTTGATAAAAAAGAATTTTTAACTTTTATAGAGCAAAAACATCTGACAATGATTTTTGAACACGATCCACTTTATTTCGGATCGACTGTGAAAAAATCAGAAAAAGGAGATTTTGTTTGCGATCATAAATTGAGTTACGTTCCCAAATCTGCCTATCCAATATTTAATTAACAAGAATTAGGGAGATTTTAATTGGAAATTTTCTGGATCTCTACCTGAAGCTTTGTCACATGAGCATCGACCTGAGATTTGATATTTTTATAACGAACTTCGAATTTCGCTTTTAATTTTGCTTTCTCAGCACCAGTAATTTTTTTCAGTTTGCCGGTCTCAGTAATCATGTCACTAGCGAGCTCACCGATCTGTTTCCCTAGCTGAACCTGTGAAGCATAAGTCGCCACTTTAAAACGCGTGTCTGTTTCTTTTGCCTCAGTCGTTTTTGCAATTTCATTGGCAGCAACAACTAACGATTGAATGATTGGCGAAATTTCTTTAATGTACTGCTTTTCAAAACCGGAAATATCTTTCGGCTTCTTTACTGTTTCCATTGCGAGTAGATAGTATTCAACAGTTTTATTTAAGAGCGATGAAAATGTCTGCAAGCGCTCAAGTTTGTCGTTAAAAGGCTTCAGCTTTTCATTGGTAATTAACTCTTTGTAATCGATCAGTTTCTTTTCAAACTCGCGTGGAGTGCCCGCGTATATGAGAGTCGAAGAGTGAAAGTTGTAATCAGTATTTAATTTTTTAAAGAATGAAATGCCATTTAAAAATTTAAAGGAGCGGTTAAGGAAAAAAACTTTTCTTCCGGTAAATTCAACATCGTACTCACCCGGAACAAACTGCGGGCCTTTAGTGAGCTGCATGCGCGAGAACTCTCCCAGGTGATTTCTGATCACTCCGCGGACCATCAGCTCTGCTTCTGTTGTCCCTAGAACTCTATTGGGAAGCGATTTTAATTTTATGATCGATAAAATTTCGCCGTCTTTATTGGTTGAAGCATAAAGCGTGCGCCCGTCTAGTGACAGTGCCATGCCAACGGTAATCGAAGGTGTTTTTTGGGCCGCAATCTCCTGCAGTTTTTCCTGATAGACCGGCATGACGCCTTTTACTCTAATTTGCACTGCCGAAGATCTTTCATTCACGAAAAACCACGCGAGAACGACACCGAAGACAATGACACAAATTCCAAAAATAGTTTTTGAGTTAATGAGATTTTCAGGTTTATTTTTAAAATCAGGTCGTCTCCCCAGTGGATTTAAAATCGCATCAAGAGGAATCGGAGGCGGCTCATCTATCTCCAGATTCAGTTCAGTTTTTGCTTTATAAGCGGCAGGCCCGTCGTGCTGTAAAAATTTTGGCAGAACCGGCGGATCTTCATGGTCATCCGGCAAAGCTGGAAGCTCAGGCGGAAGATCGGACATCGGAGGTGCCTCAGTATTCGGCAGCTCAGGTTTAATATTTGGTTTTTTGATGAGAAATTCAAGTTCGCGGGTTTTTCCCAACGCTTCCCACTTCTCTGCTCCTTCACGCCAGACTAGGGATTGAAAATTAATTTCACCGACTGTGAAAAACTCTTCCATTTCCTGTAAGGAAAATGGTCCAAGATGGTGGGTGCCTTTAAATATAAACCAATCTTTATTCATTTGATCTTTTAATGATATACTCACATGTCCGTTTAGGTAAACCGCAAATGAGGGTATCCATGAAAAAAGATCTGATTATTGAAAACGCCAGCACGCGAGATAGCGAGCGTATCATTAAAAATAAAACTGCTCCAAGTGCGGCCGACATTCTTTTTTTTAAATCTTCATCTGACATCGGGACAATCAGAAACGCCGGTAGACGTGGATCCAATTTCGCTCCAGAAGCGATTATCAATATCGTCAAAAAATTGGCCCTACACAATGAACAGACCTGGTCCGAAATTGAAATTGCAAAACCAGCTCTTGAACTGGAATCTTTTGAGTATGCTCAGAAAGAATACAGCGTGACTCTGGCCACAGCACTTCAAAGCTACCCCAAAGCTTCAAAGTTTATATATCTGGGTGGAGGCCATGATCACGTCTACCCTCTTTTAAAAGCATTAAATACAAAATCAAAAAAAATAAAAGTGATTAACATTGATGCTCATCTCGATACGCGCGTGGATGAATTTTCAAATTCAGGAACTCCTTTCAGACAATTTGCCAACGAGTTCGAAGGCCAATTCGAATTGATTCAACTTGGAATACACGACTTCGCCAATTCTAAAACGTCAATGAATGAGTTAGGATCTGCAAAAGAAGTTGTAGCGACCTATGATGACTTAAGGCACTTAACCAATAATTTTACTAATAACCGAAAAACATTTGAACGCATGATCCCCTACGATCATGAAGCACTATATCTTTTTTCACTGGATGCAGATGCACTTGATTCTGGAATCATGGAAGGTGTTTCTGCTGTTAATCACCGTGGACTTCCCTATCACTTTGTTGAAGAACTCTTAATTTATGCTCAAGATGTGTTGCGAGTGAAACATTATGGTTTTTATGAATATAATCCCGTGTATGATAACCTTTCACAAAAAGGTGCCAGAACACTGGCGGGTTTAATTTATAAAATTATGGATCACTGATGTTAATTTTTTTGCTGCAGCATCTGTAGCTTGATTTTTTACTTCCTCATGACCAAATAGAACCCTTTTTTTTCAGGACAATCTTTCTGGAAGAATAGCTATCAGTGTATTTACGTTTTCAAGCTTAATTGTAACATTTATTAAAAAAAAGAATATCCATTCATGGAGTAGCACTGCCCTCAAAATTTGCGCTATTTCATCACAGAAATTCAGTTTAACGCCTACCCAGATGTTGCTCTTTGTCCAACGCATTTGAGGCGATCAAGACAACTGATCATCCAGTGATTGAAGTCTGTATTTCTAAAAATAAAAGTCAGTTTATAATTTCCATCACGGATAATGGCAATGGAATTTCTGAGGAGTCTAGAGGCAAATTAATGGAGGTGACCTCAACCTTGAAAATGCAACAGGCAAAACGAAATTTTATCTCGTCCTGCCTGCTCATAACTAAAATAATATTTTAAAATACTAACTCTCTAAAAGAAATATCTTGCACCAATTCCACCTTGGAAATCGCCATCTGTTCTATCCACTAACTGAAGGGCCGGAACAAGCTCACCAAACACTGTAACAGGCGCTTGTGGGATCTTCCACTCAATCCCCAATGGGATTCGAACTGCGAGAGCGACATCATCGTCATGCTTGTGATCCTTGAATTTTAAATAAGCACCTATACCTACATAAGGCATAACGGGAATGTTTGAAGGAAATAAACCTGGGAGACGAAATTTATAGTCGGCCATAAAAAGCGTTTCATTATCCCAGTTGTAAGCAAAATAAAAATCCGCAAACTGTTGGTCAGTAAATTTTCGTTGGTAAGTAATTCCCGATGGATCACCAAAGACAATACCCAAACCATTCACTCCACCTTCGGCCAAAAGATTTGTTGAGACTAAGATAGCTAGCAAACAGATAAATTTTTTCACAGATATTCCAATGTTTTGTGGTTAGTGGTTAGTGGTTAGTGGTTAGTGGTTTTTTTATTATATTTTGATTATATTGAAGATGTTGGCTAAAACAAAAAAGCCCAGTGCATATTTCAGCAATGGGCTTTTTGAGAGACATTCACAGGAGAGCTAAAAAAATCCTTTTAATAGTTTCTCCACACACACACTAATACCAATTGCACCCTTCATGCCAAGTTTTCTACGCCCTATTTATGACCCTTTTCGTGTGTATAAATGACTTAACTGTATGATATATCGTAACTAAACTTACATTGTATAAGTCACTAAATTGACGTTTTTGTGCTTAAGTAAGTCATTATAATGACAGATTAGACTTACTGATTCTTACATCTGTTGTGAGAAATAGGCGGAAGATGTCAAAAGGTGTATTTGTGAAAAGTTAATTATGAAAATGTGAATATTAAAAAAATTCTAAATCTGGCCTGGTCTCCTATTCAGAAGACCAGGCCAGTCAAAGAATGTGTGTTTTAGATTTTAAGAAGACCGCGTTTTTTTAGTTCATCAACTAATGTTACGAAATACTCAGCTGGGTACGCCCCTCTTACAGGTACTCCATTTAAAAGGAACCCGGGAGTTCCTTGCATTCCGAATGCTCCGGCCTCTTCAACATCAGCAGCAATTCTTTTCTTAACCGCATCTGAGTTTAAATCTTTTTTAAGTCTTACCATATCAGCACCCGCTTTCTTAGCTGCAGAATCCAAGAATGCAACGCCGTTTTTTAGTTTTGCCTGGTTTGCAAATACTTCGTCGTGAAATGCAAAAGCTTTATCGTTATTTTGCATACGGATTGCTTCGAAGTATTGAGCAGAAATCATCGCTTGTTCGTGAAAACTTAATGGAAGATGTTTAAACACAAATTTAATTTTTCCTTCGTACTTCTTCATTAAGTTGTTAACTGTTT